>DALYJJ010000012.1:0-30313 GCA_031969915.1 Bryobacteraceae bacterium | reverse complement strand
TGCTCGTGTCGGATGCGCGCGAGTGGCCGACCGGCGCCAAGGTGATGTTCTTCTACACGCTCGTCGCGCTCGCCCAGTGGCGCTGCGCCGCCCGCACCATGCCCCGCAGTTCGTCCGGAGTGGCGCCCGCCAGTGCGCCCTGCCCTGCCGTCAACACCCCTCCCAGACCGTAAGCCAATGCCACCGAAAACGTGTCGCCGAACTCCTCGGCCACGCTGGCCATGAATCCGCGGCTGCGGAACGAACCGATGTTGAAGATCGAACTCCGTGAGCCGATGTCGGGCAACAGGTCCGAAGCCCCTACCACACCCTCCGAACCGGACAGCAACATCGCCGCGTTCGACAGGTTCTCCTGGAAGACGCTCGCGCTGAAGCTCCGCCGTCCCGCCTTCTGGCGAACCCCGAATTCGAAATTGTCCGACCGCTGCACCTGCGCCCGCCCATTCCGCAGCGAAACCCGCGGGAACAGCGCCAGCGCGTGCAGGTCCTGCTGAAGCCGCGCATCCGGGCCCTGCCGGGAAATCAGAAACTCCAGCGGCGGCGCTCCCGAGCTGTATGCGAGCTGGAATGACGTCGTCTTGCCCAGGTCGTACGTCGCGCGGGCAAACGGACTGAAGAAATTCAGGCGCTCCAGGTAGGACACTGACTCCAGCGTGGCCCCGTATTCCAGCCGCAACGCGTCGTTGATCCGCAACTCGTCCTGTACCGTCGCCGCCATCGTGCGCAGCGCCGGCCCGCCGTTCTTGCCCAGAAACGCCGCTCCCGCCCGCGCCGGCAGGTAGACCTGCCGCATCGTGAGCTGCACTTCCGGACTCACCGCGCCCAGGTCGGTCCGGCTGAACCGCGTGCTGAACCCGGCCGCCGGAACACCGGCGCTCGAACCATACCCCAGGTTCCCCGTCACCTGAATCCGGTTCGCGCCGTAGACCGAGGTCGCCAGCGCGAAGGCCGTCCCCAGGTCCGTCTCGTTGCCCAGCGCCGAACTCGCCCCCTGGTCCCCCGCCGATACCTTCACCACCCCGCGGGTCGCCGAAAACGCGCTCGATTCATGCCGCTCCGACGGGCGCACCGTCGCGTCGTGCTGATCGATCTTGACCGGCCGGAGGCGCAGAATCGATCGCGTCGATACGTTGCTCCGCAGCACCCACTTCCAGTCGTCGCTCATGATCGACGCCTGCCCCGGCGCCGAATACACCAGCTCGATCGAACTCAGCACACCCGCCAGATTGATCGCCAGGAAACTGCGCATGCCCGGCTGCACCAGAATGCCTTGTTTGAACGCCGGCACGAAACTGCTCAGCGTCACGCGCAGCGAATAGCTGTCCGGAGAGAGGTTCTCGAAGCCGAAGGCCCCTTTTTCGTTGGTCAGTGCCCGCGCCACCAGCCGCTCCGCCCGATTGTAGAGCAGGACCGTGGCCCCCATCTGCGCGACGCCCGACGCGTTGCTCACGAAACCCACCAGGCTGCCGTTCAGACGCACCGGATCGCCCGCCAGCCCCGGAGAGGCGGACAAACAGAATGCGGCCAGGATGCCGAACCCGACTCGCCATCTCTTCGCTGTCATCACGCGAAGCCTTCTCGTCCTCCCGGGCCGCCCAACGGAGGCGACCGCGCTGAGCCGGGGCGCCACGCCAAGGCGAAACCCCGGACTGTACTATGTTACCGTAAACGACGCCGTCTGGTTCACGGTCTGCTGATTCAGTTTGTCCGTCACTTTGATCTTGAGCGTGTACTGCCCGGGCGTCAGCGTTTTCAGCGGCAGTACTTTCTCCACCGTCACCTGCGTCGCCGATGCGCCCTCCACCGTGGTCGCCTCTTCCGCGAACTGGAACACCTGCTCGTTCGACCCGCTCTTGATCACCTCGTACTCGATGCTCGCGCTCGGCTTCTGCGTCTTTTCGTCGGGCGAGAAGTTGTAAAGCTGCATGTAAATGCCCATCTTCTCGTCCCGGTTGAACGTCTCGTTCAACCGCGGCCGTACCTTCGACGTGCCGATCACGAACTGGCCCGTGCCGATGTTCCGCGTCGGCACCTTCTCAATCAGGTCCGCCAGAATCAGGGAACTCGAACCCAGCTTCTCGTCTTCGTAGCGCGGGACGTTCAACGCCATCTCGTAGTTGTTCATGTTCCCGCCCACCACGTCCTTGGCGACGATGTTCAACCGGTAGGTCCCCGGCGGCAGCGGAATCGCCTTGTTGAAGATCGAAACGCCTTTCGCCGCTGCTTCCAGGTACTCGGAGGCCACATCCACCGTCACTACTTCCTCAAAGACATGCACCGGGCGGCGCGCCATCGACGTCACCCGGGCATAGATATTCACGGCCGCCGTGGAGACGCTCTCCTTCTGCTTGAACTGCAGGTCCTTGCGGTCGAACTGCACCGACAGGCTGATCATCGTCGTCGAGCCCGTCATCTTCAGGAAGTCCGCGCGCACTCGCATCGGCAGCAGGTTGTAAACGATCCGCGAATTGACCTGCGCCTCCAGGTCTTTGAACTTCACGTTCGGAGCCTTTTGCAGCATCGCGAACTGTTGCAGCCGCTCAAACTGGTTCATGCGCGCCGGCAGCGGCATGTTCCCTGTCCCCAGCCGCGTGCCGTCCGTCCGGTTGAAACGGTCGTTCTTGCTCGCCATGCCCATCTCTTCCATCAGCGTCAGGCCCGCCCCCGGCACCATCAGCAGCGCGTCCTTCTCCGATGGGTCCATCGTCATCCGGTACTCGCCCGTCATCGTCGGGTCCACGAACTCGATGATGATGTCCGACCCGATCCCCTCGATGTAGCGGTAGCGCCACTTCTCGAACGGGAACGTCGACGTGGTCCCGCCGCCCTCTTCCATCGGCCGCTGGTAGGTCCCGCCCGAGGGGTGCGATTCCACTTCGTCCGCCGGCCCGAACGTGATGTAGATCCGCCCGCGGTCGGTCTTCCAGCCCGGAATCCCCGACGCGAACCGTTCGTTGGTGTAGGCGATCCGGCGGTAGTGCTCTTCCTTGTACTCGTTCTCCGTCGAATCCGGCGTGGGGTCGCGCCGGAGCCAGAACTGCTCGATGAACTGCTCGCGCTCTTCGTCCGTCGACAGCCGCTTCCACGCTGACCGCTCTTCGTCCGTGATGATGTAGGTGACGTCCTCGTTCAGCCACTTGCGGTAGGGCGTCTCCAGTTCCTTCCGGAGCCGCTCTTCGCGCTTCCGGCGCTCCTTGTCCGAGAGCGGCTTGGCAACCGTCTCGCGCTGGCCTTCGGCCTCAGCCTTCTTCTTGTCAGCAGCCACCGCCGTGCCGTTGAGCAGCAGGACGGAGGCGGTAAGGATCGCCAGCGAGGGTTTAGCCGTCATAAGAGACACCAATTCCAGAAGATACTGCGAGCTACCTTGATTCTAGGACCCGCCGTCAAGGGCGTCAAGGCGTCCGCCGCCCCCGTTCGCCCCGGCGGCCGTGCTGATCCGGTCATTCAGACTCCCCGAAGGCCCGCCTCGGGCCTTGCTGTACGGAACGCGCCCCACGCCCCGCCGGTTTCAGAAATCCCGCCTGCGCCGGAAAACAGTTCCGGCCCCGGAGGTGCATAATGGGAGTCGGAGACCGGAGCCGCCGATGTATCACAACGACCCCACGGTTGCCCTCGAAGAACTGAACGAAGAGGCCCTTCTGCCCAACCCCGTTCTCGTTCGGGACATGATCATCCGCTCCCGTCTCTCGCCCGAGCAGGCGCTCGAGCTGAACCGCGGCTTCCAGAAGTACCACGAGGCGTTCGGCGAGGCCATGGCCTCCCTCCGCCCACTGCTCGAGAAGCTGGCGGCCGCGGAACGCAAATAGCGGAACGCGCCGTGCGCGGCGATCCCGCGCCGAAAACAGAAGTGCCTGGAAATGTTTCCGCCGTTTGCTACACTGAAGTGAATCCCAACCTGAGGTAACCAAAGGAGAGAATGCCCAAGAAACGCACAGCCGAGACGGAGACGATGATCGTTGCGGAGGGTGCCGCGGCAGCAGCGGCAGCGCCCGCCCCGGCGAAGAAATCCACCCGTACGACCAGCGCGAAATCCGCGGCCGCCACACACAAGGCCCCCGCGAAACGGACTCCGAAGTCTAAAGCCCAAACCGCCCCGGCGCCCGAACCCGCCGCCCTCCAGACCGTGGACTTCCAGGAAGAAGTGGCGCGCCTCGCCTACCAGTACTGGGAGGATCGAGGGCGCACCCACGGCGACCCCCAGGCCGACTGGTTCCGCGCGGAAGCGGAAGTGCGCGCCCGCCGATCCGCCTCGCCCGAAGCCTGACCGGCAGTGCCGCCGGCGCTGCGCTCGGGTGATCAACTCCGGCGCAGCCCCGGCGGCGGTCCGTCAGCGGTACTTCCGCAGCACCGCCAGCACCCGCCCCTGAATCTCCAGCGAATCGAGCGGCACCCGGATCGGTTGCATCGCCGCATTGGCCGGCTGCAGCCGCGCCGAGCCCCCGGGTTCCCGGTACAGCCTCTTCAACGTCGCTTCCGTGCCCCCCACCAGCGCCACCACGATCTCCCCGTCCTTCACTTCGCTGGTCCGCTCCACCAGGACGAAATCCCCGTCGCAGATGTGGTCTTCGATCATCGATTCGCCCCGCACCTGCAAGGCGAACGTGCTCTCATTGCCCACAAAGTCGCCAAACTCCAGCCGCTCCTGTCCCGCGATCGCCTCCACCGGCGACCCGGCTGCGATCCGGCCCGCCAGCGGCACCGCCGCCGGCTCCTTCGCCATCTGCCGCCGGTCGTCGAAGTACTTCGACCCCAGCTCCAGGCTCCGGCTCATGTTATAGCTCTTGCGCAGGTAGCTCTTCGCTTCCAATGCCTGGATGTGCTTGTGCACCGTGGCCAGCGAATTCAGGTCCAAACCCTGCGCCAGTTCCTCGTAGCTCGGACTGTAGCCCCGCTCCTCGATGAAGGAGGCAATGAAATCGAGAACTTCCTTTTGCCGTCGTGTTAACGCCACAAAATTAGCCTTTGTTCGATTGTTGGCGAACAAACGGTGAAAGTCAAGGGCCAGGTGCAATCCGCGCCTCGCCGCCCGCGATAGAATACCCATCGCAGGAGGCTCGTCATGCTTCGTATTTTTCTCGCGGCCGCCTTATTCGCCGCCGCGCTCTCCGGCCAGACGCTGCCGGATTTCTATCAGTCGGTTTCGCGTTTAACGTGGGTGGTCAAGGACGCCGACGCCGTGGCCGCCGGCTGGCGGCGCGCCGGCGTGCCCGTGGTCCGCAACGGCGAAGTGCTGCGCTTGGAAGGGCGGACTTACAAAGGCAAGCCCCTCAGCAGCGACATCTACGTCGCCACCGGCGTCTTCGGCGCCCTCATGGTGGACTGGGTGCAACCGATCGGCAAGGAAGGCGCCTTCGCCGACTTCCTCGCGCGGCACGGCGAAGGAGTCTTCAGCCTCGTCCACCGGGTTCCCGATTCGGCGGCCCTCGAAGCCGAGATCGCGCGCCTCAAGCTGGCGGGAGTCGACGTCCTCGACCGCGCGCGGCTCCAGACAGACTCCGGCGCCATTCACATCGTCTACATGGACACCGAGCGCCCAGGCAAGTATTCCCTGGGCCTGATCGCCATGCCCTCCGGCCTCGACGAGCCATCCGGGATGGGCCGCCCGGTGAACCAGTTTGCGTTCATCGCACAAAAGCTCGAGCCCGTGTCCGCCTTCTGGCAGAAACTGGGCTTCCCGGCGATGTCCTACACCGAACCCAAGCTCACCGACATGGCCTACAAAGACAAGCCCCAGGAATGGAAGGCCCGGCTCGGCTGGCAGCGCCATGGCAAAGTGGTCTACGAGTGGATCGAACCCCACACCGGCCCCTCCACCTACCATGACCATCTCGCCAAGTACGGCGAGGGCTTCCATCACCTCGGGCTGCCCGTGTCCGATATGGACGCCGCCATCGCCGAGTGGAAAGGCTTCGGACATCCGCCCAGCATGGCCGGTGGATGGGGCGAAAAAGGCAAGCCCGGCTCCGGCCGCTTCGCCTATCACGACACCCGCTCAATGGGCGGAGTCGAGATCGAACTGCTCTGGAACTACCGCGCCGCGAAGTAAGAAGCGCTACTGCTTCTTCTGTTCCGGCTTCTTCTCGTCCGGCTTCTTCACATCGTCCTCGAACACGATGTTCGAATCCGTGAACGTGATCGTCGATTCGGCCTTGAACTGCTTGTAGTCGTCGTACCGGACGACCATCCGGATGGGCACCGGATTTTCAAACATCAGCGTGCTGTTGGAGACCGTGTAGGTCGGAAACCAGTACTTCCCGTCCACCTGCTGCCGGTAGGTTTCGAACTTCGGATACTGGCTGCCCTTACTCCGCTTGATGCCCACGCCGCGCCCATAGCTCTTCACGATCTGCAGGTCGCGGTCGTCCACCCACACAATGCCCGAGAAATAGCGCTCGCCTTTCTCCAGGGTCTTGGGTTTCACCACGAACACGAAGCACGGAATCTCGTCCAGCGTCTCTTTGCCCAGGTAGTGCACGTTGTATTTCGGCAGGTCTTTGGTGGTCAGCACGAACGGCTGCACGCTGCGCAGGTCCTGCAGGTCTTCCGGCTCCAGCAGAATCTGCTTCAGGCTTTGAACCGGAGCGCGGATCACGCGCTCGGTCCGCTTCCCCTCGGCCGTGAACAGCACGTCCCACACTTCCTCCCACTTGCCCACCACCGCCCCGCCCGGCTCCATCTCGTGAAACCGGAGCGATTGCCGGTAGATGTAGTTCTGCCGCGCCTGCGCGAACTCGGCCTCCTTCGCCGCGAAGCGCTCGATGATCTTCTGCACTTCCTCGGGAGTCGGGTTATCGCGGCTGCCCAGCAGCGGCCCCGTCGCCGCCACACACAGCGCCACCAGTGAAACGGTTAATCTCGTCACAACCATCCCCCCTTCCCTCTCTGACGTCTCCCTCAAATATACGGTTTCTCCATCACCGCCTTGGCGATGGTGATCAGTTGCAGATTGCTCGTCCCCTCGTAGATGCGCCCGATCTTGGCGTCGCGGTAGAGCTTCTCCACCGGGTAGTCCTTCGTGAAGCCCACGCCGCCCAGCACTTCCACCGCCCGCGACGCCGTCGATTCCGCAATCTGCGAGGCCTGGTACTTCGCCATCGCCGCTTCCGTCGTGAACGGCATCCCGGCGTCGCGCAGCCGCGCCGCGTTGTACACCATCAGCCGCGCCGCATGCACATCCACCGCCATCTTCGCCAGCTCGAACTGCACCCCCTGGAACTCCGCGATCGGCTTGCCGAACTGCCGGCGCTCCTTGGCGTACGCCGCCGCATGCCCCAGCGCCCCCTGCGCCAGGCCCACCATTTGCGCCCCGATCGCGATCCGCCCCTCATTCAGCGTCTCGATCGCCACTTTGTAGCCCTTGCCCACTTCCCCCATCACGTTCGCCTTCGGAACCCGGCACCCGTCGAAGATCAATTCGCACGTGGAGGAGGCGCGAATCCCGAGCTTGTCTTCCTTCTTGCCCACCGCAAACCCCGCCATCCCGCGCTCCACCAGGAAGCAGGTGATCCCGCGATAGCCCGCCTCCGGGTTCACGTTGGCGAACACCAGATACAAACCCGCCTCCGCCGCGTTCGTGATCCACAGCTTGCGCCCGGTCAATACGTAGGCCTCGCCGTCTTCCACCGCCCGCGTCGCCAGCGCGAACGCATCCGACCCCGAACCCGCTTCCGACAGCGCATACGCCCCCACCGTGTCCGCGGCCAGCTTCGGCAGGTACCGCCCCTTCTGCTCCTCGCTCGCCCATCTCTGCACCGCGTTGCTCACCAGCGTGTTCTGCACGTCGATGATCACCGCCGCCGACGGATCCACCGCCGCCATCTCTTCCACGGCCAACACCGATTGGAAGAACCTGCCCCCCTGCCCGCCATACTGCTCGGGTATGTCGATGGCCATCAGGCCCAGCGCGAAGAATTTCTCCAGCAGCTCCTTGCGGAACATCCCCTGCTCGTCCATCTCCCGCACCCAGGGCGCCACCTGCTCCTTCGCAAAGCGCCTCACGGTGTCGCGGAACATCAGCTCTTCTTCGCTGAGCACCGTCAGCGGCCTCGCCTCGTCGGGAATCGAATGGGGAATCGAATGCGCGGCAGTCGTCACGGCTGTCCTCCCTCTCTAAACCCTACTACCACCGCCGTCCCGGCGCACGTCTCCGTCCCCGCCGCGCGCGGCCTAGGAATTACACAACTCTTACACAACGGAATTCCACCTCCCGGTACTCTTATTGGTGTGGGATGCCTGATCCCTGGGAGCCCGAGTGTCAACTGAAACCGTCGCTCTGCCCAACCGGCAGCGCATGAACTGGATCACCGCCATCGTGCTGGTGCTCTTCCATATTGGGGCCGTCGCCGCCCTCTTCATGTTTAGCTGGAACGCCTTTTTCGTGGCTCTGGGCCTCCACTGGATGTGCACCGGCCTCGGTATCAGCATGGGCTATCACCGCCTCCACACCCACCGCTCCTACAAGGTCCCGCGCCCCCTCGAGTACTTCTTCGCGGTCTGCGGCGCGCTCACTCTCGAGGGCGGCCCCATCTTCTGGGTGGCCACCCACCGCATTCACCACCAGCGCTCCGATCAGCCCGGCGACCCCCACTCCCCCCGCGACGGCGTCTTCTGGGCCCACGTCGGCTGGATCCTCTTCGGCGAAGCCAATCACAACAACACGAAGATGATGTCCAAGTACGCGCCCGACCTCGCCAAAGATCGCTTCTACGTGTGGCTCAATAACTGGCACTGGATCCCCATGGTCGTCCTCGGCCTCGCCCTCCTCGCCATCGGCGGCCTGCCCCTGATGCTGTGGGGCATCGCCCTGCGCGTGGTCTTCGGCCTGCACGCCACCTGGGCCGTCAACTCCGTTACCCACATGTGGGGCTCCCGGCGCTTCGCCACCCGCGACGACAGCCGCAACAACTGGTGGGTCGCCCTCCTCACCTTCGGCGAAGGCTGGCACAACAACCACCACGCCCATCCCACGTCGGCCCGCCATGGCCTCGCCTGGTATGAGTTCGACTGGTCGTGGTTGCAGATCACCGTCCTGCGTTGGCTCGGGATCGCCAAGGCCATCAAGGTCGCCAACGTCGACCAGGCGCTCGCCCAGAAGGAAGCCGCCTAGGTTTCGTTTTTCCCAGCGGGCCGCTCCGTTCCGATAAGCTGAAGACATGGTGGTCGCCGGCGGACGCCGTTCCATCGCCGTCTTCATCGCCCTCGGCGCGGCCCTCATTGCCGTCATCCTGCTCCTCTACATCGGTTGGGTCCTCCTCAACTGGCGTACGGGCGTCCTCCTGGTCCTCGGCGTCCTCCTGCTCGCTCTCACCATCGCCGGAGTCGTCGTCAATACCATCTTCCTGGTGCGCGAAATCAGACGGAACGAACAGCACGACTCCTTCATCAACGCCGTGACCCACGAGCTCAAGACCCCCGTGGCGTCCATCCGCCTCCACCTCGAAACCCTCCAGCGGCGTCAGGTCGACGAGGCCCGCCGCAAAGAGTTCTACGGCATCATGCTCGAGGACGTCGACCGGCTCATGAACACCATCGAGCAGGTCCTCCGCACCGGCCGCATGGGAGGATCGGCCTCCCGCCTCCTCCACCTCACTCCCATCGAACTCGCTCCCGTCATCGAAGAGTGCGTGGGCCGCGCCCGAACCCTCCACAACCTCCCCCCCGAAGCCATCGTCTACCGCAACCTCGACGGCGGCCGCATCGCCGGCGATCCCGAAGAAGTCCGTGCCGCCGTCGCGAACCTCATCGACAACGCCGTGAAATTCTCGCCCCGCGACGCCGTCCGCGTCGAGATCGCAACCGGCCGCGACGACGGCCGCTGGGTCTCCCTCCGCGTCCGCGATCACGGGCCCGGAATCCCCAAGTCCGAGCTCAAGCAGATCTTCAAACGCTTCTACCGCGTCCCCGGCGCCGGCAGCACCCGCGTCAAGGGCACCGGCCTCGGCCTCTATATCGTGCGCTCCGTCGCCAAGCGCCACCGCGGCCGCGCCTGGGCCGAGAGCGACGGACCAGGCCAGGGAAGCACCTTCGTCGTCCAGTTCCCCGCCCTCAAGGAGCCCCAACCCTCGTGAATCGCGTGCTCGTGGTCGAAGACGAACAACACCTCGCCCACGGCTTGCAGTTCAACCTGGAAGCCGAAGGCTACCAGGTCCGGACCGTCGATACCGGCGAAGCCGCCCTCCGTCTCCTCCTCGCCCAGCCCTCCGCCTTCGATGTCGTCGTCCTCGACGTCATGCTCCCCGGCAAGAGCGGCTTCCAGGTCATGGAAGAGATGCGCGCCGCCGGCCAGCTCGCCCCCACCCTCATGCTCACCGCCCGCAACCATCCCGAAGATGTGCTGCGGGGGTTCGCCGCCGGCGCCGACGATTACCTGACCAAGCCCTTCGATCTCTCCATCCTCATCGCCCGCATCGGCAGCCTCCTCCGCCGTTGGGAATGGGTCCACGCCCGCGCCGCCGCGGCCCCCGTGAGCCCGCCCGCCGATGGCGACGAGTACTCCTTTGACCAAACCGTCGTGAACTTCCAACTGCTCGAACTGCGCGCCGGCGGCACGGTTCATCCCCTGACCTTGATGGAAGCCAACCTGCTCCGCTACCTCATCCGCCACGAAGGACAACCCGTTTCCCGCAAAGCCATGCTCGAGAACGTCTGGGGACTCCAGGAAGATACCGATACCCGCGCGATCGACAACTTCATCGTGCGCCTCCGCCGCTACATCGAAAAAGAGCCCTCCCGCCCAAAACACCTCTTGACCGTGCGCGGCGTCGGCTATCGCTTCGTCCGCGAGCCCGGCGAGCGCTGAGCCCCCCGCAAGCCCCGGTTAAGATCAAGGGATCATGGACGCACAGCCGGTCCTCGCCCTCATCGCCAAAGCGCTCAACACCCACCGCCTGGAGGCCGTGCTGATCGGCAACATCGCCGCCGCCCTTCACGGCGCCCCGGTGAGCACCGTCGACGTCGACTTCTGCTTCCGCAAAACGCCCACCAATCTCAAGAAGCTGAAGGCCGTGGCGCAATCCTTGGACGCGCGCATCCTGCGGCCCTACTACCCCCTCTCCAGCCTCTACCAATTACAGCGCGACGATCACCTGCAGGTCGACTTCATGGGCCACATCGACGGCATTGCTTCGTTTGAGAGCCTGCGGAGCAGGGCCACGCGCATGGAGATCGGAGGCCATCCCCTGCTCGTGGCCTCTCTCGACGACATCATCGCCAGCAAGAAAGCCGCCGGACTCGCCCTCCGCAAGGAAAGTGACCGCGCTCTTCGCGATCTCATCCGCCGCCGCCTCGCCCTCCCCCCGGAGAAGCGGCTGAACTGCCTCCGCAAGAAGATTGGCCTGCGCGCCACCTGCCTCTAGCGCGCTCCGCCGCCCGCGCGCCGCTCCCATAGAATGAGGGGGAGCCGCACCATGAACTCCTACTACGAACAAAATCGGGACGCCTTCCTCGAAGGACTCCAACGCTTCCTGCGCATTCCCAGCGTCTCCACTCTCCCGGACCACAAGCCCGACATCCGGCGCGCCGCTCAGTTCGTGCGCGACGAACTCGCCTCCGCCGGAATGGCCAACGCCGGACTGATCGAAGGCGAAGGCAATCCCCTGGTCTACGCCGAGTGGCTCGGCGCGCCCGGCAAGCCCACCCTCCTGCTCTACGGCCACTACGACGTGCAGCCGGCCGAGCCGCTCGAGGAATGGCTCTCTCCACCCTTCGAACCCACCATCCGCGACAACAACATCTACGCCCGCGGCGCCTGCGACGACAAAGGCCAGACCTACATTCTCATCAAGGCCGTCGAGTGCTTCCTCAAGACCGCCGGCCGCCTGCCCGTCAACGTGAAGTTCCTCGTCGAAGGCGAGGAGGAAGTGGGCGGCGAGCACATCTCCCGCTTCGTCGCCTCCGGCGATCCCCGATTGCAGGCTGACGCCGCCGTGATCTGCGACACCGAAATGTTCGCCCCCGGCCTGCCCACCCTCTGCGTCGGCCTGCGCGGCATCGTCTACGGCGAGCTCATCGTACAGGGGGCAAAGACGGACCTCCACTCGGGCGTGTACGGCGGAGCGGCGCCGAACCCCATCCAGGCCGTCGCCGAGATCCTCACCGCGCTGAAGGACCGGGACGGCCGCATTCTCGTCGACGGATTCTACGATCGCGTCGTGCCCCCCGCGCCCAAGGAACGCGAGGCGTGGGCCCGCCTTCCGTTCGACGAAGAGGCCCTGCGCACAAACGAAGTCGGCTCCCTCGCGCTCACCGGGGAGCCCGGCATCCCAGTCCTCGAACGGCTCTGGGCGCGGCCCACCCTCGAAGTCCACGGCATTCGCGGCGGCTTCACCGGAGACGGCGCCAAGACCGTGATTCCCGCCCGCGCCCTGGCCAAGCTGAGCATGCGCCTGGTGGCCGATCAGCGCCCCGATGAGGCCACCGCCCAGCTCCAGCGAGCCGTGGCGAAGGCCTGCCCCAAAGGCGTTACCGCGGAGTACCGCGCCTTCCATGCCGCCGCCCCGTCGCTCGTGGATCCCGATAACCCGTTCATTCAGGCCGCCGCAAAGGCTCTCACCGAATGCTTCGGGCGCGAGACGGTGTTCATCCGCTCCGGTGGCTCGATTCCCATCGTCGGCCTCTTCGACAAGCACCTCGGCATCCCCAGCGTGCTCATGGGCTTTGGCCTCCCCGACGACAACCTCCATGCTCCCAATGAGAAGTTCCACCTGCCCAACTTCTATCAGGGCATCCAGGCCGTGGCCCGCTATTTCCAGGTGCTCGGCGGTTGATTTGCTAGAATCGGAGGCGATCCCTTCCCGCACTATGGAACGCGCCGGCCGGCTGATCGTCAAAGGCAAACTGTTTGACGATTGCATCACGCCCGAAGACATCTTGCGCGCGGCGTGGGCCGGTGCGGTGGGTCCCCGGATCGCCGCCCACAGCCGCGTCTCGCGGATGGTGCGCACGCGTCTGGTGGTGGATGTGGATGACGTGGTCTGGCAGCGGCAGTTGTTCACCCTGCGAACCCACATTCTCAAACGGCTGGCGGAAGTGGCCGGCGCGGAACTGGCCGCGGAACTCGAGTTCCGCGTCTCCCCGTCGCTGCCCAGGCGCGGCGCGCCTTCTGGGCGGCCCTTGCCCTTGCTCGACTCCGCCGACGAGGCCGATCGCATTGCCAGTCCCAGCCTGCGGCTGGCCTATAAGAACGCACGGAAGAAAGCGACAGCGTGAAGATCACTGAGAACGAAGTCCGGTACATCGCCGGGCTCGCCAATCTGAATCTGTCCGGCGAGGAAGTCACGCGCCTGCGCGCCGACCTCGACGGCATCCTCAGCTACATCGACAAGTTGAATGAACTGGATTTGAACGGCGTGGAGCCCATGGCGCAAGTCCTCTATCAGGCCGAAGAGTCGGCCACCCTGCGGCCCGACGTCGAGCGGCCCGGCCTCGGCGGACCGGCCGCAACCGCCAACGCGCCCCTCGCCGCGGGCGGGTTTTTCAAGGTGCCCAAGGTGGTGGAGAAGTGACGGCCGTCGCCGCCCTCACCATCCCCCAGATTCAAGACGGACTGGCCGCCCGCCGCTTCTCCGCCCTCGAATTGGCCCAGGAAGCCCTTCGCTTTGCCCGCTCGGAGAACCCCAGCACCGGCGCCTACCTTCACCTCTGCGAAGAGCGGGCCCTCGACGCCGCGCGCCGCGTCGATCAGATGCTCGCGCGCGGTGAGAACCCGGGCATCCTCGCCGGCGTGCCCGTCGCCGTCAAGGACGTGATTGTCACCAAAGGCGTCCCGACCACCGCCGGTTCCCGGCTCCTCGAACGCTTCGTCCCTCCCTACGACGCCACCGCCGTGGCGCGCCTGGAGGCGGCCGGCGGCGTGATCCTAGGCAAAACCAACTGCGACGAGTTCGCCATGGGTTCCTCCAATGAGAACTCCGCCTACGGTCCCGTGCGCAATCCGGTGGCGCCCGATCGTGTGCCCGGCGGATCGAGCGGCGGTTCCGCCGCCGTGGTGGCGCAGGGCACGGCCGTGGTCTCGCTCGGCAGCGACACCGGCGGATCGGTCCGCCAGCCCGCTTCCTTCTGCGGCGTGGTGGGCGTCACTCCCACCTATGGCCGCGTCTCGCGCTACGGCCTCATCGCCTTCGCCAGCTCCCTCGACCACATCGGCCCCTTCGGCCGCACCGTGCACGATGCCGCCGCCTTGTTGCACGCCATCGCCGGCCGCGATCCCCAGGATGCCACCAGCGCCTTCGCCCCCGTCGCCGATTATCGGGCCGAAATGCAGCGCGACGTGCGCGGCGTCCGGATCGGGCTGCCGAAGGAGTACTTCGCCGGCCTCGCCTCCGAAACCGGGGACCGCATCGCCGCCGGCGTCGAGCTCCTGAAAAAACAGGGCTGCGACGTCCGCGAGATCTCGCTCCCCCACACCCCCTACGCCATCCCCTGCTACTACATCGTTGCCACCGCCGAGGCCAGCTCCAACCTCGCGCGCTTCGACGGCGTGCGCTACACGTTCCGCTCCCAACACTCCGAAACGCTCGCCGCCATGTACCGCAACACCCGCAGCGAAGGCTTCGGCACGGAGTGCAAACGGCGCATCATGCTCGGCGCCTACGTGCTCAGTTCCGGTTACTACGACGCCTACTATCTGAAGGCCCAGCGCGTTCGCACGCTCCTGAGCCGCGACTTCTCGCAGGCCTTCGAACAGGTGGACGCCATCGTCACCCCCGTTTCGCCGTTCCCCGCGTTCAAGCTCGGCGAGAAGCTCGACGACCCGCTCCAGATGTATCTGTCCGACATCTACACCGTCACCGGGTCCCTTGCCGGAGTGCCCTGCATGAGCGTACCCTGTGGAAAGACGGCCGCCGGACTCCCGGTCGGCATGCAGATCTTCGCGCGGCATTTCGACGAGGCCGGAATGTTCCGCCTGGCCGCCGCCTTTGAACGCGCCGGCGGTTTCACCGTTTGATCTCTGGGACAAGACAACTCTACTGAGGAGGCTACTGAGGACCCATGCCATTCACTCTGCCCGCTCTGCCGTATCAGCACGATGCGCTGGAGCCCTACATCGACAAGACAACCATGGAGATTCATCACGGCAAGCATCACAACGCCTACGTGACGAATCTCAATAAGGCGCTCGAATCCGCGCCCGAACTGGCCGCCGCGCCGCTCGAAGACCTGTTGGCCGGCAACCTCGCCAAGGTGCCGGAAAGCATCAAAACCGCCGTCCGCAACAACGGCGGCGGCCATCACAACCACAGCCTGTTTTGGGAAATCATGGGCCACGGCGGCGGCGCCCCCGCCGGCGCCATCGGCGATGCCATCAACAACACCTTCGGCGGCTATGACGGCTTCAAGGAGAAGCTCACCAACGCCGCCGTCACCCGCTTCGGTTCCGGCTGGGCCTGGCTGGTCCTCAAGAACGGTGCCCTCGAAATCTACTCCACCGCCAACCAGGATTCGCCGGTCATGACCGGAGACACGCCCATCCTCGGCCTCGACGTGTGGGAGCACGCCTACTACTTGAAGTACCAGAATCGCCGGCCGGACTACATCACCGCCTGGTTCAACGTGATCAACTGGGCCGCCGTCGACAAGCGCTACCTGGCCGCGAAGAAGTAAACGCCAGACAGGGGTGGGCCGCCCGGCACGCCCCTTCTCGTAACCCATGGAGATCTTCAAGGCCTTCACCATCGAAGCCGCGCACTGGCTCCCCAACGTCCCCGAGGGCCACAAGTGCCGGCGGCTTCACGGCCACTCGTTCCGCATTGAGATCCACGTCAGCGGTGACGTGGGCGAGGAAAGCGGCTGGGTCATGGACTTCGCCGATCTCAAGAAGGCGTTCCAGCCCCTCTACGACCTGCTGGATCATCATTGCTTGAACGATGTGGACGGCTTGCACAACCCGACCTCGGAAAACCTCGCCCGCTGGATCTGGGTGAAGCTCCGCCCCGCCTTGCCCCTGCTGTCGAAGGTGGTGGTGCACGAAACCTGCACCTCGGGCTGCATCTACCGCGGGGCCTGAAGCCCCTGCCGCCGCCTCCTCCTCACGCCACCGTCGCTCCCGTCTGCGTCGTGTCATACCCCGCCAGCCGCTCCAGCTTGCGCCGCAGGCTCGTTTTCTGCAAAACGTCCAGCAGCGCCTGCACCGCCTGCAGCTCCAGCGCCGGGCGTGTCAGCACGAAATCGTAGCGCTCCGCCTCCAGCGACTGGAACGCCAGCCCGAACGCCTGCGCCGCCGATCGCGCCGCGATACACGCGTCCGCTTCTCCGCTCACCACCGCATACGCCGCCGCCAGGTGTCCGTACGCCACGCGCTCGTATCCCGCCACGCGCGTCTTCGATACGCCCGCCGCCGCCAGTTCCCGGTCCAGCAGCGCGCGGCTCCCGGACCCCGTCTCGCGATTCATCAGCCGCACGTCGCCCCGCGCCAGATCGCCGATCTCCCGGATCTCCTTCGGATTCCCCCGCGCCGTCACGATCCCTTCGTCCCACCGCGCGAAAGTCACCACCACCAGGTCCTCGCCCGGATACTCGCGGCGCAGGATCGGGACGTTGAACTCCCCGCTCTCCGGGTCCTTCAAGTGCGACCCCGCCACCTGAACCTTGCCCTCCATCAGCCATCGCAGCGCCAGCCGGCTCGATGCCGGCGCGGGTACGAAATCCACGCCGCTCTCCCGCTCCACCGTCCGCCCCAGTAGCCCGATCGCCGGATCGCATCCCGCCACCACCAGCCGCCGCCCGTCGTCTTCTTCGCTCGTGAACAACGGCGCCGCGCGGCCCCCTTTCACCACCATGCCGTCCGCTTCCGGCAGAAAGTACGGCACCGCTTTCGCCGGGACCCCCACCATCCGCCCGCCCACCCGGCACAGCCGCAGCGCCTGACCGTCTTCCACCGGCGTCGCGCTCAACACACTCGCCGGCACCGCCCCCGCCGGACCCGGCCAGCGCTGCGACTCGTCCAGCCAGAACAGCTCCTCCACCGGGACTTCCAACTCCCGAGCCAGCTTCAACGCCACCGCCGTATTCGGCGAGTACCCGCCCGCCTCCATCGCGTGAATCGCCTGCCGGCTCACTCCCACCCGGTGCGCCAGATCCGCCGCGCTCTCCCCCCGCGCCCGTCTCACTTCGCTCAACCGGTTGGAGATCTCGTTCATCCCGTCGCCCCCGCGAAGCCGCGGATCCCGGAGGCCCCGCCCCGCTTCCCGTTCATTGTCGAATACTCCCGGCCCCGCCGGGCAGCCTGACGCCACAGCCCTGCCGCCGTCGCCCTTCGCCCGTGCCCCTTCGCTAAACGCTAACGACTACTCGTTCTTTATCCGCAACCCTTCGGAACAACGATCTCCGGAACGGGGGCTTCACGAGAGTGACTGCGAATGATCTTCCGCCACAAGCGGTGGTATACTCATTGTAGATACATGCAAACGTCAACCCAGATTGCACGGTGGGGAAATAGCCTAGGGCTGCGCCTCCCCAAGGCTGTGGCTTCAGAAGCCCGGATCGGCGAAGGCGACACCGTGGAGGTGTCGGTCAAGGATGGCGCGATCATCGTTCGCGCGGCACGTCCCACCTACTCGCTCGACGATCTGGTGGGGAAGATCACTCCGCGCAACCGGCACGATGAAACGGATTGGGGCAAGCCCTCCGGACGCGAACCGTGGTAGATCGCCCATATGTTCCCGACACGGGCGACTTCGTGTGGTTGACCTTCGATCCGCAAGCCGGTCGTGAGCAAGGCGGCCGACGCCCGGCCCTCATCCTATCCCCGCGGTCGTACAACGTCAAAGCCCGGCTGGCGTTAGCCTGTCCGATCACAAGCCAAGTCAAGGGCTACCCGTTTGAGGTCGTGATCCCACCAGGTGGAACCATCAGCGGAGTGGTTCTCGCGGACCACGTCAAGAACCTCGACTGGCAGGCCCGCAAAGTCGCTTTCGAGTCCAAGGCGTCCCTCGGAGTTGTCACCGAGGTAAGGGAGCGGTTAAGGCCACTCTTCGGCTTTTAGATCGAATGGCCAATCCGAACGCCACAAGCTCCCCTGCCTCGTTTGACACGATCTGGATGTCCGTTTCTGGCACAACTTCAGTTTAGATCACGAGTAACGGCGAAGGGGCGACGAACGCCCGGCTCCGCCCGGATCGGTGGCGCGTCCCGGATTACCAGAACCTCGATCAAACTGCTCCTTCTTCAATACGCCGAGCTTGCGGATTGCACGAACCACAGGATAGGTTGCGACGTTTTGCACCAAGAAGGCGCCGGGTTTCAGGAACGCGACCGGAACTGCGATCTCGAACTCCGATCCACGCAAACTGGTGGTATGCGGAACGACTGTGACCAGCGCCCGATCAAGGTCCCCATAACTGGAACTCACGACGAGAGCGGGCCTGACCTTCTCGACCACGCCGAGGTCCCACAGCCATACCTCACCGCGAAGGGGCGTCATGTTCGTCCGCCTCTTCCGCATCCAGCATGCTGAAGATTTCGTCGGCGGCACGAGCCGTCTCTTCGTCGTCGAGTGGGCCAGAATCGAATGGGATCGCCCGGCGGAAGAACTCGGCTGTGAAGGCCCGCTGCTCCTCAGCCGGCAACGCTTCGAATGCCTCAAACAACTGGCTCGTTTGGCGGCTCATATCTTCAGCATAAACCCACCATTGAGGCAGGACAACAGTTCGCAACCTTCCTGCTTGAGGTAGGTGCCGTGCATGAGTGGCTTCAAGTATCCCTTCACCTCCACCACCTTGCCAGCTAACTTAGCGGGCTCACGCATTAATCGGCACAGATCCAGGCGCTGTTCGTCGCCCGCGAAAGCCAGCCCGAGGACCGCAAAAGGCAGCAAGACTGTCCGCATACACTCACCCCCTCGCCAGCCTGGTTCCAGCGTTGCACCCTCCGACTCGTCCAGCCAGAACAGCTCCTCCACCGGGACTTCCAACTCCCGAGCCAGCTTCAACGCCACCGCCGTATTCGGCGAGTACCCGCCCGCCTCCATCGCGTGAATCGCCTGCCGGCTCACTCCCACCCGGTGCGCCAGATCCGCCGCGCTCTCCCCCCGCGCCCGTCTCACTTCGCTCAACCGGTTGGAGATCTCGTTCATCCCGTCGCCCCCGCCACCTTGCCCACTTCGATCGGACCGAAGTCCTTGGTTAGCCGCAGAAACTAGCCAACGACAGATGATCGCGTCTAGTAGTGGTACCGGCACGCAAGAATCCGGACCGTGTTCGGGAGAACCTGGTACACGAGTCTATGCTCCTGATCGATTCGCCTTGACCAGCAGCCAGCCAACTCATGCTTGAGCGGTTCCGGTTTGCCAACTCCAGAAAACGGCTCGCGCTGCACGTCGCGGATGAGCCGGACAATTCTGAGGGCTTGCGACCGATCCTGTTCAGCCCACCACGCCAGATCCTCGAACGCCGACGCGTCGAACTCGATGCTTCTCACAAACCAAGTTTCGCGACTGCGTCATCAAGCGCTATGCCGCTCCGCCGTTCAAGCGCGGCCTCCAATCGCCGCTTCATCGCCTCCGATTTGACGAGGTACGCCGTTTCGCGCTCCGAGGCAATCTCCTTCCATAACGCGATCGGTACGATTACGGCAGTAGGCTCCCCTGCCTCGTTTGACACGATCTGGATGTCCATTTCTGGCACAACTTCAGTTTAGATCACGATCAACGGCGAAGGGGCGACAAACGCCCGGCTCCGCCCGGATCGGTGGCGCGTCCCGGATTACCAGAACCTCGTCCTGGGGCTGGATCACCACCTCACTTCGACCACGGCGGCACGACCCCATTCATCCGTGCATACGCGATCATCTGCCCCAAGTGCTCGTTCGCATGCGCCAGGGCCCGCACCAGCACCCCTTCGCACGTCGCGTCGTGTCCCAGAAACTTCACCGCCTTCTGCTGGTCGATTTTCGGATAGCTCTCCTGCACCGCTTCGAACGACGCCCTGAGCCATCGCACCACGTCCACCTTCGCGATGACATTCTTTCCCGGATCCTTCGGTAGATCCTCGCCGGCCTTCACGCCCATCGACCTGAGGAAAAAGTAATTCCCCGAGGCCGTATGGATCAGCACCTCGCGCACGCTGCGCACGCCGGGGCCTGGACGCCACTCGAACTTCTCCGCCGGAATCGCCTCCGCGAGCGCGATGATCTGGCGCCCCGCCATCTTGAACTCCGGCGCCCATCCCGCGCCGGCATCCGTCATCGAATCCTGCGCCGCCAGACCGGCAATCGCGCCCATCGTCAGTAAGAAGTGAGTGATCCGCATTGCCACGCGATCTTATCACTCGTCTGTGCGATGCCGCGCTCTCACCCCGCAGGCTCCGCTCACCTCCGCGGTGCTGCGCATCCCGCCGGCCCTTGCGCGGGGTCGACGGCATGGCTCCCGCATCATAAAAGCAGGTGGAGGCGGATTCTCTGTCTACCTGCGTTACGATCAGGGCGTGAGAGTTCGGGACCTCATTCGCAAGTTGGAGTCCGCCGGGTGGGTGCTGCGCTCGACCAGGGGCAGCCACCGTCAGTTCAAGCATCCAAACAAGCCTTCGGTTGTCACGGTGGCGGGACATCTCGGCAAAGACGTGCCGATTGGTACGCTACGGGCTATTCTGAAGGCAGCGGATCTGGAAGGAGACTAGAGCAATGACGTATACCGTGATCTACGAACGGGGCGATTCCACTTGGGGCGCCTACGTCCCCGATCTGCCCGGCGTAATCGCCGCAGGCGATTCCCGCGAGGAAGTGGAGTCTCTGATCCGCGACGCCGTCGAATTTCACATCGAAGGACTAAAGGCTGAGGGCTTTGCCGTGCCTGCACCGTCGAGTTGGGCGGGCACAGTGGAAATCGCCGCAGCCTAGCAGCTCGCCTGCCGGGATTGAAGGAAGGCCATCGTCGGAACCCGTTCCCGATTCAACCGAGTTCATCTCCTGGAACGGGCGGCTTTCCCTTACCTGCGCGATTGAGTAGTCGTTTCACCTTCGCCACGTTACCCCGCCCGGCGCGCTCGCGAAAATAATCTTCCGTTCGCAACGCGGAGAGTTTTTCCGCCACAGCTACGTTGATGAACTGATTCAAAGCGACGCCCTCGGCCTCCGCGACGCTTCGCGCTTCGGCGAGTAAGGACTCCTGCAGACGCAATGCCACATTACTTTTTCTCATCCCGCTTTTGAACCTCCGTCCACAATTCTCCAGGCTTCGCCGCTCTTATCCCAAACTCTCCAGCAGCAGCGGCCAGGTGCCGCAGGTTGAACGTCACTAACCAGTGTGCCCTTCCGTTAACGGCTGTCTCCAATACCATCTCGTCCGCCGGGTCTTTCAGTCGCGGACGCCAAAGGAACCGCAGGGGTACGCGCACCGCCACTTTCGCCAGCGCGTCGAGGATGTCATTCATCTCACGTGCGTTCAACCCACTGGCGTCCAGATGTTCGCGCCGCGTCAGGACGGCTTCATACTCCACCATCAACGGCACCGAGACGAGAAGCTCAACCCTTTGGTCCAGAGCGCACAGAAGAAGTTGCCGAGACGCTCCTCGGTCACTGCGAAGCGCCGCCACCAGGACGTCTGTGTCCAACACAAGCCGCAAGGAGCATCATATCACATGCGATATTGCACTTCGGAAGGTTTCGACTCGACTCTGACGGCGCGTTAGAGCAAGCGCGCGAGCGCCAATTCGAACTCCAACTCCCGTCCCTCTCGCTTCACCGTCAACCGTACCTTGCCCGGCGACATCAGCCGCTTCCCCAGAGCGGTGCGATCGATCTCCGCCGCCGGCAGCCCGTCAAGCGTCAGCAGCACATCGCCCGCCTGAAGCCCCGCACGCGCCGCCGCCGAGTCGGCGATCACAGCCCTCACACGGAACTCACGCCGGTTCTCGCGCGGTGACGTCCAGCGCAGCCCTGACATATCGATCTCGAACGGATCCCCCATGCGCTTACCCCGCTCCAGGAAAATGCGGCCGCGCGGGCAGTCGTAGATTACTTTGTAACGGTGCATGAGCCCGCCGCCGATGATCCCGGCAATCTCCGTTGCGGCGAGCGTTCCTCCCTTGGCCTCGATCAGCCCGGCCCACGGCCGCTCGAACGCGGTCCGCCCCAACTGCACCTCGGCCAAGCGCGTGTACCACATCCGGGACGTTCCGCCAACGCCGGCCATTTCGTCGCTCAGCAGCGGCACGCCCGCCGCCCTCAGCCGGTCCAGCAAACCGTGCCGCGCCGTGAAGGGCCAGGCGAACATCAGCGTGGCCGAGCTGGCCGCGGAATCGATCTTGAACTCGCCCTCCATGGCCTCGCCACCCGGCGTGCGGAACCGGACGCGCAGATGCGGAGTCCCCATCGAATCCACCCGAACCGGCAACTGCTCGCCCGCGCCCCCGTACGCCCAGAGGGCCGGATCGTAGATTTTCAGAATCGCCGCCTCCAGATCGACCTCCACCACGTACCGGCGCAGCAGCGGCGCCCCCAGCAGCCCGTCGAGGTCTTCGCCCCGGCGTGCGGCCACGCCGTCGAGATCGATCGCCGCCGCCGGCGCGAATGGCAGTTGGAGATCCCCCACCCGCAACTCCGCGCCCAGCACTTCCGCGGAACGCGCCCTGCCGTCTCCGGCCCCCTCAGCGCCCCCCGGGTGTTCCCGGAGCGTGAGCCGCAGATCGTCGGCAAGCCTCCTGTTCAGGCAGTGCCAGCCGGCCGCGCTGTCGAACAGAAACAGGAACGATTTGCCGTTCACCTGGACAGGCACAAATACCGCCCCGCCCCGCACCTCGACCGGCACCGCACACAGCGGCTGCGCGTCCTTTGCCGCAAGCCCGGAGCACAGCCACAAGACCCCGGCGATGAGCTTTCGCATACGAAGTTCGACACCGCGGGCCGCGTCGCGGTTCCAGCCGCCGGCTCGGCGCAGCGGTTCGGCGAACTCCTTCTGCCACCGCCGCCCACGTGGAGCACAGCAGGCTGTCCGAATGAAGTGCCGGGAAGTCGGCCAAGTAGGCCTCCAGCAACGCGCATTTACCGGGCCCCCAGTTCGCATCCAGTGCGCCTTGGCGCATCTCAGCCAGAGTCATGAATGAAACAACCAACTCAGAGCCGCGGACTATGTCCACGTGGCGCGGTGCGAATTCAGGATGAAGATGAAGCTGGCGACGTCTGTGTCAACAACCAGTCTTGCCGTTGCGGTCGGAGGAGAGGTCAGTGCGACGCTGCTCATAAATGCGGCGGACGAACTCTTCGGATTCCTCCTCCGTCCCCGGGTAGATATGGCTCAACAGACGATCCAGTGAGAACGTGTCGGTCCTGATCAGGTTGGGCGGATCCTCCACGGGTTGTGACGGCATACGATCCATCTCGATCGCTATTCTAGCGTGCTGGCGGATTCTGGGGGCGGTTCAGGGAGGCCGCCGGCGAATGCCGAAAGCCAGTGGCGACTACAAGCGGGTGACCCTCCACACGTCCACTTCGGTGATTCGGCGACAACAGCGCTCATGGATTCGTGAACTGCGCCGTTGCTCGTGGGCTGGGCGATCGGCGTCCGGAGAGGATGGCATGATAAATAAAGGAGCTTCCCATGAAGGCTGTTGAGTTCGAGAGCACGGTCACACCGGGAGGTCAGATAGCGCTTCCGGCTGCCGTCGCGGCGGAAATCCCGGCCGGGGAACAGCTTCGAGTCGTCGTCATGTGGGAGCCGTCCGAACCGGATGCCGCATGGCGATCCGCCGGGCGGCAGAGGTTTGAAGCGGCGTATGGTCCCGAAGATGCCGTTTACGAACAGTTGATCGATGACACTGCGGCTCGGTGAAGTAGTCCCGATCCGGATGCTGTTTCATCAGGGGTCCGGCTCCAAAGTGCGCCCCACTTCGGTTCTCCTCGATCCTGGGGACAACGATTTCGTGGCAGCGCCCATCACCTCTCAGGGAACCGCACCAGTTCCCTTGTACCCTTTGCCAAATGCCAAGTGGCCCCTGGTCCCGATCACAGTCGGTCGAAACGATGGGGAGGTTGGCAGCCTGCCACTCTGCTGCGCCTCACCAGTTCCGCGCGCCGGTTGGCGGCTCTATGTTCCTCGGTGTCGCTGGTCCAGGCTGGCCTGGAAGCCCCACACCCAAGAGTGGTCAAACGTTTCGGGTCGATACCGCGCTGAGTCAAATACTCCCGAAGATACTCAGCTCGACGGCTCGAAAGCCGTGGCGCGTCGGTTTCCGTCTCGTCCGCATAGGCTTTCACAAGCACCGCCAGGCGAAGGTCGCGATTGAGCTCGGCAACCACCTCCCGTAGCGGCGCTTCCGACGCGGCGGTGGGGCGCTCAGAGCCCTCGTCGAAGCGGATCTTCCCTCCGCGAAACGGAAGTGTGGCTTGGGCAAGGGCCTGCCTGCGCTGCAGTTCGCGGGCATACCCGGAGTCTGGATCCAGGCGCGCGGTAACTGTCTTAAATGGCTTCTCGCTCAAGTAGAGCAGCACATCGGAGTCCTCTTCGAGGCGGCCTCGCGAGAGGAAGAAGCCAACGTCCCGGCAGTCGACGCTTCCCAACCAGGTGCCACGAATTTGCAGCACAGAAGGAGTGGGGAACTCTCGCAAACGAGCCGCCACTTCCGGTTTCATGCTCTCCAGGTTCACCGGCTGGATGACAAGCGTTTTTCCCGGCAGCCGTGCATCCAGTAGATGGATGAGGCTGTTCGGTAGCATGACCTTGCGGCTGAGGTGCGCCCCGCCAATGAACAATAGCGCCTTGCGGTTTTTCTCAATGACTTCGCGCTGCACCACCGAGGCGAAATGCGCATCGCGCCAGTCGTTCATATCCTCGTCTGCAGGGCTGACGACCGTCTTCCAGTCGATCGGTGGGTCACCGAGAAGTACCCGGATCTTTTTCGATTCAGGCACCTTCTGGTTGAAGGTCCTCACGAAGGCGAAGAAGCCTTCGTAGATAGGCGAAGACCAGACTCCGCTGATTTGGGTTGTATCCTCCCAAACGTGGCGGAGTTCCTCTCTTGCCACATTGCGCCCGCCGAGGACGTATTGGTCCAACAGCGCTTGGTACCTGGCATTCCCAAACTCAACGACTACATCTCGAACTTCGCCGGCGAAGCGCGGATGTTCGATGACGCGCGCGATGAACTCCTGCGTTTCCGTCGCTCCGTGCGCCTCGGCAATCGCTACGATGGGAAACCGCTCAAAGGCGCGCACCACGTAGTCAACGGCCGGAAGTGGCGTTACCCCAGGCATCTGGCCAGCAACTGGCTGCAAAGCCGCAAGCATGGAGACTAGCAATGTTCCAGCAGTCTTTCTGCTTCCTAATGTCGACTGGTTCATCCTGTGTTCTTGCCTCTCAAGAGTGTATTTCTTTAGGCCGGTGACGACGGGCAGCGTGGTTCCCGCTTGACGGCGAAGAAGCGACCAACCCCCGGGCTCCGCCTGGATCGGTGACGCGTCCCGGATTACCAGAGCCTCGTCCTTGGTCTGGATCTTCTTTTCCGAATAAGGGATGCGGCGGTTTCTAGACTCGGCACCGCCCACGCGGTAACTTCATGCAGCTTCCAGCGGGATCAACTCGTCCTTGACGTAGTGCATCTGCACAAGCCGCGGACGGTCCGTGGCGTTTTCGAAATGAAGCGAAACTGCCTCGATCACGTTGGCACGTAGTTCATCCCAGCTATCAGCTTCAGTGAGTATCCCGCGGCCCAGTGCACGAGCGTAGAAGCCACCTTCCTCCGCATCGCGAATCTCGAAGATTAGCTCCATGAGTCAAGAATACCCGAACGGGTCCGGCGACCAGAAACGAAAATCACTTGACGCATCAAGTCCCCTTGAAACCTTAGGGGAGATGTGGCACACTGTCCGCCATGAGCCGTGAGCCACTTTGGCGCCGATATCTCCGGTTCTTTGGACCGGATACCGAGGCCGACATCAGCGACGAGCTCTCCTTCCACCTGGAGACGAAAAAAGAGGAGCTGATCGCTGCCGGCATGCGGCCGGACGAAGCCCGGCGCGAAGCGGAACGGCAATTCGGCCCCCTACAGCCGGTCCGAAAGGAGTGTTACCGGATCAGCAAGCATCGTCAGAATCGCGCCTCGCTGGCCGAGTATCTTGGTGGCTGGTGGCGCGACGTGCGGTACTCGTTCCGGGTGCTGCGCAAGAACCGGGCTTCCACCGCTGTCGCACTCCTCATCTTCGCGGCCGGCTTCGGCGCAACAACGGCCGTGTTCACCTTGCTGGACCGGATGATCTACCGCCCCCTGCCGTTGCGCGATCCGTCGCAACTGGTGTTCGTGTCGACTACGGCCACTGCTCCCACGTACGACGCTTATCTCTACATGCGCGACGGGAACCAGACGCTGTCCGGGTTGGCTGCCGCCGGGACTGTGCGCGTTTCCGAAGGCCGGGGGAGGGAAAGGATTGAGGACCCCGCCGACGGGCTGGCGGTCTCCGGGAACTTCTTTGACACCCTGGGCATCGCCGCCGTTGCCGGCCGCACCTTGGCGTCATCCGACGATGGCCGCGCGCACGCCGCGCATGTGGCGGTCATCAGCTACCGCTTCTGGACCCGCCGCTACAACCGGACGACCGACGCTGTGGGTGGAACGATCTACCTTGGGAGCGTCCCCTTCACCGTCGTGGGCGTGCTGCCCCGAGAGTTCTATGGTCTGTCGAAGGGCAGAGACCCGGATGTGTACGTTCCCCTGGGGACTCTGCGGGACCTGTACGGATTCGGGGAGACCTATGGCTCTGCCACTCAGGTGAATCCCGTCGGAAGGCTGAGATCCGGCGTGACGCTCGACGAGGCGCAAAGCAATCTCCAAGTGCTTTGGACCCAGTTCCTGGCCAATTGGGAGCCAAGCAATCCCATCGGGCAACGCCGCCGGGAGCAGTTCTTGAACTCCCGCATCCGGTGCGAGGATGGTTCGAGTGGATATTCGGGGGCGCCAGGGGAAGCCGGACGTTCGCTCAACCTGCTGGCGGCTATCGTCACGGTTCTGCTGCTCATGGGTTGCGCCAACGTGGCCTGCCTGCTGATTGCCCGGGGCGCCGCGCGGCACCGGGAAATCGCCATCCGCCTGTCCCTCGGTGCCAGCACGGCCCGGATCCTGCGGCAATCGTTGCTCGAAAGCTGCCTGCTTGCGGTGATGGGCGCCGCGGCTGGATTTGCGGCCGCCTATTGGTTGCAGAAGATGCTCCTGGTCGCGTTCGAGTGGCAGGACCGGCCCATCGATCTTTCCCCGGACTGGCGGGTCGTGGCGTTCAGCCTTGGCGTTTCGCTCCTGACCGGATTGCTGTGCGGCCTTGTCCCGGCGGCCCAACTGCTGCGCGGCGGGCCTGTTCCGCTCACCCAGGAGCGCACCGGGATCAGGTTCGGCTCCGGCAAAGCGTTGGTTGTCGTGCAGGTGGCGCTTTCGCTGGTCATGGTTGCCGGCGCGGCAGTTTTTCTGCGGAGCTACCAGAACCTCCGCTCGGTGCCGCTGGGCTTTTCCGCCGAGGGTGTCTCCGTGATCCTGCTCGCTAACGAGGATCCCGAATCGCTCATAGGACCGATCCGCCCGGCGCTGCAACTGGCCGGGTCTCTGCGTGGCGTGCCCGGGATCGAGGCGGCAACGGTGGCCGACCTTGCAGCCTTCAGCGGCGGCTCCATTTCGTACCCCGTGCGGCTGCCGGACGCGCCGGCTGAACGGGCGGAGAGGTCTTGCGTATTGCTTGTTGGCCCCGGCTATTTCGCGGCCCTCCGGACCCGTTTGCTTGTCGGACGCGGGTTCACCGAGCGCGACAACGAACGCGCACCGAGAGTCGCGGTTCTAGGCGAGAGCTTGGCGCGGCGGCTGTTTTCCAGCCGGAACCCCATCGGCAACAGAGTCCGCCTGACCGATCGCTACGAAGCGGAAGTGATCGGCGTCGCCGAGGACGTCAAGTATGGGACGGTTAAGGAGGCCCCTCCGAATCTGATCTACCTGTCGGTGTTCCACGGTCCGCCTGGTGGCGGCCGCTCTGCCGTGGCGGCCATCCAGGTTCGCAGCCGCCTCTCCCCGGGCGATATCGCCGCGATGGTGCGAGAACGCATCCGCTCCGAACGTCTCGCGATCATCGTGCATTCCGCCAGCGCGCTCGCCGACGACATCGGGGCCAGCTACCGGCAGGATCGGGTTCGCATGCTGGCTACGGGCATCTTCGGACTGCTGGCCCTCTCGCTGATCACTGCCGGGATCTACGGGCTGATGGCATATTCGGTGGCGCGGCGCACGCGCGAGATCGGCATTCGCATGGCGGTTGGATCGACATCGGGACTCATCGTGCGGCTGGTACTGAAGGAGAGCTCGCGCCTGGTGATCCTCGGGATTATCGTCGGCGTGCCCGGAGCACTGGCGGTGATGAAGGCGACCTCCGGCATGGTGTTCGGTTTGTCCCCCATCGATGGCGTCAGCCTGGGAGTCGCCGTGCTGATCCTGGCGGGAGTCGGCATCGTTGCGACCATCGGTCCGGCGAGCCGGGCCGCCCGGCTCGACCCCGTCCGGGCATTACGCTTGGAATAAGAACGTGGCAAGAGCTTCACTCGACCTGATTCGCGGCACACTCGATCTTCTGATCCTGAAGACATTGACCTGGGGTCCGCTCCACGGATATTCC
Source organism: Bryobacteraceae bacterium (assembly GCA_031969915.1). Taxonomy (GTDB): domain Bacteria; phylum Acidobacteriota; class Terriglobia; order Bryobacterales; family Bryobacteraceae; genus DALYJJ01. The sequence continues at coordinate 1,747 of DALYJJ010000012.1, read as the reverse complement.
ATCGCCTCGACGATCAAACAATCGACCGGCGGCGCCCTGCTGGTCGAGGAAGGAGCCCTCTATCCCGCGCTCTACCGCATGGAAGAGAAAGGCTGGATCGAATCGGAGTGGGGGCGATCGAGCAATAATCGCCGCGCCAAGTACTACCGCCTCACGGCAAGAGGACGGCAGCGCTTTCGCAACGAAGAGCAGACCTGGAACGCGTACGCCGCAGCCGTGGAGAAGGTGCTCGCGACGGCACGACCCCCGGTGGAAACTGCTGCGTTATTGCCAGGGAACAGTTGAGCGACCCGGCTCGAAGGCACTCATCAACGCGCAGACCCTGTTTTTGGCGGCGGGAACTGCTTGAACGTAACGGGCATCGTTTGCGTACCATTGATCGGATGCAGAACCGAACTGGCGTTGGCCCGTTGGCGATGTGTATCTACTTGCTGTCTTGGGCCAACGGCAATCTCCTTTGGGCAGGCGACGAGCCGCAAGTTAGCTTCGTCATCTCTCCCAATCCTGCGCTCATGGATGAGCGCGTCACGATCAAGGTGGCGGGGTTGCATCCTGGTCGCGAGGTCATGGTCCGCGCGCGATCGAAGGACCAGCGCGACTGCTGGTGGTCCAGTTCCGCGATGTTTCGTAGTCGACAGGATGGGTCGATCGACGTTTCCGCACAAGCACCCGTGTCCGGCGCCTACCGAGGGGTGGACGCAATGGGACTTCTCTGGTCCATGGAGCCTGACCGGTCCAAGCGGCCCGCCGTTGCTTTCTTCTCAATGATTGACTTCCTCAAACCACTTGTTACCGAGATCGAAGCTGTCGCCGATTCTCGCGTGCTCGGAACCGCTCAACTCGTCCGTCATTTCGCACGCACGGGCGTTCGCGCCGAGACTTTCAAGAACAACGGCATAGTCGGCATCCTATACAAGCCCGGCGATGATCGCAAACATCGCGGGTTGATTCTCCTCGGCGGTTCGGAGGGTGGATTTCCAACACCAGAGGGGCCTATGTTGGCATCGCGCGGATTTGTAGTTCTGGCACTTGCCTACTTCGGCGCGGCTGAACTGCCGCCGGCTCTGCAGCGCATTCCGATGGAGTACTTCGGACGCGCGATCCGTGCCATGCTGGCGTTGCCTGATCTTGAGGGTGCGGGTGTTACTCTCGTTGGTGCTTCCCGGGGCGCTGAAGCAGCCTTGATGGTGGGCTCGATGTACCCGGAGATAGACGGTGTAGTCGGAGTTTCACCCAGCCACGTCCGTTGGGAAGGTACGACGGCTAAGATGCTTCCAGGCGGACCTGCTTGGACGCACGCCGATAAGCCCCTGCCCTACGTTCCATTTCACGTTGGCCCTGGTTTGGTGGCTCGCTATGCGTGGAGCCGTATCAGCGGGTCTCCGTTCTCGTTGGAGCCAATGTTCGTCGATAGCTTGAGCCGCAGTCGCGTGGATGACGCGCAAATCGCGGTTGAGCGAATCCGTGGCCCAGTGCTGCTCGCTTCCGGCACTGACGATAGGAAGTGGCCTTCTGCGTTGATGTCCACGCGCGCCATGGACAGGCTTCGCCGAAACCACCATCCGTACTCGGACGACTACGTCTCGTACCAAGGGGCCGGTCATTGGATACCTTCCGCATACCTGCCGACACGCGGCCTACGTGGTCGTATCGCAGACGAGATCGGCGGCACTCCGGAAGCAACAGCTAATGCGCAGTCGCAGTGGTGGCCGAGAATGCTGCAATTCCTCGCCGCGATACGTTCTCA
>DALYJJ010000011.1:46965-69695 GCA_031969915.1 Bryobacteraceae bacterium | reverse complement strand
CGGGCGAAGACACGTTGTACGGCGCCATTGTAGGTCTGTTCGAACCGGTGATCACCCCCGCCACGACGGCGGTGCTTCACGCGCTCTCCTTCGTTCTCGCGTTTCTGCTGATGACCTTTGCGCACGTTGTGCTCGGTGAGGTTGTGCCGAAGAACATCGCGATCGAGACATCCGACCGGCTGGCGGTGATCGTGGCGCCGGTGCTGCTGGTCTTCTACAAGGTCTCCGAGCCGTTTGTGTATGTGATCGAGCGGTCGGCTCTGGCCATCTCCCGGCTGCTCGGGATTCGCGGCGAACAGCGGGGCGGCGGGCATACCCCGGAGGAATTGCGCTTCATTCTCGAGTCCATCCGGCAGGCGGGTCACCTGCTGCCAGCCGAGGAATCCGCGATCAACCGGCTGGTATCGATGGGCGATCTTTCGACGCGCGAAATCATGGTGCCGCGCAACGACATCGTCTCGGTGCGGGTGGACGCGACGCTCGACCAGGTGCTGCGCGCGTTCACGGAGAGCCAGTATTCGCGCCTGCCCGTTTACGAGGGCCAGCCGGAGAACATCATCGGGCTGCTCCATTACAAGGACCTGCTGCCGGTATGGGAGCAAAGGCGGCGCTCCAACCTGCGGCGGCGCCAGGTGCCGCCGTTCGACCTGCGGAGCCTGTTGCACCGGCCGATCGTCGTGCCTGAGAGCAAGCCCGTGAATCAACTGATCGAGGACTTCCGGCGGGACCGCCAACACCTGGCTCTGGTTGTGGACGAGTTCGGAACCGTGGTCGGCCTGGTGACGCTGGAGGACGTGCTGGAGCAGGTGTTCGGCGAAATCGAAGATGAATACGATCAGCGCCGCCCGCTGCCGCCGGCCGAGGCGGCGTTGATCGAGTTGGAGGGCTCAACCAGCATCGTCGATCTCGAGGCGCAGTACGGCATCGACGTGCCGAGCGAAGCGGGCTTCGAAACGCTCGCCGGGTTCCTGTTGTTCAAGCTGGGCTACATCCCCGGGGCGGGCGAAAAGGTGGAGTTCGACGGACGCCGTTTCACGATCCTCGAAATGGAGCGGAACCGGATCGCGCGAGTCCGGATCGAACGGCTGCCGGAGGCGGCGCCGGCGGGCTGAGTCAGCGGCCGGCTTCGTTCACGCGCCGGCGCGCGCCGGGAACGCGGCGCTCGGCCATCGCCCAGGCTTCCTCGATCTCCGAAGTGCTCATCACCATCTCGAGCGCGCGCAGCAGCTCAGGCACGTTCTGGCGCTCCTGCAACGCGGCGAGGCTGAGCCAATAGTGAGCCCGGACGACGTTGCGCGGGACCGCTTCGCCGTAGGCGTAGAGGCGCCCGAGCAGGAACTGCGCGCGCACCACGTCCGCCTCCGCGGCGCGCTCCAGGTGCTGCAGCGCGCGGGCGACGTCGCGCTTCACGCCCTTGCCCTCGGCGTACATCTCGCCCAATAGGTAATCGGCGGACGGCGAGCCGCGCCGGGAGAGGGGTTCGAGGTGCCTCTTCGCGGTCTCCCAGTCTTCGAGATCGAAGGCGCGCTGCGCCTGCCGCAGGTCGGGAACGAAACCCGGGTCGGTGGCGAGCCAGAGGCCGAGGAGCACCTGCAAGCCGAGAAAGACGGCGGCGGCTGTTACAAAGGAGGCAAGGCCGCGTGCTGCGTGAGCCATCCCGGTTCTCAGTGGGCGAAGTGCGGCTGACGCGCCGCCCCCTGGCTCCCGAGGATCTTCTCGACGTCCTTGCGCAACGGCCCCGTGCATTTCGCGTAGATCATCTTGTACGCCGCGCAGAAGTAGTCAAGGTCGTCGAAGCGGCGATACGGACCGTGCCGGAACTTCGGGCAGCCACCATGGCAGATCTGCTGAAATTCGCAGACCTGGCATTCGGGATGCGCCAGCGTCTTCTTCGAAGCAAAGCCGAAGCGGCGTTGCTTGCGGGCGATTTCCGGCCAGGACTCCACCGTCACGTTGCCCAGCTTCCAGCCGGATTCCACGAAGAAGTCGCACGGATACACGTCGCCGTTGTACTCCACCACCACGTAACTGTCGCAGGTCTCGTGCATGGTGCAGGAGCCCGGCTTCATGCCCGCCAGCGCCTCCGCCGTGTTGTCGAAAAAGCGGACCCTGACCTTGCGCCGCTCCGGCCACCACAGATCGAAGATCTCGCAGAGGAAGCTGCCGTACTGCTGCGCGTTGATCGTGAACGGGAGCGGATTGCCCTCGCCGTCGAACTCCGCGAGCGGGATGAACTGCATGTTGTCGATCCCCAACCCGCGCAGGAACCGGTACACCTCTCTCGGTTTCCCGACATTCGCCTGGCTCAGCACGCACAGGGCGTTGAACTCCACCTTTTCGCGCTGGAGCAACGAGATGTTGTCCACCACTTTGCGCCAGGTTCCGTGGCCCGCTTTGTTGTAGCGGTAGAGATCGTGAACGTCTTCCGGACCGTCGATGGACACGCCCAGCAGCCAGTTGAACTCGCGGAACAGGGCGCACCAGTCCTCGTCCAGCAGGATGGCGTTGGTCTGGAGCGCGTTGCTGACATTCTGCCCGTTGCGCCCGTATTGCTGCTGGAACTCCACCAGCTTCTGGAAGAAGGGAAGGCCGGCGAGCGTCGGTTCACCGCCCTGAAAGGCGAACACGCTGTTGGGGTAGGAATAGAACAGCCACGAATCGACCAGGCGCTCCAGAGTGTCGAGTGACATCTGCCGCGCGGGAAGGGCCTTGTAGGGATCGGCATCGCGGTCCAGATAAAAGCAGTACGAGCAATCCAGGTTGCAAACCGCCGACGCCGGTTTGATCAACAGAGAGGTGATCTTAGGGACCGGCCCAGCGGCCGCCAGCCCCTCGCCAAGCATCGGAAAGAGTGTCGTTCCGCCCGCCACGAACCGAGTGTACCATCGGCGGTCAGGCCAGCCAGCTTGCGGCGGCCCGCCGCTCGGGCCGACAATTCGATCAATGCCATGCCGTCGATCGACGAGGTATTGACCGGGATTCGCGCCCAGTTGCGCGCCGCCGCCGATCCCGCTCACCGGGAGGGCGTGCGGCGCTTCTTCACGGAGGACGACGGCCGGACCGTCGATCCCTACGGGGTTCGCACGGCGGACCTGCGCCCCATCATCCAGAGCACGTACCAGAGCATCAGGAGTTGGCCCGCGGCCCAGCGGAACCGGCTCTGCAACGAGCTTTGGAAAAGCGGAAAGATGGAGGAAGGCGTTCTGGTTTGCCACGTCTACCGCCGGTTCGCTTCGCAATGCGCCCGGTGCGAGTTCCAGCTCTTCAGCCGGTGGCTCGACCGGTTTGTCGATAACTGGGCGCACTGCGACGGCGTAGCATCGTGGCTGCTGGCGGCGTCCATTGCGAATCAACCGGCGCTGGTGGAGGAACTCTTCGCCTGGACGTCCGCGAAGAACCGTTGGAGGCGGCGGGCGGCCGCGGTGGCCCTCTTGCAGGAGGCCAAGCACGGTCGTCAAACGGAAGCCGTACTGCGAATGGCGGAGCGCCTCCGCCGGGACCCCGATGTGATGGTGCAGAAGGGTGTGGGCTGGCTGCTCAAAGTGGCCTACCCAAAGCGGCCCGATGCGGTCGTGTCGTACCTGACGGAGCGCGCCGCGGAGACCCCGCGCCTGGTCCTGCGCTACGCCGCGGAGAAAATGACGCCCGCGGACCGGCGCTCCGTGTTACAGAGATAAACGCACATTCTGATATCTCATATCGTTTACTCCGGTTAACTGCCGTTTCGGATCTGTCTCTCTGTTTGGCAGCCGCGATTCAGTAAGTTGCGACGACGCACATGTAACAGCCGGTATGGTTACACACCTGCAACGTCCGATGACTTCGAGAACCGCTGCACAAAGGAGAACAGCATGGACCGACTTCGACTCACTCTCCTGGCCGCGCTGATGTTGCTGCTGGCGCCCGCCTGGATCTACGCACAAGCTACCGACGGTAACGTTGTCGGACTCGTCACCGACGCCTCCGGGGCCGCCGTCCCTGGCGCCACCATCGAATTGCAAAATGACGCCACGGGCATCAAGACCACCGCGAAGACGGACACGCTGGGCGCCTATCGCTTCAACAACATTCCCACCGGCGTCTACACCCTCCGCGCCACCGCGGGCGGGTTCACCGCGGCCCAACTGCAGAAACTGGTGATCGAGCTGAATAAGACCACGACCGCGAATCTTTCGTTGCAGGTCGGGCAGGTTTCCACCACGGTGGAGGTTCTCGAAGCGCCCGCTACGATCGACACGACGACCGCCCAGATTCAAGCCACGTTTCAAAGCCGTCAGGCGGTGGACGTTCCCATCGCTTCGCTTCCCCTCGGCCCGATCAACCTCGCGCTGCTGAGCGCCGGCGTGGCGTCCAGCGGAGGCCTTGGGCTCGGCGAGGGGCCGGCGATCGGCGGGCAGCGCCCCCGCAACAACAGCTTCACCATTGAAGGCGTGGATAACAATCGTAAGGACGTCACGGGCAGCAACGTGCGCATCCCGAACGAGGCGACGTCGGAGGTGACCATACTCCAGAACAGTTACTCGGCGGAGTTTGGCCATTCGGGCGGCGGCGTCTTCAACACCATCATCAAGAGCGGCACGAACCAGGTACACGGCACCCTATACAACTACCTGCAGAACCGGAATCTCAACGCCGTGGACGAATCGTTTGCGCGGGTTGGCATCCGCGAGAACACGCGTTACGACCAGAACCGCCTGGGCGCCAACATCGGCGGCCCGGCGATCAAGAACAAGCTGTTCTACTTTGGCAACTTCGAATACAACCCGCTGGGACAGGCCAGCACACCATCGGCCGCCACGCTGACGCCCACCGCCGACGGTTACGCCGCGCTGCAATCCCTGGCGGGTACGGCCGGCTTGTCGCGCACCAACCTGGATATCATGCGCCAGTACGTGCCCGCCGCGCCCGTGGCCACCACCACTACCCGCGTTGCCGGGCGCAACATCCCGATCGGCGAACTCCCGATCGAATTCCCCCAGTACCAGAACACGTACACCTGGCTCGTGAGCGGCGATTACAACATCTCCGAGCGCGACCAGTTGCGTTCGCGCTACATCGACCAATTCACGACGGGCGTCGATCCGCTCACCTCCCCGAACCTTCCGATCTTCGCAGGTAACCGTCAGACACGAAGCAAAGCGTTCAATCTGTCCGAGTTTCACACCTTCTCGCCGAACGTCACCAACGAGCTTCGACTGGGCTACAACCGCTACGATGACAGCATCCCGTACCGGGGCGAGTTCGCCTACCCGAACCTGGATGTCTTCCCCAATATCTATGTTCAGGACGACCTGAATCTGCAGATCGGCCCGTATCCCGAGGCGCCTCAATCTTCGGTGATCAACACCTATCAAGTGTCGAATAACCTGAACGTGAACACTGGCCGCCACGCGCTGAAGTTCGGCGCCGAAGGCCGCAAATACATTGCGCCGAATAACTTCGTCCAGCGCTCACGTGGCGACTATAACTACAGCAGCATGGAGCGATACTTACTCGATCTGACCCCTGACGTGCTCGCCGAACGCAACCTGGGTGGCGTTCCTTACGCAGGCAACCAGGTGAACTTCTACGGGTTCGCCAACGACAACTGGCGGCTCCGGCAGAACCTGACGCTCAGCCTTGGCCTGCGCTACGAATACAAGGGCATCACCGCGGGCGACAAGCTGCAGGCGTTGAATGCCACATCCAGCCGCGCGGGCTTCCTCGACTTCCGCGCTCCGACCGCGCAGCGGCTGAACTTCGCTCCCCGCCTGGGCATCGCCTGGTCGCCGGGCCGCGACGGCCTCACCTCAGTGCGCGCCGGCCTCAGCGTGGCCTACGACAATCTGTTCGATAACCTCGGCACTTTGCAGAAGCCGATCCAACTCGAAAGTAACATTCAGGACGACATCACGCGCAACGACGCGGGGTATCTGGCCCGCGGCGGCATCCGCCCGGACCGCCGGCCGGACGCCATCTCGGCGGCCGACGCGATCGCCGCCACCGGTACTTACATCCCGGATCAGAAGCTGCCCTACTCGATCTCTTGGAATTTCGGCATCCAGCGGGTCGTGGCCAAGGATTACACCTTCGAGGCGCGCTACGTCGGCACCAGGGGCGTTCGCCTCTTTGTGCAGGAACGGATCAACGTCCAGAACCGTACCACGGAACAACTGTTCCTTCCCACTTACCTCCAGGCTCCGTCGCAAGCGGAACTGGACCGCCTGACGGTGACACTCAACGACATTCAGGCGCGCCCGAACATCATTCCCGCCTGGGCGAACGCCGGCTATGTCAGTCCGATCGTGGCTTTCAACAACCGGGGTAACTCCAGCTATCACGGCCTGGCATTGGAGGCGACGCGCCGCTTCTCGAATAACCTGATGTTCAAAGGCGCCTACACGTGGAGTAAGACGATCGACGATTCGACCGCCGACCTCTTCTCGACGCTGCTCAGCCCCCGCCGGCCGCAGGACTTCCAGAACTGGCGGTCGGAGCGGGCCCGCTCCTTCCTGGACCGGACCCACCGGCTTACCTTCACCTGGATCTACGACACGCCGTGGTATTCGCGCGCGGACAACTGGTTCCTGAAGAACCTGGTGGGCAACTGGACGCTCTCCGGCATCTACACCGCCGAGTCGCCCCAATACGCCACCGTGCAGAGCGGCGTGGATTCGAACCAGAACGGCGACGCCGCCGGGGACCGCGTGATCGTGAACCCGGCGGGCCGTGACCGCACGGGCAGCGCGGTGCGCGCCCTGACCAACACCGCGGGCCGGACCGTGGCGTACGTGGCCCTGAATCCGGACGCGCGCTACATCGTGGCGGGCGTGGGTGCGCGTGCCACCGGCGGGCGCAACACCCTGCCCATGGGCGGCATCAACAACTTCGACCTGACCGTGATCAAGAAGTTCGCGATCACGGAAACGAAGCGCTTCGAACTGCGGGCCTCCTTCTTCAACGCGCTGAACAATCCGCAGTACACACCCGGCAGCATCAACACCGTGCAGTCCATCGATAGCGCCGCCACCCGGAACCACCTGATTCCCGGCAACGCGCTGTTCAACGACCCGTCCCGTGTTTTCCTGAGTAACGCGCGGGCGGCGCAGATCATCGCCCGGTTCGTGTTCTGACACCAGCCTTCGCCGCCGGGGCCGCGCTCAGTAGCATGCAAGAGCGGCCCCGGCCGGCGCCGGCCACCCGGGGTAAACTGGAATCTGGTGGCCGTTTGCGATTTTCTGCCCTCATCGTTCTAGCGCTGGCCGGCGTTGTGCTTGCTCCGGCGCAACCTCAGCAAGGCCAGCTTGACGCCAGCCCGACTCTGTTCAGCGTCCTCGCCGCGATCAACGCGGCGGGCTTTGACGGAGATATCAATTCGCCCTCGAACCACCCGCTTCGGGAAGCCGTCCGGAAGTACGTCGCCGCGAAGAACCCGCCTGTGCTTGCCGATCTGAAGCGGTTCTTTTCCGCCCACCGGCAAGGTTCGCCAGCCCTGGAGATGAGCCAATACGTCTCCTTCGCGCTTAGTTCCACCGGCGCCCCCGACTACGGCCTCCGTTTCCAGGCGAGCGAAATCCCGCCCGACGTTCGCGAACTGGAGGGCCTCTCGGAATTGATGGCCCGCTTCCACCGGGAAGTGGAGATGGACGAGCTGTGGAAGCGTGTCCAGCCCGCCGTGGAAGAAGCGCTCGCGCGCTATCAGGGCCCGGTGGTAAAGGCAGTGACCGAGGTGAACGCCTACTTGCGCCATGCCACCAGCGGCGCCGAGCCCCGCCGCTTCCAGATCTACATCGACCTGGCCGGCGCACCGAATCAGATTCACGCGCGGACCTACGCCGGCGATTACTTCATCGTCCTGACGCCTTCCGCCGAGCCGCAGGCGGACGACATCCGGCGCGTCTACCTGGCGTTCCTGCTGGATCCGATGGCGCTGCGCAACCAGACCGCCTGGGACCAGAAGAAGGGCCTCGGCGAATTCGCGCAGCCCGCGCCGCTGTTGCCCGAGTACCTGAAGAGCGACTTCACGCTGCTCGCCAGCGCGTCCCTGGTCCGGGCGGTGGAGGCCCGTCTCTCTCCCCGCGACCGGCGGACCGGGATGGTCGATCGCGCGCTTCGGGAAGGCTACATCCTGGCGCCCTATTTCTACGAAAAGCTGCCCGAGTATGAGACGCAGGACCAATCGATGCGGCTCTACTACGCGCAACTGATCGAGGGCCTTGACCTGCGCAAGGAGGACAAGCGGCTGGCCGGTGTGGAGTTCGCCACCGAGCGCGCGGTCCGCGTGGCGAAGGCCCCGGCGCCCGCGCCGGAACCGGAGCGCGGCGAAGCGGCGAAGCTGCTGGACGAGGCCGAGCGGTTGTACTTCGAAAAGCAGTACGACCAGGCCCGCGGCCGCTACCAGCGGCTGCTGGAAGCGAGTGGAGAAAAAGCCTTCCAGGCGAAGGCATATTATGGGTTAGCGAGGATCGCGGCGATGAACCGCGATCCGGAGGCCGCCGAGCGGCTCTTTGAAAGGGCCCTCTCCGCCGGCCCGGAGCCGGTGGACGCGGCGTGGTGTCACGTGTATCTGGCCAGGCTCGCGGAGGCCGCCGCGAAGTCCGCGGAAGGCGCCGGCAGGGCAGAAGACGCCGCGCGCGAGCGGGCCGCGGCGATGGAACGGTACCGCGCGGCGTTGGCGCTTGCAGGCGCCAGCGACGCGGCGAAGCGGGCGGCTCAGCAGGGTTTGGCCGCCGCGGAGAAGAAAAAGTAAGGAGTGACGCGAATGACGAAGATGGTATTGGCGCTGGCCTGCGGGACCGCGCTCCTGCTGGCGCAGAAGCAGCCGCAGCCCAAATCGCAGAAGGAGTTGGAGGCCTTGCAGGCGCTGTTCCAGGCGCCGGACCCGGATAGCCGGATTAAGGCCGCCGACACGTTGATCAGCAAGTTCGCCGACACGGACTTCAAGGCGTTCGCCTTGCAGGTAGCCGCCGATAGTTTTCGCGCGAAGGGCGATAACGAGAAGGCCATCATCTATGCCGAGCGCGCGGCGGAAGCCGAGCCCGGCAGCATTCAGGCCGTGCAGGCGAAACTGCTGATTGCCGAGATCACCGTGCAGGGCACACGCGAAAACGATCTCGACCGCGAGGAGAAGCTGACCCGCGTCGAGAAGCTCGCCAAGGAAGTCCAGGAGACCCTGAAGACCGTCGCCAAGCCCAATCCGCAGCTTCCCGACGAGCAGTGGGAGGGCGTGAAGAAGGATCTGAATTCTTCTACTTTTGAGATGGTCGGCATGGCCGCCCAGGTGCGCAAGAAGCACGACGTGGCGATCACCAACTTCAAGCTCGCCGTGGATGCCGCAGCCTCGCAGGGACGCCCCATGGCGCGGCTCGCCGCAGGGCTGGAGCAGGCGGGCAAACCGGATGAGGCGCTCGCCATTGTTGACAAGCTCAGCGCCGATCCGAACCTCGATCCGGGTCTGAAGCCCTTCCTCGACCAGGTGAAGGCGCGCGCAACGAAAGCGAAGGCGGCTGGCGCAAAGTAGCCGCATGGGCGCGGACTGGAGCAGCCTGGAGGCGGAAATCGACTACTCGTTCCGCAATCGGGAGTTCCTTGTCCGCGCCCTCACCCACAAGAGCCGCACCGCCGAACACACCAGCGAGCCCAGCGCCGATAACGAACAACTGGAGTTCCTCGGGGATTCCATTCTCGGTTTTCTGGTGAGCGAGTCGCTGGTTTGCCTGTTCCCCGGCTACCGCGAAGGGCGGCTTTCCAAGCTGAAGGCGCACCTGGTGAGTTCGCTGCATCTCCAGGAGGTTGGCTCATACCTGCGCCTGGGCGAATACCTGGTGCTTGGCCGCGGCGAGGAGATGAGCGGCGGACGAAGCAAGAAGGCCCTTGTGGCCAATGCCTGCGAGGCGATGATCGCGGCGATCTACCTGGACGGGGGCCTGGAGGCGGCTCGCGCCTTTGTGCAACGCCACGTGATCCGCGACTTCGACCGTAACGCCCTCGACGGCCGCGCGCCGCTCTCGGACCACAAGAGCGAATTGCAGGAACTGTGCCAGGCGCTGAAGCTGGCGCCGCCGCGTTACACCACTGTGAATGAGCAGGGGCCGGAGCACGCCAAGACGTTCACCGTGGAAGCGCGCATCGGCAAAGAGTGGGTGTGCCGGGCGGAGGGAGCCTCCAAGAAAAGCGCAGGCCAGCAAGCGGCGCGTCTGCTCCTGGACTGGTTGCGGCAGGCGCCCGAGCGCATCGATTCGGCGTCAGGCGGACGGACCGAGCTGTAACTCCCGCCGTTTAATCGGAATTCCGCATCGAACCAGGGCATTTTCGACGCTCGCCTCCGTGAGCCGCGAAGCATCGTACTCGATTCGTATGCTGTCGAGAGTGGGCAGCAGCTTGACGCGTGTAAGCCCATACACTCCGTGCGCGCGCGAAATCGCCGCCATATCCGAGTCCGTCACCGCCCGCGTCAGGTCGAAGGACATCTCTACTTTCGTCATAGCTCACAACAGGATAGCAGGCCACCACGGGCCCCGGCTCACCCCCAGCACACTGGGGGAAACGTAAAGGGCCGCTCACCGGGAGCGGCCCTGCTCGGAGGATCTCGATGATCTGCCTCGCCTGTCCGGCGAAGGCATTCCATCGAAGGGTTGTTAGAATTGTGCAGCAAACTCAGGCTATTCTCAATGGCAAACTGGCGAAATTAACTAGTCGAAGGCGGATTTCTCATTCGCCACAGCATTTGGCGAACCATTCCTTGCCACAACTCCGCGTCGCGCGCAGGGAGGCTCAGGCGATGGACCATACGGAGCAGTTTCTGCCCGCTGGAGGAAACGGTCTTCGGATTCAAGTAGCCGGCGGTTTCCAGGGCTTCGAGCAAGAGAGCGGCTAGGCGCTCGGCCTGCTCAGCGGTCGCGGTCCTGATGGGATCCGGCTTGGTGCGGGCGGCGCGGGGATCGCGAATCAGTTCGTAGAGTGTCACGGCGACCGCCTGGCCGAGGTTCATCGAGTGATGCTCCTCGCGTGTTGGAATTCTCAGCAACCAATGGCAATGGGCCAGGTCGTGGTTGGAGAGCCCGTACTTTTCCGAGCCGAAGAGAATCGCCACCCGCCCGCCTGCTTCGATATGTCGCCGAATAAGGCGCGAACCGTATTCGAGGCGGCGCATGGAATGCCGGAGCCCGCGAGGTCCCGCCGATGTCGTTCCGACCACCAGCGTGCAGTCGGCGATCGCGGCGGCGACGGTGGGCAGGCACTCCGCCGCCTCGAGGACCGCGGAGGCGTTCACCGCGGAACGCGCTTCCGTGTAAGCGAGATCGTAGGGATTGACGAGGCGCAACGCGAAGAAACCGAAATTGGACATGGCTCGCGCTGCCGCGCCGATGTTGAGCGGGTTGCGTGGGGAAACGAGAACGACGCGCAGGTTCGGAGTAGTGATCAACTGAGTTCGCCGCCGGCACTATGGTATCCGAGCCGGCCCGCCGTGTCCGCTTCCGCGAGGCACACGACTCCTACAGGATATCCGTAACAAGGCTCTGGCTACACGTTCGGGCTTCTTCCGCGGGCGTCTGCCCAGGACTGAAGCCATCCCTTGATGAGGGTGACTTCGCGGCGAGGAGCGTCCCGGAGAAAGTCAGTGAAAAGCTGGCCCCAGTGGTGATCGGACCCTGGCGGGATGGGCAACTCGGTCTTGGTTGCGCGGGGGCGGTCCCAGTCCCTCGCTTTACATTTCGGGCATACCCCCGGGCGTCGGCTTCGGCGCGGGACCCACGTATGCCTGCATCGCTCGCAGGCAAGTACCGGCAACAACGGCTCGGATGGAGATTCGGTCACCCTTCACCTCCCGCTCTTCGCAAGCAAGGCAGGCAACTGGAAACTGTACGTGAACACGAAAATCATATAGAGCACTCCACCCAAGCGCACTCTTGCGTGGAGGCGATGCTTGCGTATGTCGATACGGTAAGGATAAGACGGATTTCGTCAAGTTTGCAATTAATGTGTGAAAGTTAATACAGTGCAACTTACATAGGTGCAGCGAGGCTCGCAGAGTGTTTACGTATGGATTCTAGGCATACGTAAAGTTGCACTTACCTCGATGGCGTGGCGGCGCGGCGACGGCGGACGAGCTCGCCTCTTAGCGGAGCTCGTCTATAATCTGGTCTAGGGCCTCTCGGGGAGGCACTGTGCGCTCGCGAGGCAGCGTGGCCAGAGGTTCATCCACGACGTGCAACATATCGATGAAGGTGGGCCGGTTGGGCTCCACATAGAGCACCCCAGTGAGCACTTCGCCCGTGCCCTGCGACTCGTGGATGAGCCGCAAGGCCTCCAGCCGGTCGGTGGGATTGTAGTCGCGGCCCAACTTTTTGAGCCGCAGCGTACTGCCATCGTGTAATTCGACGTCGCGCACTTCGCCTTCCGGGTAATCGACCTCAATGTTATCGAAATGGGGCACAAAATCGACTTCGTGGATCGCTTCTTCGTGTTCTTTCATATACGAGTAACTCTTGGTAGAGCCCTCGTGGTCGTTGAAGGTGACGCAAGGCGAAACGATGTCCACCACCGAGAGCCCGTTGTGGGCGATGCAGGCCTTGAGAATGCCCTGCAATTGTTTCTTGTCGCCGGAGAAAGAACGCGCGACGAGGGTTGCGCCGAGCTCGATGCCCGCCAGACACACATCGATCGCGGGGAGGTCGTTCACGACGCCGGTCTTGAGCTTCGCGCCGAGGTCGGCGGTGGCGGAGAACTGGCCCTTGGTCAAACCGTAAACGCCGTTGTTCTCGATCACGTAAATCAGGGGCACGTTGCGGCGCAGCATGTGCATGAACTGGCCGAGCCCGATCGAGACGGTGTCGCCGTCGCCCGAAACCACGATGCCCAGCAGGTTCTTATTGGCCAGCATGGCGCCCGTGGAGATGGCGGGCGCGCGGCCGTGAACGGCGTTGAAGCCGTGGGCCATGTTCAGAAAGTACGCCGGCGACTTCGAGGAGCACCCGATGCCGGAGAACTTGGCCACCTTCCATGGCTTAATGCCCATCTCCCAGAAGCACTCGATCACGCGCTCGGAGATGGCGTTGTGGCCGCAGCCGGCGCAGAGGGTGGTCTTTCCGCCCTTGTAACTGAGGATCTCCAGACCCAGACGGTTGGTCTTTTTCGGCGGCAATGCGGCGGTGCTCATACTCTCTCCTGTCTTACGATCTCGTCGGTGACGGTGCGGGCATCGATGGGCATGCCTCCGTAATAGCGGACGCTGCGCAGCTTGCCCACTTCCTCAACGGGAAGGTCAAGCCGCATCAGGCCAAGCAACTGCGCGTCGCGATTCTGGTCAATGACGTACACGCGCTCGTGACGGTTGATGAACTCGCTCAGTTGAGGGCTGAACGGGTACGCTTTCAGCCGGAAGTAGCTCGCCGCCAACCCGTACTCCCGAGCCATTTGGTCGCAACTCTCCTCAGCCGCGTATCGCGACGTTCCGCAGCACACCACGCCGATCCTGGCGCCGTCGCGGCAGACCACTTCGGGCGCGGGAGCGGCGGCGCGAATGCTTTCGAACTTCCGCGCCAAACGATTCATGTTGTTCACATAGTCGTCTTCGCGTTCGGTGTATTGGGCCTTGTCGTTGTGCCCGCTGCCGCGCGTGAAGTAGGCCGCGCCCGTATGCTCCGTGCCCGGCAGCGTGCGGTAGCCCACGCCGTCGCCGTCCACGTCCCGGTACCGGGCGAAGCCGCCCAGCCGTTCCAGGTCTTCGGCCGTGAGCACCTTGCCGCGATTCAGCGGCTGTTCCGGATAGGGGAACGGATCGGACATCCAGTTGTTCATTCCCAGGTCCAGGTCGGTCATGACGAAAACGGGCGTCTGAAACCGCTCAGCCAAATCGAAGGCCGTGCTCATCATGGTGAAGCACTCTTCGGGCGACGACGGGAAGAGCATCGGGTGGCGGGTGTCGCCATGCGAGAGCATAGCGGTCACCAGCAGGTCGCCCTGCTGCGTCCGGGTGGGCAGCCCGGTGGAGGGCCCGACGCGTTGGACGTTGACGATCACGGCGGGCACTTCGGCGTAATAGCCGAGGCCGATGAACTCGCTCATCAGCGAGATGCCCGGTCCGGCGGTGGCGGTCATGGCCCGTGCGCCCGCCCAGCCGGCGCCCATCACCATGCCGATGGAGGCGATTTCGTCTTCGGCCTGCACAACCGCGTAGGTGGCCTTCCCAGTCTCCTTGTCCGCGCGGAAACGGCGCAGGTACGCGATGAGGCTTTCCACCAGCGACGACGACGGCGTGATGGGGTACCAGGTGACCACCGTGACGCCCGCGAACATGGCACCCAGCGCGCAGGCGGCGTTGCCGTCGAGGATGATCTTGTTGCGGGTGCGGTCCATTCGCTCCACGCGGCAGGGGTCGGCCTTGGTCAGGTTCTTTTCCGCGAACTCGCGGCCCGCGAGAACGGCGTTCCAATTCAACTCGGCCGCCTTCGCCTTCTTCGCCCCAAACTGTTTGAACAGCGCCTTGCGAATCTCTTCGAAGTCGATGCCCAGGAGCGAGCCGACGACGCCGTCGTAGATCATGTTGCGCACCAGCTTGCGCAATTTCGCCTCAGGGCAAACCGGGCCCACGAGTTTGTCGAAGGGCACCGGGTAGAAGTGAACGTCGTCGCGGAGGGCGTTCAGCTTGAGCGGCTCGTCGTAGACCACCGCGGCGCCCGGGTCCAGGCCCTTCACGTCCTCCTGCGCGGTCTCCGGGTTCATCGCGACCAGGAAATCGATCTCCTTCTTGCGGCCGATCCATCCGTCCTTGGACGCGCGGATGGTAAACCACGTGGGCAGGCCCGCGATGTTCGATGGAAACAGGTTCTTCCCTGAAACCGGGATACCCATCTGGCAGATGGACCGCATCAGGACGTTATTGGCCGTCTGGCTGCCCGACCCGTTGATGGTCGCTACCTGAAGGCTGAAATCGTTGACCGCGGCTCGGCGCGGAGCGTCGGAAGGCGGCCCAAGAGGGGCCACTTCGGTGGTCGACATGGGTTATGCAATCCCCCGCCAGCATTATAGTGCAGAGGACGGCCGTTTTCTTGGAACTTCCCGGCGGCCCCGTGTGAAATCAAGTCAGGAGAGGGATTGGTCGGCGACACCGAACTGCTGGCGAGGATCGAGCGGGGGGACGCGCAGGCGTTCACCGAACTGTACCACCGCCGGCAAGGTTCGCTGTTCCGCTTCGCACTGCACATGAGCCGCTCCGAGGCGGTGGCCCAGGACGTGGTGCAGGAAACGTTCCTGCTGTTGATTCGCGGCGCTGCGCGCTATGACGAGTCGCGGGGCTCCGTGGCCGGCTTTCTGGCCGGTGTTGCCCGCAACCTGGTGCTCCGCGCGCTGGGCCGGGACCGGGGGCGGATTGATTTCGAAGAAGAGCCGGAGGCAGCGGCGCCCGACGATGTGTTCGACGGCCTCACCCGGCGGCTGGATGTGGAAGCGCTCCGCAAGGCGGTAGACGCGCTGCCGCTTCAGTATCGCGAGGTGGTGGTGTGGTGCGAGTTGGAGGAGATGAGTTACGCCGACGCGGCCTGCGCTTTGGGCGTTCCCGTGGGGACGGTCCGGAGCCGCCTGAGCCGCGCCCGGCAGATGCTGGCGGAGCGATTTCTGCGCCGGCAGACAGCGAGGTGTCCGGCATGAGCGAAGAGCGAGAGAGAGATCTCGACCGAGGTTTGCGAGCGTTGGCCGCGGCCGAACGCGGGCTGGAGACCCCGGCCCACGTGGAACGGGCGCTGCTGGCGGCGTTCCAGGCCGAACACCGCCGAAGCTGGGTTCGCCCCTGGATGGCGGCGGCGGCGAGTGTTCTGGTGGTGATCGCTCTGTCGTGGATGATCGCCCGCAGCGGGCCGCCACCCGCGCCGGCGCCCGCTCCGCAAGCGAGCTCGGGTTTCATCGCCATACCCTTCGCGTCCGGAGAACCGCCGGTGGGCGGCGGCTACGTGGTTCGTGTGCGCCTGGAACGGACCGCGCTGGTCTCGCTGGGCTTGCCCGCGGCGGCCGGGCCCGGGGGCGACTCCGTGCAGGCGGATCTTCTGGTTGGTGACGACGGCGTCGCTCACGCGATCCGGTTCGTCCGGTGAGACAGTTCCGATTTCACTTGGGAGACAGATGACAATGCGCATGAAGTTGATGATTGCTTTGGCGTGCGCCGCGGGGATCGCGGCCGCGCAGGACAAACAGGAGAAAGAACGGTGGGACATCCGGGTGCCAAGTCCAGAGGCGGCGGGCGCTCGCGTGGGCATCTTCGCGGGCGCCGGTGGCTCCGTCGACGTGCTGCAATTCGTGGGCGCGGGCCAACACTTCGAGTTCGGCACCGTGAAAGGCGCGCCGTACTCGGGCGAGGCGGTGAGCGAGACCTCACAGCGTCTGGCCGACGGGAACCGGATTTCCCGCAAGGATGTCTCGAAGGTCTGGCGCGACGGGGAAGGCCGAAGCCGCCGGGAGACGTTGCTGAGCGGCGTGGGCCCCTGGGCCAGCGCCGAGGCGCCCCGCGAGATCGTGTGGATCAACGATCCGGTCGCCAGGACCATGGTTCATCTCAACCCGGCGACTAAAGTGGCGCGCAAGATCGCCTGGGGTCCCTCGGACGCCTCAATCACGTTCTCGCCGGCGCAAACGGCTGCCATGCACGTTACGACAACGGCCACGCAGGTGCGCCTGGAGAGCGCGCCGAAGAAGGAAGATCTCGGCAAGAAGATGGTGGAGGGCGTAATGGCCGCCGGCTCGCGCACCACGCTCACCATCCCGTCCGGGGCGATCGGCAACGATCAGCCGATTGACGTGGTCACCGAACGCTGGTTCTCCGACGAGCTCAAAGTGGTGGTCTACTCCAAGCACACCGACCCGCGCATGGGCGAGACCATCTACCGTTTGACGAATATCAATCGCGTCGAACCTCCCGCCTACTTGTTCGACATTCCCGCCGGTTACAAGGTGGAGGATGGCCCGGCCATGGGCGGCAACGTGATCCGCATGCACAAGAGGGAACCGCAGCAGTAGGCGAGGGCGGCGCGCCGCGGAGGGTCAGCCTATCGCTTCTTCGGCTTCTTCCTGGCCCTCGCCCGGCGTGCCGCCGCCACAGCCGCGCCGCCCCATTTGTGCAGCGCCTCGTCGTTGTCGTAGAAATCGGGCGGCGCCAGGTAGTAGGACATCACCGTGTCCTGGTCGTCAAAGGGTTTGAAGGCCTCCAGGCCCGCCGCTTCGAACTCGGCCCGGTTTTCCTTGTCCGCCTTGAGATAGAGCACATCGTTGGCGATGAGCGCGAAGGCCATGCCGTCGCAGTAGACGCAATGGCCGCCGAACATCTTGCGCGACGTGATCTCGCCCAGGGGCGCCAGCCGCTCGTGCACGAAATCGAGAAATCCGCTCACATGCTATTCATACCGCAGCGCGACGATCGGGTCGACGCGCGTCGCCCGCCGCGCCGGCAGCCAGCACGCGGCCAGCATCACCGCGGCCAGCAGCGCGGCCATGGCGGCAAAAGTCAGCGGATCCAGGGCGTCGATGCCGAACAACAGGTTCTTCAGAAACCGTGTCAGCCCGGCTGCGCCCGCCGCGCCGGCGCCGGCTCCAACGGCGGCGAGCGCCAGGCCCTGGCGCATCACCAGCCGAAGCACGTCGGAGGGCTCGGCGCCAATGGCCATGCGCACGCCGAATTCGTTCGTACGCTGGGCCACCGAGTACGAGATCACGCCGTAGATTCCGATCGCCGCCAGGGCCAGCGCGATCGCTGAGAAGAGTGTGAGCAGAAGGGTGAGGAAGCGGGGACGGGCACGGTCGGCGGCGATCACGTCGTCGAGCATCCGGATCTGCGAGAGCGGCACGGACGGGTTGATCTCCGACACCGCGGCGCGAATCGGCCGGATCAGGGCGCTGGGGTCGCCCGCCGCGCGCACTACGAGGTAACCCAGCCGCAGGGCGCCCGGCCCTTGCTCGATCGGGAAGTAGAGTTCGGTGCCGGTGGGGCGGTCGGAGCCGGCGTTCTTCACATCGGCGACCACGCCGACCACCGTTCGCCAGGGGTCCGTGAAGCCGGGACGGACACGCCGGCCGATGGCGCTTTGGCCCGGCCAGTACGTCTGGGCAAGCGTCTGGTTCACGATCAATGAGGGCGCTCCGGTCTTGCCGTCGCGTTCGTCGAAGAAGCGGCCCTCCACGAGTTGGATCTTCATGGTCTCGAAGTAGCGCGCCCCCGTTGTGGTCCAGTAATCGACGTTCTGCATGGGGCCCCCGGGCCGCGGGACGAAGCCTTCGAATTCGGTGTCGTTCGCGTTGAGCTGCCGTGCCGGCGGGACGCCGGTGGCGACGGTGACCTCCACCACGCCGGGCAACCGCGCCGCGGACTCGCGTAGCCGCAGCCAGAACTGCGTCACCGCCTCGTTGTCGCGATAGGTGGCCTGCGGCAGCGCGACGCGGAGAGTGAGCAGATTCCGCGCGTCCACGCCCACATTCACGGCCTGCAATTTCCAGAAGGCGCGCACCATCAGGCCGCCGCCGATGAGCAGGACCAGCGCGAGCGCCAGTTCCGCCACCACCAGCACCTGGCGGATGCGCCCCGATTCCACCGAAGCAGTCGAGCGCCCGCTCGCCGCTCGCAGCGCCTCGACACTGGCCTTCATACGCAGTTGCGCGAGCGGCGCGAGGCCGAACAGGAGCGTGGTGGCGACGGAGACGGCCAGCGTGAAGAGCAGCACGCGCGGGTCGAGCGAGATCTCGGTCATGCGCGGAATGCCGGTGTAGCCGGACGCCATCACCAGGCGGAGCCCGCCCCAGGCGATCCCCACGCCCAGCACGGCGCCGGCGAGCGAGAGCAGCAGACCCTCCAACAAATACTGACGGACCAGGACACCCAGGTTCGCTCCGAGCGCGCGCCGCACGGCCACTTCGCGCTGCCGCGATTCCGCGCGCGCCAGCAGCAGGTTGGCCACGTTGAAGCAGGCGATCAGGAGCACGAAGCCCACGGCGCCCAGCATCATGAGCAAGGCCGGGCGCACCGCGCCCACCACCTCGCCATGCAACTCGTAAGCGACCAGAGGGTGGTTCTTCGGGTCGAAGTTGTGATAGTTGGGCGTGGTGTTGCGGCCTTCCTGCTCCAGGTAGCGCGCGAGCTCCTGGCGGGCCTGTTCGAAGGAAACGCCGGGCGCAAGCCGGCCGGTCACGGAGAAGTTGTGCGAAGACCGGGAGCCGGGGCGCGCCGGGTCGAATTGGAGCGGAATCCACAACTCGGGCGGGTCCGCCGCGCCGGGTGGGAAGGAAAAGCCGTCGGGCATGACGCCGACGATGGTGGCCGCTGCGCCGTTCACCTGCACGGTCCGGCCCACCGCGCTGGGATCGCCGCCGAAGAGCCGCTGCCACAGGCCACGCGAGATCACGGCTGTGCGGTTGACACCCGGCTGGTCGTCGGCGGGGGCGATGATCCGCCCGTGAACCGCCGGAACCCCGAGCGAGGACATCAGCGTTCCGGTGATTCCCGCCCCCGTCACGCGCACCGGTTCGCCGGCGCCCGCGATGTTCGCGCCCGTGACGATCCAGGCGTCGAGCGACTGCCAGCTTTTGAGTTCGCGCCGCAGATCGAGGTATTCGGCAGAGGAGATTGGGAACCGGCGCAGGCCGCCGCCGGGAAAGTTGGTGAACTCCGAGTAGAGGCGCACCAGCTTTTCCGGCTCCGCGTAGGGCAGCGGTTTGAGCACCACCGCGTGCACGACGGTGAAGATCCCGCTGGTGGCGCCGATCCCCAGCGCCAGGCAGAGGATCGCGATCAGCGTGAAGGACGGAGTCCGCCGCAGCGTGCGGAGCGCGTAACGCAGTTCGCCCAAAAGGGTGGCCATGTGAGTGCAATACGGTTCAAGTAGCCGGATGTTTCGTGGTCGAATGAAAAAATGCTCGTTCCTCTGCTCGCCCTGCAGCTATTCCAGGCGCCCGCGGCCGCGCCCGCGAAACCACCGGCCGCGCCGGCGGCCGTCGAAGAGACCGCTTCGATCACCCGCCACAAGATCGCGCTCAAGGGCCGCGCTCTCGAGTACACCGTGACCGCGGGCCGCATGCCGCTTCGCGACGCCAACGGCGAGATCGAAGCGCAGATGTTCTACATCGCCTACGTGGCGGACCGCGAGCCCAGCGCTCCGCCCCGCCCGCTGATGTTCAGCTTCAACGGCGGCCCCGGATCTTCGTCGGTTTGGCTGCACCTCGGCGTGATCGGGCCGAAACGCGTAAAGATGCAGGACGACGGGGCGATGCCGCCTCCGCCGTACCAGCTTGTGGACAACGAAGCTACCTGGCTCGATCAGACCGATCTCGTTTTCATCGACCCCGTGGGCACCGGCTACAGCCGCGCGGTGAAACCCGATCAGGCACGCCGGTTCTTCGGGCTGCAGGGCGACATTCAATCGGTAGGCGAGTTCATCCGGCTGTATCTCGCCCGCAACAGCCGGTTCGCCTCGCCGCTGTTCCTAGTGGGCGAAAGCTATGGGACGACGCGCGCCGCGGGTCTTTCGGGGTACCTGGTAGACAAAGGCATCGCGTTGAACGGCGTGCTGCTGGTTTCGACGATTCTCAATTTCCAGACCGCACGCTTCGCGCGCGGCAACGATCTTCCCTATCAGCTCTTCCTCCCCACCTACACGGCCACTGCGTGGCACCACAAGAAACTGCCCGCGGACCTACAGGGCGATCTGAAAAAGGCGGTGGCGGAATCGGAAGCCTTCGCGCTCTCCGGCTATGCACAGGCGCTGGCGAAGGGCGACCGGCTCACCGCCGTGGAGCGCAAAGCGGCCATCGAAAAGCTCGCGCGCCTGACCGGCTTGAGCGAGACGTTCATCGACAACGCCGACCTGCGCGTCGACCAGCCGGCGTTCTGCAAGGAACTGCTGCGCGGGCGAAAACTCACCGTGGGCCGCCTGGACAGCCGCTTCACGGGCATCGACGCCACTTCCTCCGGAGAGCGAGCCGAGTTCGACCCGAGCATGACGGCCATCCGTCCCCCCTACACCGCCGCGCTGAATCAGTACGTGCGCGCCGATCTGAAGTACACGAGCGACCTGGAGTATCACATCCTCGGCGGCGGCATCACGTCGCCCTGGGACTTCGGCGTCAACAACGGGTACGCCGACACGAGCGACGCGCTCCGCGGCGCACTGGCCAGGAACCCGTTCATGAAGGTGTATGTGGGCGCGGGCTACTTCGATCTGGCCACACCGCATTTCGCCGCTGAATACACCCTGGCCCACATGAGCCTGAAGCCGCAGCAGCGGGAGAACATCCGCGTGCACTACTACGAGGCCGGGCACATGTACTACATCGACACCAGGCAACTGGCGCGGTTCCGCGCGGATGTCGATGCGTTTCTGAAGAACGCGCTGGCGGCGCGATAGATTGCCCCGCCGCGCTACCGGCGCAGTACCGCGTGCGCCGGGTCTAACTGCACGCGAAGCGGCGCGGCCGGCAGCTTGACGCTCACCGGTTCGTCGCCGCTCACCAGCCATACCGTGCGCTTGCCTTTCGCCGACTGGATCTCCACCGGAACCAAGGCGGAGAAGCTCTCGCCGACCTCGGTTTGCGTCACGGACAGTTGCAGCGTTACGGCCGGCGCCTTGCCTTTCACCACCTGATTCAGTTTCAACTCCGGCACGCCCGTTCCGTACACCCAGGAGTCGAAGAACGCCTCCAGATCCGGGTCCACCGACTTGGGCGGCAAAAACGACGCGGCCAGCTTCTGGAACTCCGGGGTGGTGATCGATTGGAGCCGGTAGCGTTGCACCAGCTCGAAGAGCATCTTCTGGAAGGCCGCGTCGCCGAGCCGCTGCCGCAGCATGTGAATAATCCAGGCGCCCTTCTCGTAGGTGATCACCTGCCAGGCGAGCGGAGTGTTGGAGCTATCGAGCCGCAGTCCCCAGGTGATCGGTCCCGCGGATTCGAGCGTCCGCCCCGCCTCGTCCTTCGCCACCAGGTGATCCCGGAAACCGGCGAGGACCTGGTCCACGGCGCGCGGGCCGCGCTTCTTTTCGAGATACAAAATGGAGCTGTAGTTGGCGAGCGCTTCCATCAGCCACGAGTCCTGGTACCCATCGGCGGTGACCACGTTGCCCCACCATTGATGCGAGACCTCGTGCTCGTGCAGCAACTCGGAGAAGAAGGTCTGCTGGGCGCTCTGGATGGGACGGTAGCGGGGGTCGATGTAGGAGAGCGTCGAGAGATAGATCAAGCCGGGAAAGCCCTGGCCGAACTTGCCCGGGATCGGCGAGACGGTGAGGCGTTTCATGGGCGCCGGTCCGAAGCGCGCGGCGAAGAAGTCCATCGAATCGGCGATCTCGGCGGCCAGTTGTTCCAGGCGCGCGGCGGGGTTGGGCGCGGGCGGCGGCGGTAGCGCGACGATTTCCTGCGGGCGGCGCTGCGTGCGCGGCCAGAGGGGCGGCGGTGGAGAAATCAACAGCGGCGCGCGCGGCTGTAGCGCGGCCTCGACGCGGCGATTGGCGTAGACCTCCACCGTGTAGCCGCCGGCGGAGGCGGTGACGCTCTGGTAGTCGCCCAGATTGAAGCCGGCCAGGCGGACGGGGTTGCTCGTCTTGCGGCGCACCACCTTGGTCTCGCCTTCAACGCGCTCCTCAACAAGGTCGCCGGTGGAGACCAGGGTGAGGGCCTTGGGGTGGCGGAACGTAAGGTCGTAGTTGGCGAACTGCAGTTCGCGGTTGGGGTACCAGGCGCCGCAAGACGAGCAACCCCGTCCGCCTGGCCGGCTTCAATCTGGG
>DALYJJ010000011.1:21679-46955 GCA_031969915.1 Bryobacteraceae bacterium | reverse complement strand
AGTAGACGCCGTTGCCGGCCGGAATCACGACTTCGCCTTCGTGCTGCAACTCGACCTCCACGGCCTGCCCCGCGGCGAGGGGCTGCGGCGGGATCACCAGAAAGACCGTGCTCACGCCGCCCCGGAGCAACTCCGCCCGCAGGCTCTCGCGTTGGTAGACCTCCGCCGGCCGGCCATTCACGGTGGCGGCCGTGACGCGCATCTGGTGCGCGATCTCAAAGCCGAGAGTGGCCAGCGGGCGAGCCGGCGTGGCCCGCACCTTGGTGACGGAACTGAGCCGCAAACCGGTTCCGAGTGTCGAGTCGATACGGTAATCGGACAGGGCCAGTTCCTGGGTGGCGGGCGCCCGCTTTCCCTGACGCCAGGAACGGCCGGTGAAGTGACACCACACGTCGTAGTACGCCACTTCGTCCCGGCGCGTCAGGCGGCCCAGGGTCACCTGCACGCGGGCTCGGGGATCGATCATCAGGTCGAAGTTACCCACCGTCACGCCGGTGAAGGTGCCAAAAAAGAAGCCGCGGGTGGCGCGTTCGGGATCGAGCAGGTCCTGCACCAGGCGCGGGGAGAAACTGAGTGAGATGTTGCCCAGCGCGTCGTTCCACTGGCGGGCCAGAGCGGCGCCCATCTCCGGGCTCTTGCGGGCTTCGGCTTTGGCGATCGCGTCCATCATCTCCCGGTAGGTGTCGTCGGTGAAGACGAAGAGTGCGTCGCGGAAGTGCTCATTGAGGGCCGGCGACTTGGTGAAGGAGGCGAGCGAGAGGCGCTCGCTGCGGTCGGGCGGCATGAGCAGGATTTCGGCGTCGCCGCCTTCCACCTCGGCGGAAAACACGGCGTAGATATGGGCGCCGGAGGCGGGGCGGGCGAAGGTCAGGTAGCCGTCGGTGAGGTAGATGCGCGCATCTTCCCGGGTGACGACCAGGTCGCGGACGCGATAGCACTCGTCGGGGTCCAGGCGGTTGGCGCGGATCGTGGCCGCCAGATCGGCCGCCGTTCCCGCCGCCTGCGCGGCGGCTGCGAACATCAGGAGCGCGGCCGCCAGCCTCAAATGAACATCTCTTCGTCGTGCGTCGCCTGATTGGGCGCGGGCTTGCCGCCCCGGCTCAGGTGATGCAGCGCAGCCCGCACGCCCGCGGCCACTCCGCTTACTTCGCGCAGGGGTTTCATCACGCCCGTGTGGACGGTGGTGACGGTCTGGTGGACCCGGGTCAGCGAATCGTCGAGCATCACCTCGGCCCGTTCCAACTGCGCCTTCAGCTTGAACAGAACTTCGCCCAGCGAGCTATCGACGCGATCCAGTTGCGTGCGCGCCAGAGTCAGCACTTCATTCGCTTTCACGGTCACGTCGCCGATCTGCTGGCGGCCTTGCGAGAGCGCGCTTTCGGCCGATTCGATCAGTTGCGCGACGCGGGGCATCATCTCATTCACCCGCGCCTGCGTGGCCTGCGTGGAGCGGTAGAGCCCGTAGAGAATCAACAACTGCAAAACCAGGGCCAGCGCCGAAACTACTACCGCGCCGGCCATCACGGCAACCAGTCCTTCCGGTGTCATCGTTTCTCTGCGAGCCTCTTCCGGGAACCTACACGCCCGCGTTGGCGGGGTCGGTCTCGTCGGCGCGGCCGCTGACGGTGTCGCGATACGCCTGTTTGCCGGCGTCGATGGCGGCGCTCAACTGGTCCTTCTGGCGCTGCACCGCGGTCTTGCCGCGCTCCAGCAGGTCGCCCGCCTGGTCCTTGAGTTCGCCGGAGCGGCGCTTCAGGTAATCGGCGCCCTCGTCCGCCTTGCTACGCAGCAGTTGGCGGGTCTCCTCTCCCGACTTCGGCGCCAGCAGCAGGCCGGCGGCCACGCCGACGCCGAGGCCCAGCAGGAAATAAGAGATCTTCTTGTCTTCGTCCATAGGTGCTCCTTGCTGCCTCCAGTGTACTCCAACGCTGCTACAATCACCGTCGATGTTGCGCAAGCCCAAGTTGCTCGACGAGGCCGCGCTCAAGGAGTATGCGCTACGGCTCCTCGGCGGGCGGGCGCTTTCCGCCGGGCAGTTGCGCGAGAAGCTGCGGAGCAAGGCGGAGAGGAAGGAGGCCGTTGACGCCGTGCTCGCGCAACTCAAGGAGTACGGCTACCTCGACGACCGTGCTTTCGCCGAGACGTACGCCAACGCCCGGCTCAACAACCAAGGGTTCGGCAAGCAGCGCGTGATGCGCGATCTTCGCCAGCGGCGCGTGTCGGCCGGGATCGCCGAGCAGGCCGTGGCCAAGACGTTCGCTGATTCTGACGAGGTGGCGCTGGTGGAGGCGTTCCTGGCCCGCAAGTACCGCGGCGCGAATCTGACCGAGTTGCTGGCCGACGAAAAGAAGCTGGCCTCCGTCTACCGCCGCCTGCGCTACGCCGGCTTCAGCGGCAGCGCCTCAGCCAAAGTCCTCGGCCGCCACACCTCCGCCACCTTCGAAGAAGATTAAACCGGGGACGGACGAGACGTTCCCCTTATAGAACTGCGACAAACTATAAGGGGAACGTCTCGTCCGTCCCCGGTTTTTCGGCTTTAGGAGCGGGAGATTTTGCGGGCTCTTAGGAAGGAGTGGATGGCGTAAGCGGCCATCACGGCGCCGAACACACCCGTCAGAATCACGCGGGCCACGCTCTCGCCCTGGCCATCCAGGGCGCGGAAACTCCGGTAGCAGTTGAAGGAGAGGAGCACGGCGAAGACAGCAAAGAAGAATCCGATGATCTGGTTCCAGATCACCCGCAACGGCCGAACGACGGCCGGAACCACATGCGAAAGGAATTTGCGCCCCAGGGATAACATTACGGCCCAACCGTCATGGTAACAGAGCGGCCCCTCGCCTACCGGGGCCGCCCCGCCACCCAGGGAGAAATCTACAGCGCTTGGGGCAGCGCCAGAGAGGCCTTCGACAGCGTCTTCTGAAGCAACTCAACCGCCTGCAATTCGCTCAAACCGCGGGAAATCGAAATTTCCGAGATCAGCATCTGCCGCGCCCGGTCAAGCATCTTCTTCTCCCGGAACGACAGCGGCTTCCCGTTCTGCTGGATCACAAGCATCTTGAAGACCTCGGCGATCTCGAGCAGACTCCCGCCACGCATCTTCTCCGAGTTCTCCTTGAACCGGTCCTTCCAATCCTGGCAGCGCTTGCACCTGCCCTCCCCCAAATAGAGGAGAACCTTCGCCACCTCACCGTTGCGCGTCACCTTGCGCAAACCGACGTCCTGGACGTGAGAGAACGGAACCATCACCGTCATGCTGTTTCCGGTGAGGCGAAGGAGGTAGAAGCGTTCAGCGTGGGTGCCAAACGACCGGGTGCTGATGTTCTCGATGGTTGCGACTCCGTGATTCGGATACACAACCTTTTCACCGATCTGGAAGGTCATGCGGGGACCTCTGTACACCTATCTGTGGTTGTTAGTTACGAAATACTAACGTGAAAGACGATAGTAATTCTCTTATAGGCTGGAAGTCAATAGAAATCCTACCCGATAGAAATTGCGCCCCGGTGAAACCACGCCAGCGAGGGGGCTGCGATTCCGCCCCGGACGGCAAGTTCCACTGCTGTAAAGTGTTATCAGCGGTCAGGCAGCACCACGATCGGGTCGGGCCTATCCCCCGTTGCGACCTCAGCGACCCGCGTCCACCCCGGAATCGCAAACTTTACGACTCTGTTTTGCCCTTGGGCTGACACATATCCAAACTTACCCGATGGGTGCAGTTGCAGGCCTTCCGCCGCCCGGCCGGCGGCGAACCGCGCAACCTCCCGGAGCGTTTCTGCCTCCAGCACCGCCACTTCGCCCGACCCAATCAGTGACACGATCACCCACTTGCCGTTGGGCGTCGCCAACAGCCGGGCCGGCTCGCCCCGAACCTCGGCCTGCCGGAGGATAGTGTGGTTTTTCGTCTCGATGGAGTAGACCCGGTTGCCCCCGCGATTCCCCGCGTACAGCGTCCGCTCGTCCTTTGAGAGCCCGATCCCCATGGGCACGCCACCGATCTCGATCCGCTTGATGATCCTGCCTGCCACCAGATCCACCACCGAAACCGACCCGCCCCCCGCGTTTGCCGTCCACGCCGTCGACTCGTCGTGGGTCAGCGCCAGCATGTGCGGCAGCGGCTGGTCGATCTCGACGGCGCGGATCAGCGCGCGCTTCACGGGGTCGATGAGCAGGAGCGCGGGCGGCAGTTCCGTCGTCACATACAGCTTGCCGGAACGCCCCAGTTCGATTCCATGCGGCCGGCGGTACTTGCCTGTGGAGATCTCACCGGTCATCGTGGCGGCGGCGAGGTCGACAATACCGATCGTGTTCCCGCCTTCCGCCTTCTCCGTGTAGCTGTTGATGCCGTAGTGAGTGACGTACGCCGTCCGGAAATCGCGCGTGAACGCGAACTCGTGCGGCTTCACGCCGACGGCAATCAGACTCAGTTGCCGCCCGGACGGCACGTCGTAGATGCCGATCGAATCCGCCCACTTGTGGGCGACGGCGATGCGCTCGCCGCGAGCCAACGGCGCCGCCGCGCACAGCAAGCCGGCGAGAATCGTGAACCGAATCACATGAGCTTCCGCAGGTACGCCGTGTTCCGGCGCGCGTCGGCCTCGGCGTCCTTCGACGGCGACTCGGTTTCGAGATTCGCCCAGCGGTCGTAGCCGATATCCTTCATGGCGCGAATCACAGCCGGAAAATTGATGCGCCCCTCGCCCAGATAATAGGGATTGTCCTTGAGGTGCATCTGGCAAATGCGATCCTTGCCCAACCAGCGGATCTCGGCCAGAATGTCGAACCCTCGGTTGGTCGAGTTGCCCACGTCGTAGTAGACCTTCAACGCGGGCGAGCCGGCGCGCTCGATGATCCTCACGTTGTCGGCGGCTGAGATCGTGTTCTCCAGCCCCAGCGTGATGCTCGCCTTCTCCGCGGCGGGGGCCAGGTTCTTCAGCACGTCGGCGACGTAGTTCATCTCGTCCTGGTTGGTCAACGCCCCCTTGCTGAACATGGGCAGCAGTACCACCTTGACATCCAGCTTCTGGGCGATGGGAATGGACTCCGCCACCCATTTCTCGGCGAGCTTGTCGTTCTTGAGGTAGTTGCGGTGCAGGATGTCCAGCACGATGCCCGCGATCGCGACGCCGTGCTGCTGCGAGGCTTCGAGATACGATCGCTGCTTCGCCGCGTCGTCGAGCGCCAGGCGTCCCTCCACCGGCTCGCGGCCGATATTGAACTCCACGCCCTCCAGGCCCGCGCGCTTTGCCACCTCGAAGGCTTCCACCTTCTCGCGCAGCCGCAGCGTTCCGTCCATCGCTCCGATGCGGAACATAGCGCTATGCCTCCGTCATCAGCTTGCGAACATAGGCGAGGTTGCGGCGCATGTCCGCTTCAATGTTTTTCGCCGGAGAGTTCGTCTCCAGGTTCGCGAAGAGCGAGTAGCCGATCTCGGAAATCGCCTTCATCACCGCGGGAAAGTTGATGCGCCCCTCGCCCAGATAATACGGGTTGTCCTTGATATGGAGCTGGCAGATGCGATCCTTGCCCAGCCAGCGGATCTCCTTCAGGATGTCGTAGCCGCCGTTGGTCGAGTTGCCGACGTCGTAGTAGACCTTGATGGCGGGCGATCCGGCGCGCTCCATGATGCGCACATTGTCCTCAGCCGAACTCATGTTCTCCAGGCCCAGGATCACTCCCGCCTTCTCCGCCTCCGGCGCGATCTCCTTCAGCACATCGGCGACGTAGTGCAACTCGTCGCGGTTCTTCAATTCCGCCGGGCCGAACATCGGCAGCAGCATCACCTTGCCGTCGAGCTTCCTGGTGATCGGAATGCCATCCGCGACATACTTCGCCCCCAGCTTGTCGCTCTTCAGGTAGTTGCGGTGCAGGACGTCCAGGCACGTGCCCGCAATCGCGATTCCCTGCTCCTTCGCCGCCTGCGCATAGCGCTCCTGCAGTTCGGCGTTGTCCATGGGCAGACGGTTATCCACCGTCTTCATCCCCAGGCTGACCTCCACTCCTTCAAACCCTATGCGCTTGGCCATGGCCAGCGCTTCGAGCTTGCCCGTCTGGCCCAGGTTCCAATCCGTGACACCCAGGCGGAACTTCGCCGGCGCGGCCGTCGCGCGCGGCAGACGCGAGGCCACCGCCATTGCGGCGCCGCCGATAAGAAGCGATCTGCGGGAAGGCATTTTCGTGAACTCCTTCTACTTAGGCAGGTCCGTCTTGGGGATCTCCACGTAACGGATCTTCTGCCGCTTCCAGGTGTAAGTGATGTGCAGGTTGCCGGCGGCGTCCTCAATGATCGCGGGATAGGAATACTCGCCGGGTTCCGATTCGAGCGCGTGGAATTCCGTGAAGGCCGTGCCGTCCCTGCTGATCGCCACGTTCAACGGCGTGCGGCCTTTCGGGGTGTTGTTGTAGACCAGCACGATGCGGCCGTCGCGCAGGTGCACCGCGTCGATGCCGCTGTTCGGATGCGCCAGGCTGAGCGCTTTCGCCACCGTCCACGTTCGCCCGCCGTCGGTTGAATCGGAGTAACAGACGCGTCCGATCTGCGGCGTCGCGCGCACATACATGCGCAGCGTCCTGCGGTCCGGCAGCTTGACGATCGCCGGCTGAATCAGCCCATACGAGGCGGGCGCGGGGAACAACTTCGGCGTGCCTTCGAACGTCACCGGTCCATGCTTGGTCCACGTCTTGCCGCCGTCGGTGCTGCGCTCCACCCAAACGGCCCACGACGAATAACTCTCGACGGACGTGCCGGAGAGAATCGTGCCGTCGTCGAGCAGCAGCGGCTTGTTGCGAATCGGGCCGAGGACGCCGGCCGGCAGGTGTTCACGCGCGGACCACGTCTTGCCGCCGTCCTTGCTCGACAGACGCCCGCCGGTCCACGTTTGCGGCGATGGGCCGAACTTGTAATAGAGCCACAGCGTCTTGTCGCGGGTAAAGAACAGCACGGGGTTCCAGGTGGGGATGTTCGCCTCGCGCACCAGTTCGACGGGGGCGGACCACTTGCCGTCCTTGCGGCGCGCGCCCCAGATGGCGACGTCCTTCTCGCCTTCATCCGAGCCGCCGAACCACGCGGCATACAGTTCACCCGGAGCGATCTCGACGATCGTCGATGCGTGGCACGACGGGAACGGGGCGCTGTCGTAGATGAACTCCGCCTTGGGGGCGGCGAGCAGCGGCAAGGCTGCGAGGAAGAGGGCCAGAGCTTTCATCACGCGCCCGCCATTATACTAGCCGCTCATCGCTCAAACGCCGCTCCGGGACGGGGCGGCCGTCGATCGAATCGCGAAACGCCGCGTTCAGGCTCTCCACGGCCGCCGGCTTCACCGCGCCTTCGAGAGCGAGTTCGCCCGCCGGCGTCTTCCATCGAAGCCGGACGCGCGACTCGTCGCGATCGAGATGGAACTCGCCCGCGCCGCCGGCCATTGCGAGCGTGAAGGCGGCCCACGCATCGGTCAGTTCGGCGAGCTTCACGGTGCGAGGTTCGGCGAGCAACTCAGCCGTTCGCGGGTCCGTCATCCGCAGCGGCGCGCCGCCCAGGCCGCCTCCGCGCACCGAGAACTCGAGGAACGGCGCTTCCCCTTGAACCTCCAGCGTCAACCGCAGGCTCTTCGCCGCGAACGTGCCGTTCGCGATGGGATCGAGCGAGATGTGACGGTCGCCGCCGGGCGTGCGGAAGTTCACCAGGCCCAGTACGAAGGGTCCGGCTTGCACCGTGTAGATGAGAGCGGACGAGAAGTCGTAATCGTCCTTCACGAAGCGGAGGTGCGCGTAGCCGGGTCGATCGGGGGTGCCCCAGTAGGCGACGACGGGCCGCCGCTGCACCCAGAAGTCGCCGCGATTCACGCTGCCCAGGCAGAACTTCGGATCGAAATAGGTGGCGCCTTGCACCCCGGTCACGAAGAGTTCGCGGTGCAGTGAGGGCTTCGGCGTATCCAGGAACATCGGTGTCAGATCGCGCGGGCAGCGGAAGTCGACATAGGAAACGTCGCCCGCCGCCGGCATGCTCTCCAGTTCCCCGAACCGCAGGGCGTTGTCGAGCCCCTTTTGCAGCCAGATCTCACTTCGCAGCAGCGTCGAATAGCTGCGGCTGTGCGGACCCGCCCATTGCCGCGCGGGTGCGAACCAGTGCCTGGCAATGTGCAGCCACGCGCGGTGTTCGATCTTACCGGCGAGGACGCGCGATTCTTCGTCCCTCCAGTAAGTGCGCATGTGCGATAGCTCGGTCACGGTTACGCGTGCGTAGGTGGGGCTGTTGTACTCCGCGAAACTCCCCGTTTCGTCGAGCGTGCGCGCGAAACGCCGCCAACGGTCTTTCGCGTACTCAAAGAGCGGCCGGTCCCCGAGTAACTCCGCTGCGGCAAGTGTCACGAAAGTGCCTTTGACGGCGATGTTGGTGTACGTCATAGCGACGTTGCGCCGGCGGATCGACCCGGCCGCGTGGCGAATCGCCGTGCGCACGCGCTCACGCAGACGCGCGTCGAGCCGCGCTCCGTGCCGGTGCTCGATCAGCAGCAGCGTCACGCCGTTGAAATCGGCCCAGTTCCAATCGGCGGGCGACATCTTCGGGGGCGGCTCTTCCAGATACCAGCCCCAGATGCCGTACCACTTACTCGCCGGATCCGTATCCTGCAACGTGAGCAGGCGCTCCAGCACGGCGGCGCCGCGTTCATCGCGTTTCGCTTCGAACAGCAGCAGAGCATACTCGAGCGAATCGCGCGTCGCGTGTACTTCCTGATTGCGCAGGTTCGAATGGTAGCGATACTCCGGCCCCACGCGGCTGCGGAGCATCTGCTCGGTTGGGTGGAACCGCGCATCGGCGGAGCGAAGCGCGGCGGCGAGCGCCGCTCGGTCCCACTCCTCGGTCCAGCCGCCTTCGCGCGCGCCCCACAGAACGGGCCCCGCCACGGCGGCTCCGGCGGCCGCACGCCTGGTGATGCGCATCATGAGTCGATTGTAAGGTGGTTGCGCGTGTCCCCGGGTACAGGCCTGGCTTCTCCCTGTACATTGGATACATGACGGCGGCGGAGGCTTACGACTTGACAACAAAGGGAGGGGCAGGAGACTTCGCGAGACTGATCGAGATCTGCGAAAGCTCCGGGGACTATTGCCTGATCGGCGGCTTGGCCGTAAATTGCTACGTGGAGCCGGTCTATACCTTGGACGCAGATCTAGTGGTTGTTGGCGGCCTGCTGCACGCGGTGCACGCCCATTCGGTCAACGCGGTCGCCCCCGACAGCCAACTCCGAATACAGTTCACCATCGACGAGCGCTACCAGCCCTTTGTGCATCGCGCGCGGCGAGCGGAGGTATTGGGCGTCGACGTGAGGGTAGCGTCACTTGAGGATGTGACTCAAGGGAAACTGTGGGCTTACGGCGATCCGAAACGCCGGCTGAGTAAACGTAAGAAGGACGAACGCGACTTGATTCGGCTCGCTGAGGCCTACCCGCAACTCGTCGCCATGTACCCGCCCGACCTGCGCGAGCAGATCGAGCGGGGATAGGCTTTAAGCGAACTCCACCGTTCGCGCCAGGCGCACTGCTTTGTTCTCGAGCAACTGCGAGAGCACCGTCTCCGGCGCCGCGCCGTCGATCTCCACTACCGCCACTGCCTTCTGCGGCTTTTCGCTCTCTTCGCGCCCGAGTGAGAAGTTCGCGATGTTGATGCCGTTCTTGCCGAGCACGGATCCGACGTGGCCGATGACGCCCGGCACGTCGTCGTTCTTCATGAAGATCAGCCGGCCGGCGAGCGGCGTTTCGCAGTAGATGCCGTCCACCTGCAGCAGGCGCGGCTTACCGAGGACCACGCCGCCCTCCACCGAGGTCACACCACAGTCGGTCTCCAGCTCCACGCGGATGGAGTCCGTGTGGCTGCCGCGCTTCTCATGGCGCTCGGCGACGTCGAGCCCGCGCTGCGCCGCCAGTTGCATGGCGTTCACCACGTTCGCCCGGTTGGAGAGCCAGCGGTTCAATGCGCCCGCGAGCGCGCTGTTGCGGATCAGGTGCGTGCCGTCGCCGACGTTGCCCGCGTAGACCAGGCGCAACGCCTTGGGGTTGCCCGCCGCCACTTGGGCGGCGAAGGCGCCCAGGCGCTCGGCCAGCACCAGGTACGGACCCACGCTCTTGTACTGCTCAGGCGAAAGCGCCGGCATGTTCACCGCGTTCAGCGCCACGCCGTCGCGCAGGTATTGAATCATCTGCTCGACGATCCGGATGCCGACGATCTCCTGCGCCTCTTCGGTCGAGCCCGCGATGTGCGGCGTGGCGATCAGGTTCGGCGCTTTGAGCAGCGGGTCGTCCGCGCTCGGCGGCTCGGGCTCGAACACGTCGAGCCCCGCGCCGGCCACCTTGCCCGATTCCAGCGCCTCTCGCAGCGCCGCGCCATCCACCAGTTCACCGCGGGCGCAGTTCACGATCCGCACGCCATCCTTCATCTTCGCGATGGCCTCGCGGTTGATCATATGCTTGGTTTCGGGGGTCATCGCGACGTGCAGGGAGATGTAATCGCTCTCGGCGATGAGCGCCTCCAGTCCGACGAGCTCGACACCGAGGTCCGCGGCCGCGGCCGAGTTCACATACGGGTCGCTGGCGATTATCCGCATCTCAAAGCCCGCCGCGCGCCGCACCACTTCGCGCCCGATGGAGCCCAGGCCGACCACGCCCAACACTTTGCCGCGCAGTTCGTTGCCCAGGAACTTCTTCTTCTCCCACTTGCCGCCGGTGGTGGAGGCGCTGGCCTGCGGCACGGCGCGAGCCAGGGCGAGCATCAGGGCCAGGGTGTGCTCGGCCACGGAGACTGCGTTCCCGCCCGGCGTGTTCATCACCAGGACGCCCGCGCTCGTCGCCGCCGGCAGATCGACGTTGTCCACGCCGACCCCGGCGCGCCCGATCACCTTGAGCTTCGGCGCTTTCTCCAGAACTTCTTTCGTGACCTTCACCGCGCTCCGCACCACTAGCGCATCGCAGTCCGCCAGGTGCGCGGAATACTCTTTCGGATTCGAGACGACGACGTCCAGGCCGTTTTGCTTCTGCAGCAGAGCCACGGCGGCCGGCGACATCGGTTCGGCGACCAGAACCTTCATGCCTTTACTTCCTTCTCGAGGGCGGCCGCCGCGTACACGTTCTGCACGGCCGCGACGCCGGTGCCGAACTTCACGTCATAACCGTTGGAAGCGAGGATGATCTCCAGGCCCGCGATGACCGCGAAGAGGTCGGCAAAATCGAAGTAGCCCAGGTGCGCGATGCGGAAGATCTGGCCCTGCATCGTGCCCTGCCCGTTGGCGATGATCGCGCCGAACCGGTTGCGGAAGCCCTTCACGATGACCGCGGAGTCCCAGCCCTCGGGCGCCTTGATGGCGGTGATCGACGAGCCCGGCGCGGTCTTCGCGAACAGCTCCAGGCCCAGGGCCGTGGACGCCTCGCGCGTGGCCCGCGCCAGCAGTTGCGCGTTCTCGACCAGCTTGTCCATGCCCAGTTGCTTGATGTACTTGAGCGCTTCGCCCAGCGCGAGCAGCAGGGCCGTCGAAGGCGTCCAGCTCGATTCGCCCTTGTCCGCGTTCTTCTTTTCCTTCTTGAGATCGAAGTAGTAGCGTGGCAGGGTGGCCGACGGCTGC
Organism: Bryobacteraceae bacterium; assembly: GCA_031969915.1. GTDB lineage: Bacteria > Acidobacteriota > Terriglobia > Bryobacterales > Bryobacteraceae > DALYJJ01. The sequence continues at coordinate 35,352 of DALYJJ010000011.1, read as the reverse complement.
CGCTCCCACGCCTTCGGGCTGATCGCCATGAAGGCCAGGCCGGGCGGAATCATGAACGCCTTCTGAGAACCGCCGATGGTCACGTCGATGCCCCAGCCGTCGATATCGAGCGGCATGGTGCCCAGGCCGGTGATTGCGTCCACCACGAAGATCGCGTCCGTCTTGCGGATGATCTCCGCCATCGCCTTAACGTCGTGGGCCGCGCCGGTGGAGGTCTCCGAGGCCTGCACGAACACGCCCTTCACTCCGGGGTTCGAATCCATCGCGTCCCTCACCCGCTCGGGCGTCACTACGTCGCCGTACTCGGCCGTCAGCACCGTCGCGTCAAGACCGTACGCTTTAGCGATCTCCACCCAGCGCTCGCCGAATTTCCCGGCCGAACAGACCACCACTTTGTCGCGAGAAGAAATTGGAGACCGATGCGTCCATCGCACCCGTGCCCGAGGCCACCAGCGAGAGCACGTCGTTCTGCGTGCCCATCACCTCTTTGAGGTCGGCCAGGCATTGGCGGTACAACTCACGAAAATCCTGCGTGCGGTGATGAATGTCGGAAGCCGCCATGGCCTGAAGCGCCTTGGGCAGAAGGGGCGTCGGGCCAGGTGTTAACAAGCGCTGCTTTTTGATGTGCATGGGTATAAATCGGGAAGGTCCGAATCCTTTAGAATAGCAAACGCTATGCCGTTGATTGACCGCTTGCAGAAGGACATGGTGGAGGCTATGAAGGCCAAGGCCGAGGACCGCCTGAGCGCGCTCCGGATGATGAAGGCCGCGCTCATGAAAGCCAAGGTGGACAACCCCGGAAAACCGCTGGACGACGACGCGGAAATGGCCGTGATGACCATGCTCATCAAGCAGCGCCGCGAGTCGGCCGACATGTTCCGCAAGGGCGGCCGCGAGGAGCAGGCCGTGCGGGAAGAGGCCGAGGCGCAGCTCATCGAAACCTACCTCCCGGCTCCCGCCACCGACGACGAGATGGACGCGGCGATCGCGGCCGCCATGGCCGAAACCGGAGCGTCGTCGGCCAAGCAGATGGGCGCCGTGATGAGCGCCGTGAAGACCAGGCTGGCCGGCAAGCGAGTGGACGGCAAGACCCTCTCCGGCAAGGTGAAAGCCCGTCTCTCCTAACGCCCTTTCCGCCCCTGCCCCAGTGGTATGATCGGGGGTTTCAAAGGAGTTACCTGGTGAGCACTCCCTCGGGAAAGAAGTTCGAGCCCTACGTCCCGCAGCACGTTCAGATGGCGGAGTTTACCTTCCGCGCGGTTCTGCTGGGCCTATTGATGACCGTGATTCTGGGCGCGGCGAACGCCTATTTGGGCCTGCGCGCGGGCATGACCATTGCGGCGACGTATCCGGCAGCGGTCATCGGGATGGCGGTTCTCCGCCTGTTCAAGGCGTCGATTCTCGAAGAGAACATTGCGCGCACGGTCGGCTCGATCGGCGAATCGGTGGCGGCGGGCGCGATCTTCACCATCCCCGCGTTCGTAATCTCACAGGCGTGGCTCAAGTTCGACACCTTCGAGGCGTGGTGGAAGTCCTCCGCGCTGATGCTGGTGGGCGGCGTCCTCGGCATTCTCTTCGTGACGCTGCTGCGCCGGGTGATGGTGGAAGACCCGGACCTGCCCTACCCGGAGTCATCCGCGGCCGCCGAGATTCACAAGGCCGGACAGCGCGGCGCGGACGCGGCGAAGAACCTGTTCCAGGCGATGGGCTTCGGCGCGATTGTGTATCTGCTCGGCGAGTTCAAGCTCTTCTCGGCAAGCAAGGACTTCATGGTCCACGTGGGCCAGTTGGGGCAGTCCGCCATCCGCTTCGGCACAGCCCAGAATGCCAACGCCATCAACACCGGCGGCGTCACGATGGTGGCCGCACCCGCGGTGAGCCCGGCCTATCTCGGCGTGGGTTACATCATCGGCCCGCGCCTGGCGGCGTTGAATTTCTCCGGCGGCGTCATCGCCTGGGGCCTGCTGGTTCCACTGCTCATTTACTTCATGGGGCCGCAACTCAACACGTTCATTCCCGCGGGTGCGGGTGAGGAGGGTTGGGCGGGACAGGCCGCCGCGGTGTGGCGCTTCATCGTTCGGCCCATCGCGGTGGGCGGCATGCTGGTGGGCGCCAGCTTCACGCTCTTTCGCATGCGCAAGAGCCTGGGCGTCGGTCTCTCGCGCGCCATCTCCGATTTGAAGAAGGCCGGCCAGCAGAGTGATTCCACCGCGCGCATGGACCGCGACCTGGGCGCGAAGACCGTCTTCGCGGGCATCGGCATCGTGCTGGTGGCGATGGTCGTGCTCTACTCGCTCTTCACCGGCGACTTTCTCAGCGCCGGTCTCGCCGCCGTCGTCATGATCGTCCTCGGCTTCTTCTTCGCCGCCGTCAGCGGCAACCTGGTGGGCATGATCGGTTCGTCCAACAACCCGATCTCCGGTCTCACGCTGTCGACGCTGATCATCGCCGCGCTGCTCATGGTCGCGGTGGGCGTGCAGGGCATGACGGGCATCGCCGCCGTGCTCGGCGTGGCGGCGGTGGTCTGCGTCTCCTCGGCCGTGGCGGGCGAGATGCTCCAGGATCTGAAGGTCGGCCACATTCTCGGCGGCACGCCGCGCAGTATGCAGATCGGCGATTTTCTCGGCGTTTTCGTGGCCAGCGCGCTCCTTTACTTTCCGCTGTTGTTCCTGCACGTGGGCAACATCAATGAGGGCGGCATCGGCTTCGGCGATCCCAAGCTCTCCGCTCCGCAGGCCGGCCTGATGGCGATGCTCTCGCAGGGCATCGTGGGCGGCCAGATGGCGTGGCCGCTGGTGGTCACCGGGATCATGATGGGCTTCGCGCTGATCATGGTGCAGGTGAAGAGCCCGATGCTCTTCTCGGTAGGCATGTATCTGCCGCTCGAAACGACGTTCGCGATCTTCGTGGGCGGCGTGCTGCGCTGGTTCACCGATTCGGCGCGCGACCGCCGCGGCTTCAATGAGGCGCAGAAGGCGCGCGTGGAAAACGCGGGCGTGCTCATCGCTTCGGGCCTGATCGCGGGCGAAGCGCTGATGGGCCTGCTCAAGGGCGGCTTCGCGTTCGCCGACAAGCCGCTCTCGAGCATCCTCACGATCTTCCCCGAGCCGCCCATTTTCATGGGAGCCATCGTTCTCGCCATTCTCGCGTTCTACATGGTACGAACGCCCCTGACCAAGGCGGGAAGCCCCGACGAACCGGCCCCGCCCACCGCGATGATGTAGAGCCCGGCTCCAGTACGGCGCCGGGAGGAGGACGCGATGGCTTTGTCCCTTCCCATCTCTCAGGAGACCTTCCGGCGCACGTTCCTCGACGGCGCAGGTTCGCTTGAGTTCACGACCGACCGTGACATCTGGAGTACCCTTTTCCAGAACGGCGGCAGGTTCACCGGCGACGTCGACCGCGTCGCCGACGTCAGTGTTTCCGCGGGCACCAAGCTCACCTTCGGCAAACGCGGCGGTCTTGCACTGGGGTTGTCCGTTTCCGGCTCCGCCATGCACCAGATGCAGGTCTACTTTCCCGGCGCCGACGCCGAGGCTCTGCGCCCCTACGGCCTGCGCGACCTGCTCACGGGCGACCGCCTGTGTCTGCGCGTCGCCCTCGGCGCCAAGGGCGACGCGGCGCTCTCCGGGTCGTTCCCCGCGGGTCCGCTCTCGGCCACGTTCGGCGTGAGCGCGGGCGGCGGCGTGGGTTATGAGCGCCTGAAGTTCTATCGCCAGAACCAGACCGTCACGGAGATTCTGGGCGACTTCTTCCGGACCATGCGCCTGCCCCAGCAGGCCGATACCACCGCCGAAATCCCCGAGCCGGACGAGGTCCTCATCACGCACCTCTCGGGCTACCTGAAGCTCCACGCGGGCCTGCGGTGGGGCTATTCGCTGACCGGTTCGAGGTCGTTCGAAGCGAACCAGCTCAAGCTCGATCTCGAATACGCGGTGCGCGCAATGGCCGCGGTCTCCGTTGGCTACCAACTGGCGGGCGAGTTCACGCTCGAATCACGCCACGGGTCGCAGCCCGGCTGGGTGCGCCTGGTGGTTCGCAAGAGCCGCGCGAGCCGGTTCTCCTTCGCCGCCGACTTCGGCCTTGACGCGGGCGTGAAGCTCGACGGCCTGCCCGCCGACGCCGACGAGCTCCTTTCGAAGCTCATCGGCGGGGATACCGAACGCATCCTCGGCTACTTCGACAGCGCCCGCCGGTACGCGAACGTCGACGAACTGGAGAAGGAGGTGGGCAAGCTTGCCAGGAGCTTTGTCTCGAAGGTGGCCCAGGAGCAGTTGGGCGCGGTGCTTTCGAACGCCAACCTGGATGCCTTCCTGGCGAGAATGGGCGCGGTGACAAACGCGTTCGCGAACCTCGACAAGCGGATTCTCGACCTGTACCAGGACTTCCTCAACGGCAACTCGCAAGTGGCGCAGTTGGTCGAGCGTCTCGGTTCGGTGGCCAGCCGCGAGGCGCTGCAGCGCCTGGTGAACACGGAGTCGCTCGCCTTCGCCCTGCTGCGACGCCTGCTGAACGAGCGCGCCATGGACGCGCTGCTCGACGACGGCGAGTTCCGGCGTTTCGCCGAGCTCATGCGCAAGGCGGATGGCTTCTTCAAGGGCACCGAAGACCGCGACGTGAAGGAGTTCGTCGATCGCGTGCGGCAGGAGTTCCCGCTCCGCTCCCTGCTCGGCGAGTTGCGAAAACTCAAGACCGCGAACGACGTGGCCAACCTCGCCGACGAGAAGCTGCAAGGGCTGGTGGAGCGGCTGGTGGGACGCGCCTTCGAGGAGATCCGGCAGAGCGGCGCCGCCGACGCGCTCGCCGAGATCCGCAAGGGCCTCGACGCGATCGACGGCTTCAAGGACCGCTGGTTCGCCAAGCTCCGCGCCGCCGCCACGCAGAACTTTTCCATGAAGGCGAGTCTCGCCTACAGCCGCGCCACCGCGAACACCGCGCTCGTCGACGTCGAGATCAACCTTGACACCGCCGCCGGGCGCGCGCTGTTCGATGACGCTTCGAAGGGCGACCTGAGCGCCGTTCTGGCGAATTTCGACGCGAGCATCGCCCGCCTCCGCCAGGGCGTACTGACGCACAACCTGACGGAGTCCCTGGAGTTCAGGTTCAATATTCTCGGCTGGCAGTTCGCCTCTCTGTCCACGCTCATCCAGGACACCGAGCACACCATCGAAGAGCGCGATGGCGGGCTGCTCCACATCTTCGCGACAGAGACCGGGATAAAGCGGTTTCAGCGCTCGGGACGCGACAAGGACAAGGAGACGCTGGCCAGCCACTTCCTCCTCCGCACTGTGGGCGAGACGATGCAGCCGCCCGATCGCGACGGCCGCTACGCCATTGACACGTTGCGGGACATGGCCGTCCGCTACGAACTCACACAGGAGGACGAGAAGACGGAGCCCGAGGAACTCACCCTGTACCTTTCCCTCGCCGAGACGCTGGGCTTGCTGAGCGACCGCGCCGCGTTCATCGAGGACCTGCGCCGGCAGTTCCCCTCCGGCCTCGGCAAAGTGAAGGTCAGCTACCTGGTGCGCTACGGCGATCAGGCTGTGCGAAGCGCCTTTGCCCTGCCCAGCGATGAGATCGGCCCGCGCGCCCGTGGACTGCTGCGGCAACTGGTGGCCGCGTCCGTGGCCAACGCGAAGAGCCGTTCGGACACCGTACTCATCGGCTTCGCGTTTCTCCAGAACCTGCGGCCGCCGAACGCGAGTTCGATGAGCGTTCCGGTGCCCGCGTGGTTCCGCGGGGCGAGGGCGGGCACGTTGGGCTCGGCCGGCATGGCGGTGCTCGGGACGTTGTTCAACAAGGAGGCGCGCTATGTCCGTGCGCTTACCGAACTCGATCAGCTCGTCGATCGCGTGATGAGCGAACGCCGCCCCGTGCCGTTTGAGGCCCTGACGAAAGCGGCCCGCGACTTCGTCGCCATGGCCGACGACCTCGACCAGTTCTTCGCCGCCAACGCGTTCTTCGGCATCTTCGACCGGCTCTGCTGGGAAGGCGGCGGGCGCAAGGGCGCGCGTGATTCCGCGATCACCATCGAGATCACGCCGCCCGGCGCGGCGGCCACGGTCACCAAGGTGCTCACCGCGGGCCCCTCGCAAGCCGAATCGCTCGACGCCCGCGACATGCCGCAGGAATCGGTGGTCCAGGCGCGCACGGCCTCCGGCTGAGCGCGGTAAAGCCGCTAGCTACGGCGCCAACACGATCTTCCCCACTCCATCGCCGTAGGTTTCCAGCAGTTCGAAGGCGCCCTGGACCTCGTCCATCGGCCGGCGATGGGTCACCATCGGAGCGAACCGCTCGGGGGCCGCCGCCAGCAGTTCCAGCGCCAGCTCCGACGTGTGGTTCGACCGCCGCACGTTGAAGAACCGGATCTCTTTTCGCCGGAGCACGTGGAACTCCAGAGGTATCCGCACTTCGCTGGGAATGCCCGTGATCACCACGCGGCCCGCATTCCGAGTCGCGTGCAGGCATTGGTTGATGGTGTCTTCCTTCGCCGCGCAATCCACCGCGACGTCCACGCCCCGCCCGCGCGTCTCGCGGAGCAGCATCTTCACCGGTTCCGCGGCATCGAACGCCGCATCGGCCCCCATGGCCAGAGCCATGGCTCGCCGGTGCGCCACCGGCTCTACCACGAACAGTGTCTTCGCCCCCGCCATCTTCAACGCCGCCACGGTCAGCAGCCCGATCGGCCCGGCGCCGAAGACCGCCGCCGTCTCCCCCAGCTTCACGCCGGCGAAGGTCATACTGTGAAGCGCCACGGCCAGAGGCTCAAACAACGTTCCCTCGGCGAAACCAATCCCCGCCGGCAGCGGCAGCAGATTCGCGGCGGGCACGGTGACGAACTGGCGGAAATAGCCCGGGTCCGGCGTCGTGCTCATAAAACGCAAATGGGTACAAACGTTGTGGCGTCCGGCCAGGCAAAACTCGCAGTGGTAGCAGTAGATGGCCGGCTCCAGCGCGACGCGGTCTCCCGCCGACCAGCCCGTCACCCCCGCACCGCAGCGGACGATGGTCCCCGCGGGTTCATGGCCGAGCACCATCGGATACAGCGCCGGCGCGTCACCAATGCCGCCTTCCATGAAGTTGTGGAGGTCCGACCCGCAGAGGCCCACCGCTTCGACGCGCGCCAGCACTTCGCCCGGAGCCGGTTCCGGCGGCGGTCCCTCCACCAGTCGAAACCGCTTCAGCCCCACCAACTCGGCAATGGTCATTTCTTCTTCCCGCAGGGCGGCTTGTTCAACACCAGTTCCGCGATGCGATCGAGCACGGCATGGAAGTACGCCATGTCGCGTTCGGCCGCGGGCATGTCGTCGCGCACCTGGTTTTCCGCGCCCGGCAGCCAGCGGAAGGGAAACCGCTGCGCCTGGACCCATGGCATGTAACCCCAGCCTTGCGCCCGCTCGAACAACAGGTCGCAGCTCGCCAGGTCGAGCGCGAGGTGCGCTTCCGTGCTGGCCCGGCCGTTGTCGTCTTCGGTCATCAGGATCGGCCGGTCGAAGTTGCGGAAGTCGGCCAGGCGGCGCCCCTTCTGTTCGGGCTTCAGGCCGTTGCCGTGGACCAGCACGAGGTCCACGTTCTTCATCAGCGAATCGGGATAGAGCATCCGCCCATCGCTCGATGCGCCCACCGGCAGCGCCCAATCCGTGCGCTTCTTCTGGAAGCGCTCACGAATCGCGTCCCCCAGCCGCACCAGGTTGTTCGGGATGTAGTTGTCGTGATCCCAGCCGCGCACGTCCCATTCGTTGGCGATGTCCACGATCACGTTCCGGAAGTTGCGGTCGATCAGCCAGTCGGTGAGGTTCGCGGCCGCGGCCAGGATCGCCTCCGTCGAGTCGAACTGCTCGTCCTGTCCCTGGTAGAAATACATCAGGTTGACGATCATGCCGCGATCGTTGGCCGCGCGCAGCAGCCGGTGGAGGCGGTCCATCCACTCCGGTTTCAAGGAGCCATCCGGGCGGAAACCGCTCACCGACGCCCCCGCACCCGGCCCCAGGTGAAAGGCGCGCTGCCGCGTAATCCCGTTTACTTTCTCGTCGTAGCCGGGATTGCCGCCCTGCATGCTCACGTTGATCATCAACACCCCGTGGCTCCGGTAGAAATCGAGCGCCGCGATCAGGCCATCCGTATTCTTGCCCGGATCGAACGGCTGTTCCGTCAACCACTCGTCGTGAAAGAGCCCCTGCGCCAGCCGCAGGTTCATGAGCTTGCCTTGCGCCTGCCGCCGGTACTCAGGGCCGGAATAGGTTTTGCGCCATTCTTCGCCCGGTCCGGAGCGGACGTACATCGCGCGCTGATCGTACTTCGGACCAAGGAGAAATCCGGAAGCGGCTTCGATCGCCAACAGGGGAAACGGGAAGACGGCGGCAGCACAAAGAGCCGCCATCGCGGGAAGCAATAGCGAACGCACGGGTGTCCTTATTCAGGCCGCCCGGCGCGGTGCGCGCGCAGCGGCCACGTCAAAGGTTCAGTTTACTTCTTAAAGAGGTTGTCGAAGGCGGCCCGCGCGTCGTTCGGGCTGCGCGGCGCCTGTACCTGCTTGGTGGGCGCAGGCTGCGCTGCCGTGTCCCGGGCCACGGTCACGCGCGAAGTGAACTGCGTGCACTCGTTCACCTGGTCCTTGTACGCGATGCGCACCGGGATCGGCTTGAGGCATTGGAAACGCGTCGACGGCTCAAAGTGCGCGCACTGTTTGCAGCAGTGCAGCGCCGAGTTGCACTTCGGGCAGTTGCCCTTAAAATCCACATCCCCCGGCAAAGTCGTCGCGCAATTCCAGCAGCGCACCGCCGTCACGGCCTGGACCATGCGCGGCAACCGGGGCCCTGTGATATCGATGGGCGGCCGCGGCCCTTGCGGCTTCGGGCGATCCTCACGGAACCCGTTGCCCGACCCGCGGTCGGTGTCCATGTAGCCGCGTTGTTTGTATTTTCGATCGCCTTCCATGAGACGACTCCTTGCATCGACAATTGTCTCGGGCGAGTGCCAGTACGCTACCTTCGCTTCATCCGGCCAGAAGCCGCGTCGGCCGTATAAGGCATGACCTTAAGGCAGTCAACGGAGGGCGAACCAGTGGGATGCCAAATACTACGCACCAGTGCGGTGAGAACGCCGCTGGCCATCTGCGTAATCTTTAAACCACGTTGTACCACGCTTTTGATTCGGAATCTAGCCCCTCTTTTGTGGTACCCGGCGACTCGGGGCCTAGTCCTTCGACGCATCGTCCCGCCACCGGGTTGCCCCGCACCACCCCTCCTTGAAACAATCCTCCTATGCCCGGTTACAGCCTGGAACACGAAGCGTTCGAAAGGGACGGTTTTGTCCTCATCCCCGGCCTTCTGCGGCCAGATGAAACCGAACTCCTCCTTGGCGTCGCGCGCGGAGATCGCACGCTCCACGACCACGCCTTCGACGTGAAGGATACCTCCGGTCGAGCCAGCCGGCTCTCGCTCTGGAACCACCCGGGTGACGATATCTACGGAATGGTCTCACGGTCCGAGCGAATCGTCAGCCGCATGGAGACCTACCTCGGAGGCGAAGTCTATCATTACCACTCCAAGCTGATGCTCAAGGAGCCGCGCGTTGGCGGCGCCTGGGAATGGCACCAGGATTACGGCTATTGGTATCAAAACGGCTGCCTCTTCCCATACATGGCCAGTTGCTTGATCGCGCTCGATCGCGCCACGCGCGAGAACGGGTGCCTGCAGGTGCTGAAGGGCTCGCACCTGATGGGCCGCATCGAGCATGGGCGCTTCGGCGAACAGACGGGCGCCGACCCGGAGCGTGTCGCCGAGGCCATGAAGCGCCTGGAACTGGTCTACTGCGAAATGGAGCCCGGCACCGGCCTCTTCTTCCACGGCAACCTGCTCCACGCCTCCAGCGCCAATACCAGCGAACGTCCCCGGTGGTCGCTCATCTGTTGCTATAACGCGGCGCGCAACGATCCGTACAAAGACTCTCATCACCCGCGCTACACGCCGCTCTCCAAGGTCGGCGACGAGGCGATTCTCGCCGCCGCCGCGCGGTCCAGCGACGCGGCGAAGTCCTTCCTGAATCCAGCGGACGATCGCACCACCGGCGCGGCGAAGTCCTGACGCGGTTCGTCGGCCTCTCCCGGTGATTCGTCGGCATTCCCCGGCGGTTCGTCGGTTTTCCGCTGTGCTTCCCGGACATCCGCCCTACGCTGGATCACGAGGGAGGTTTACGAAATGACTGGGATCAAATGGGCCCTTCTCGCCACCGCGTTCGCGGCAAAGCTGCTCTACGGCGAGCCGGGCCGCTTCGACCACGTGGTCCGCAACGATTTCTTCGCCGGTTTCGCCGGCGACCGTGAAGCGCTCGAACGCGCGATGAGCGTGACGGCCAATGTCCTCAAGCACGAACCGCAACACGCCGAAGCGTTGGTGTGGCACGGCGCGGGGTCGCTCCAGTTGGCGGGCGAGGCGTTCCGCGCCGGCAATTCGGAGAAAGGCATCGCACTCTGGACCAGGGCGATCGCGCAGATGCGGGAGGCCGTCGCCCTGGCGCCGCGTAACGTCGGCGTGCGCGCCCCACGTGGCGCCACGCTGTTCACCGCTTCGCGCTTCTCGCCGCCGGACCAGGGACGGGCGCTCCTCGCGATGGCGATCGAAGATTATGAGACGATTCTGGAGATACAAAGTCCTTACTTCGACAAGATCGGGACCCATCCCAAGGGCGAGTTGTTGTTCGGCCTGGCCGAAGGCTACGCGCGCGCCGGCAACACTCCCAAGGCCACGGAGTTCTTCCACCGCATCAACAAGGAGTTGCCCGGGACCGTCTACGCCAAGCGCGCCGGGAAGTGGCTGGCCGGCGGCACGCTGGAACCGGCCGAAACCCGATGCGTCGGTTGCCATGTGAGCCAATAACAGATGCGCTGGGCCCGGATCAGGTTCTTGCGGAGCGCCCTCTGGGGAATGGCGTATCCCGCTGTCTTGTTCATCCTCGATCCGGGCCTGCCGCCGCGTGTGTACGCTCGCGCCGCCGGGATCAGCTTGTGTTACTCCGCCTGTATCGGACCAATCGCCGAACTGGTGCTCCCCATCGTGGGGCGGCGCCTCGCGGCCTTCCCGCGCGGCGTGACCTCGCTCGCCATTCTGATCACGCTCCTCGCGGCGGCCGCCGTGGGCAGCCTCGCCGCTACGTCCTTGCTGATGGTCTTTGGCGTCTTCCCGCCGGCCGTCTTCCGCATCTGGTATTCCGAGGCGATCCGCATCGCGGTCCTGATCACGGTCTTCTTCGGCTTCGCGGTGTACCTCTACAAACTGCTCGAAAGCCGCCTGGAAGAAACGCGCCTCGATCTACAGGCCAAGGAACTCGAGCGCGAGCGTGCGCTGAAACTCGCCACGGAAACACGTCTCTCCGCGCTCGAATCGCGGGTCCATCCGCACTTCCTCTTCAACACCATCAACTCCATTTCCGCGCTCATTCAAGAAGACCCCCAACGCGCCGAGCGAATGCTCGGGCAGATGGCCTCGCTCCTTCGGTTTTCCCTGGACGCACACCAGCGCCTGATTCCTCTTTCCCGCGAGGTCCGCATCGTGCGCGACTACCTGGAACTCGAGTCGGCCCGCTTCGAAAGCCGTCTGCGGTTTCGGATCGATGTGCCAGGGGACCTCGAGACCTCAGCCGTGCCGCCGCACAGCCTGCAAACACTGGTTGAAAACAGCGTCAAGTTCGCCGTCGCACCTCGCCGCGCCGGCGGCTGCATCGCGGTTCGCGCCTGGCGGGAGGGCGAGGCGCTCTTGCTTTCCGTTTGGGACGATGGCCCCGGTTTCACCGAGGAGGCGCTGCGCCCGGGCCATGGCATCGACACGTTACGATCCCGCCTCGAGGCGCTCTTTCCGGGTGAGGCCCGGCTCTGGCTGGAGCCCTTCGACCAGGGGATGCGCGTTCGGCTGCGGCTACCCGCCCTCGCCTCTTCTATCAAGGACGATGACCATGATCAGCGCATACCTGGTTGACGACGAACCTCTCGCCCTGCGCCGCCTGACTCGTCTGCTGGAGCGGAGAGTGACGCTGCTCGGCGCCAGCACGGACCCGGTCCGGGCCCTCGCGGAGATCGAGCGCCTGGCTCCCGCCGTGCTTTTCCTCGACATCGAGATGCCCGAACTCAATGGCTTTCAATTGCTCGAACGCCTGAGCCGTGAACCCCTGGTCGTCTTCACCACCGCCTACGATGAGTACGCGCTTCGCGCCTTCGAGGTCAACTCGATCGGCTACCTGCTGAAACCCGTGGAGGAGGGCGCGCTTGACCGGGCCCTTGTGAAGGTTGAGCGCATGTGCGCCGGCGTCGAACCACGCCCCGATCTAAACCGTCTCCTGGAGCAACTCGCCCGGGGCCGGGACGCCGCCCGCCCCGTTCGTATCGCCTCCCGCCTCGGCGAGCGAACCATCTTCGTTGAACTCGACCGTGTCACCCACTTCCTCGCTGAAGATAAGTTGACCTACGCGGTGACCCCCGAGAAGCGATACGCCGTCGATTACTCCGTGGCCGAGTTGGAGGCGCGTCTCGACCCCTCGCGCTTCGTCCGCGTCCATCGCTCCACACTGGTCAATCTCGACTGGGTCCGCGAACTCTCCACCTGGTTCGGCGGCCGCATCCTGTTGAAGCTGAAAGACCCTGCGAGCACGGAGATCACCGTCTCCCGCGATCGTGTGCGGGAACTCAAGGAGAAGCTGGGCCTCGATCGGTGATGGTGGGAATGTTACTTTTGTCACAGCGTCGAGTTTACCTGCCGTGAGAGCCGCCGCTACAGTCGTAACATTTATCCGGCGGCGATTGAAGCTCACTCTGTCTTAGGTTACTCTCGTCACAACATTACACTAGTCACGCTAAAGGGGAAACTATTGTGACGAGACATCCGTTCGCGGTTATTACCGCCGCATTGTTACTACTTGTGTGTTCGCTTGCGAACGCACAGATCACCGCCCAGACCGGCGCGGTGACCGGAACGGTGACGGATCCCACCGGAGCATCGATCCCGAACGCCAAAGTCCTGCTGACCTCGGAAAAAGGGATCGTCCAGGAGAAGGCTACGAGCGAGGCCGGGACGTTCACGTTTCCGCTCCTCGAGCCGGGCCTGTACAAGATCACCGTGGAAGCCAGGGGCTTTTCGAAGGCCGCGGTAAACGGGGTCCGCGTGCAGATTACGGAAACCACGAATCTGCCGGTGCGGCTCGAAGTCGGCACGGAGACCATTGAGATTTCAGTGGCCGCCGAGGCGGTCGCGATTAATACGTCGGCGGCCACGCTCGGCAACACGCTACCCGGCAGCGTGATCGACCAGATGCCGCTGGCCACGCGCAACTTCACGAACCTGCTCGCCTTGAACGCGGGAACCAGTTCCGACTTGCCCAACGCCGCGGCGGCGGGCCGCGCTTCCTCGACGGTGTTTGTGAACGGGCAGCGGGGCACCGGCAACAACCTGGTGATCAACGGCGTCGACGCGAATAACATCGCCAGTAACAATTTCGGAAACGTGGCCATTCCCGCGCCCGACACGCTCGAAGAGTTCCGCGTGCAGACCAGTCTGTACGACGCTTCGCAGGGCAAGACGTCCGGTGGCAACATCAACGCCATCACGAAGGGCGGCGGACCGGAGTACCACGGCCAGCTCTATGAGTTCTTCCGCAACGAGAAGCTGAACGCGAACGATTTC
>DALYJJ010000011.1:0-21669 GCA_031969915.1 Bryobacteraceae bacterium | reverse complement strand
AATAAGAATGGCAGCGCCCGGCCGATCCTCCGGCAGAATCAGTTCGGAGGAAATTTCGGCGGGCCGGTTCCGTTTCTGAATAAGAAGACGTACTTCTTCGGCTCCTACCAGGGCACGCGGCAGTTGAACGGTCTCTCCGGCGCCATTACGGGCCAGTTCCCGGTGATGCCCGCGCAGCGCACGGCGGCGAATCTCGCGCAGGCCTTCGGCGTTGACCCGAGCCGGATCGACGCCACCGCGGTCCGGCTGCTGAACGCACCGGGCCAGTACGGCGGATTCCTGATTCCCAGCGGGGTCGGCGCCGCCGGCACGTTCGGGTTGATCACGCTTTCGGCGCCGTTGCGGTTCAACGACGACCAGTTCAACGCCAACGGCGACCACAACCTCTCCGACACCCACCGCCTCTCACTGCGCTATTTCCGAGCGAAAGGAAAGACCTCCGATCCCTTCGGCGGCCAGGGCGCGGGCGGACTCGGCAGCGGTCAGGACACCCCGATTGGCAATCATCTCGCGTCCATCAGCTCCACCTGGGCCCTGCGTCCGAATCTGGTGAACGAGCTTCGGCTCGGCTTCAATCGCATCACGCAACAGGTGCTGGCCGAAGAGCCCGTAAAGCTGGCCGACATCGGGATGTCCCGCTTCAACAGCAGCCTCTATCCGGGCATTCCGCTGCTCTTCACGAACGACATTGGCCCCGTGTTCGGCGGCATCAGCACGAACAATGACCAGGCCAGCGCCGTGAACACCGTGCACTTTTCCGAAGTCCTCGCGTGGACGAAAGGGACGCACACGGTTCGGGCGGGCTTTGAACTGCGCCAGTATCAGATCAACACCTACAATAACTTCGCTTCGCGCGGCTTCCTCGCCTTCGACCGCTGGACCGATTTCCTCACCGGCAACATCCTCCAGGCCTTCGCCGGCACCGGGCAAACCTATCGCGACTTCCGCGCGCGCGACGTCTCCTGGTTCTTGCAGGACGACTGGAAGATGACCCGACGGCTCACCTGGAACCTGGGCATTCGCTACGACTACCTTGGACCCTCCTGGGACAAGCGTCATCGCGTGGGCAATTACGATCCGAACCTGCTGAGCGCCGATACGATGGCGCGAGGCGGCGCGGGCCTGCTGGCGGGGTTCATCCTGCCGGAGGCAGCAAACTTCGGGACCATCAGGGGTACCCCGGGCGTCGATCCCTCAACGCTCACCGAGCGGAACCGCCGGAACTTCTCACCGCGCGTGGGCTTCGCCTACGACGTATTCGGCAACGGCAAGACCGCGGTTCGCGGCGGCTACGGTCTGTATTACGTGCGCACGTCGAATCAGACGCTGCTCCAGTTGCTCACCGCGGCGCCATTCTTCCAGTTGTCTTCGATCGTCGCGCCGGGCACCTCGCTGAATAATCCGTTCCCGGCGTTGCCCATGCCCTCCGACTTCCCCATCTTTCCGCGGCTCCCGGAACTCACCGGCTTCAACGCCGCGGGCACGCCCACGTTCAGCGCCGCGCTGCTCAGCCTGAACCCGATTCAACGCAACCTGCGCACGCCCTACGCGCAGCACTACAACTTCTCGATCCAGCACCAGATCAGCGGGAAATCGACGCTTGAGCTGGGCTACATCGGCAGCGCCGGCGTTCGGCTCCTGCACAGCCTGCAAGTCAACCAGGCGCGCCTGGCGAGCGCGGCGGAACCCATTCGCGGCCTCACGGCGAGTTCCATCCGCAACGTGAACGCGCGCGTGTGGGTGCCGGGCTTCTCTTCGGCGGGTCTGAATATGGTCACCGACAACGGCCATTCGACTTACAACGCGATGGTGGTTACCTTCAACCACCGCGCCAGCGACCTGTTCGTTCAGACCGCCTATACCCTTGCCAAATCCATCGACAATAACTCGGGCTCGGCCACCCAGGATCTCGGCAACGCCGGCGGCAACCAGTTGGTTCCGTGGCTGCAGCGCGGCCTCTCGGCCTTCGACCGCACGCACCGGCTCCAGATCACCTATCGCTACGACGTGCCCGGAATCGCCGATTCCGGCCGTTTCCTGAAGCATCTCACCAAAGGCTGGTCGGTGGGCGGTCTCACAACTTTTCAGTCCGCCGTCCCGATTCAGTTCATCTGCACGGGCTGCGGCACCAACAACGTCTACGGTTTCACCACCACGCTCTATCCGAACGTCACCGGCGATTTCAAGAACATCATCAAGGGCGGCGATCCGCGGAACTTCCTCGACGCCGGCTCCTCGTGGTTCAACAGCGGCATCCTGACGCCGACTCCGAACCTGCCCGCGGGCACGGTGATCGGCAACGTGGATTCGCGCGGTGGACCGGGCAATGGGCAATTCCCGGTGGGTGGCCCCGGCACGGGCCCGCATAACGCCCAGTTGTTCGGCACCCTGCCGCGCACGCCGGGCGCGCGGGGACCCTTCCAGCAACAGTTCGATTTCTTCCTCAGCCGCTCGTTCCCCATGTGGGAGGGCGTCCGGATCGACTTCCGCGCCGAGTTCTTCAACCTGTTTAATCACCAGGTCTTCACCATCCCGGCCGGGGCGTCGACGCTGAGCGCGGGTTCGCCGGGCTTCGGACGATTCGCGGCGACTGCGACGCAGCCGAGGATCGTTCAGTTCGCGGCGAAGCTCTACTTCTGAGCTTCGTCGCCGCGGTATCCCGGAGCCGGGCGGAGCCCAACCGCCCGGTTCTCTTCGCTCCGCCTATTCGTCAGCCGCGCCGATATCGTCGGCGCGGTTTTCGAATTTCGTGAACTCGCGCAGGAAGATGAGTGGGACTCGGCCCGTAGGCCCGTTCCTCTGCTTGGCGAGGATCAGGTCCGCGAGACCCTTCAAATCGCCCCGGTCCGGCTTGTAGATTTCTTCGCGGTAGATGAAGCACACCAGGTCGGCGTCCTGCTCGATCGACCCCGATTCACGCAGATCGGAGAGTTGCGGTTTGTGGTCGCCGGGGCGCGTCTCCGGCGCGCGCGAAAGCTGCGAGAGCACCAGGAAGGGAACCTCCAATTCCATGGCCAGCAACTTCAGGCCGCGCGAAATCGAGCTGACTTCCGTGGTTCGATTCTCAAAGCGGCCGCGGCCCTGCATCAGTTGCAGGTAATCGATGATCACCAGTCCCAACCCGGACTCGTTCTTCAGCCGCCGCAGCTTGGAGTGAATGTCCATCAGATTCGCCGCGGAAGTGTCGTCGATGAAGAGCGGCGCGTCCACCAGTTCGCTCGCCGCCACCTGGAGGCGCCGGCGCTCGTCCTGGTTGAGGTAGCCGGCGCGGAATTTCTGCTGGTCCACGCGCGCACCCGCGCACACCATACGGGTGAGGAGCGACTGCTTCGACATTTCGAGCGAGAAAACAGCTACCGGCAGCCGGGATCGCGTGGCGATGTGCTGGCCGATGTTCAACGCGAGCGCCGTCTTCCCCATCGCGGGGCGCGCGGCCAGAATGACCAATTCGCCGCCGTGCAATCCGCCCGTCATCTCGTCGAACTTGAGAAAGCCCGTCTCGATCCCGTTCATGCGGCGGCTGGGATCGAGGAAGGCGTTCAATCCGCCCGCCTCGCGGATCACCGCTTCCGGCGTGGCCATCGTCTCGCGCACGCGGGACTGCCCGATCTGAAGGAAATTCTCCTCGGCGTCGGCCAGCAGGTCGTCCGGCGAAGCTTCGCCCGCGATGGCCCGATTGATGAGATGCTGCGAGGAAAAGACGATGCGCCGCAGGACGCTCTTGTCCTTGACGATCTGAACGTAGCTGTCGAGGTTGTAGAGTTGGGGCAGTCCCTCGTCCAGCGAGATCAGGTAGGTGATGCCGTCGCAGGATTCGAGCTGGTTGTTGCGCATCAGCTCTTCGGCAAGCGTCACGCGGTCAATGCGCCCGCCGCGTTCGGCGATCTCCGACATCCGCATAAAGATGCGGCGGTGCTTCTCAAGCAGGAAGTCTTCGGGGTCCAGGATCGCCCGAACGGCGATGAAGTTCGCGTCGTCGATCAGGATCGAGCCGAGCACGAAGCGCTCGGCGTCCAGGTTTGCCGGAAGACCTTTTTCGTACGCGATGTCGGGTGCGGACATGGCAGGACGCTCTCTACCCTAGCGGGATCCGCCGGGCCGGGCAAGACGAAAAACGGCCGTTTGGACTGAACCCCTTACGCTGTTGGAAACGGCGTCCCCGGAGCGGCGGACCTGTGGATTCCGGAGGTGCTGGAAATACGGGCCGGGGCGTGGGGTGAGCGGAGTTTTCCACAGGAATCCACAAACAATTCTACTTGCTTCTGTTTTTACCAGGGCGGAGCGGCGGTGTAAAGCGGACAGGGCGGTCAAGGCCGCGCGGACTGGACCGCACCGCCGGACGACGAAAGAGACTCCAGACGCCCGCTCCGGTGCCGATGAGGAAACCATGAGGGTGGGACCAATCATGTTGTGTCTCGCGGCGGCGGCGAGCGCCCAGGAGCGGGACCTGACTTCACTCAGCCTGGAAGAATTCCTGAACGTCGAGGTGACCTCCGTAAGGCGGTCGCGCCAGAAGCTGTCCCGGACGGCGGCGGCGGTGTTTGTGATCACACAGGAGGACATTCGGCGCAGCGGACTGGGAAGCCTGCCGGAAATCCTGCGACTCGCGCCGGGCGTTCACGTGGCCCGCATCACGGGTAACAACTGGGCCATCGGCATCCGCGGCTTCACCAGCCTGCACAGCAACAAACTGCTGGTCATGGTGGACGGCCGTACGCTGTATCATCCTTTGCTTTCCGGCGTCCTTTGGAACGAGAACCTGATGACGCTGAGCGACATCGACCGCATTGAGGTGATTCGCGGCCCCGGCGCCACCATGTGGGGCTCGAACGCGGTGAGCGGCGTCGTGAACATCATTACCAAGCGGGCATCGGCCACGCAGGGTGCCGTGGCAACCGCCACGGCGGGCACCGTCGACCGAGCCCGGATGCAGCTGCGTCACGGCGGCAAACTGGGCGACGCCGGGCATTGGCGCGTGTCGAGTTCGGCGGCGCACATGGGCCCGCTGGCCGGCCCGGAGGCGCCTTCGCTCCGATCCTGGGACGCGGCGCGGGCCGGGGCGCGCTTCGACTGGTCGCGCGAAGGAGGTCACGAGTTCACAGTCTCCTCCGAGGCGCAGTACGGGAATGCCCCGATGAACCAGATTCTGGTTTCGAGCGACGGACGGGCGGGCCTCCAGCGCGTGGTGGGTGGCGGCAAGACCGGATTCCTCGCCGGGCGGTGGTCCCGCACCAGCGAGGATGAGAACAACACCACGCTGCAGGCCACCTACGACGGCCGCTACACGGGCGGCGGCAGCTTCGGCGCCGAGATCAAAACCTTGGACCTCGATTTTCAGAGCAGCCGCCGGCTTCCCGGAAGACATCAGTTGATGGCCGGCGCGGGCTTCCGCTCGAACCAGTTGCAGACCACCAGCAGTCCATGGTTTGCGTTCTCGCCCCCGGATGCGACTTATCGGATCTACAGCGCCTTGCTTCAGGACGAGTGGCAACTGCTGCCGGAAACGCTGTACGTCACGGTGGGCGCCAAGCTGGAGCACAACTGGGGGACGGGTCTCGCCTTTCAACCGAACGTGCGCCTGCTGTGGGCGCCCGCGCCGCGATTCGTGGCCTGGGGTTCGTGGTCGCGCGCCGTGCGCACCCCCTCGCATGTCGACTTCGCGCTGCGGTACTCCATGATGGCGGCCGGGCTGCCCGTTCCCGTGGAATTGAACGGCAACCCGGCGGCAGATTCTGAGCGGTTGAACGGATTCGACGCCGGTGTGCGTTGGCAGCCCGGTCCGCGGCTCGCCTTCGACATTGCGCTGTTCGACCACGGCTACCGCGGGTTGATGGCGTATCAGTTACCGGCGTCCCCGGCGCCTGTCCTCCGTTTCGGCGGTGCGGGAGCCGTGCTGCCGGCGACCACCGCCAACGGGCTCAACGGACGGAATCGGGGCGGCGAGGCGGTGATTCACATCGACGCGCATCGCCGCTGGCAGATTAGCGGAGCGTATAGCGCGCTTTGGACGAGAACCAGCGCGCGCCCCGGATTCGAGGGGTCGTTCCTGTTTCCGATCGCCACCTACGATCCGCGGCACCAGGGCTATGTGCGCAACTCCTGGGACTTTCCGTGGCGTCTCAGCGGGGACTGTACCGTGTGGGGGCGCGGCGCGCTGAAGGGAGAGAGCCCGCTCGGCGCGAGTCTTCGCGTCGACTTTCGGGTGGCGCGGGCGTTTGGCGAGGGCAACGAAGTCGCCTTCAGCGCCCAAAATCTCGGGCGCAGCGGACGGTTCGAAGTGCCGGTGGATCTCCTGGTGTCCCGCGGCGTGATGCGGCGGGCCTTCGAGATTACGATCACGCGGCGGTTCTAGGGAAAGGGATGACTGCGGTGGCATCCCTTCAAACCAGCCGGCTCCCGCTCAGGGTAGTGCTTTCGCTTCTCCTGCTGGCAACGCTCTCAATTCCAGCCGGACCCGCTGAGCGGCACCGCGCGCAGGAAGATCAGGTTCGCTCGGCGTTCCTCTTCATGCTGGCCCAGTTTGTCACCTGGCCGGACGACGATCAGGGCAGCGCCGCCGCTCCTCTGCGGTTCTGTGTGCTGGCCGATGAAGCCATGGCGGTGTCGCTGCAGCCCACGGTGCGGGCGAAGACGATCCGGGGACGAACGATCCAAGTGATCCCGGTGGACGCGGCGGACGGCCTTTCCTCCTGCCACCTCGCCTTTGTCGGCTACAAACGCCACAAGGAACTGCGCGCCTTTTTCGCGCAGTGGGACTACCCGGGAGTCCTGCTGGTGGGTGAGGCCGAGCGCTTCGCCGAACTGGGTGGCATGGTGAATCTGGCCATCGGCTCGGGCAAGGTCACCTTCCAGATCAACCTGGCGAATGTGCAACGGGCGCACCTGGAAATCCGGTCGCAACTGCTCCGCTTCGCAACCCTTGTGGGCGAACCGCCGGCCGGGAAGGAGCCGCTCCGATGAGGCGGCGGCTTTCCAAGCTGAACCTGAACGCCAAGGTGTCGCTGTTGATTCTGGTGACCACCTTCTGCACGCTGTCGCTTCTGGCGGGCGCCTACACGATCCTCGAGCTGCTGCGCTACCGGCACGACACCGTGCGGGAACTCTCCGCGCTGATGGACACGATCGGGGGCAGCATGACGGCGGCGCTCCGCTTCGACGACAAGCGAAGCGGCGCCGAGATCCTGGAAGCGTTGCGCGCCGATCCGCGGATCCTGGAAGCCGCCGTGACCGGAGAATCGGGTGCGCCGTTTGCATGGTTCCCCGGCGACTCCTGCAACACCCGATTCGACCTTCGCCGCGCCGAGGGCTTCGAGTTCGAACTGGAGAGCCTGGTGATCGTGCGCGACATCCGGCTTGACAACGAACCCGTGGGAAGGATCTTCCTGCGCGCGGACACCGGGCACATCCGCCGGCGGATCCTGGAGTTCTCCGCCCTCAGCTTCGTCATCCTGGTCCTGTCCGCGCTGCTTGGATTCCTTGTTTCCCGCCGGCTGTTGGCCATCGTCACACGCCCGATTCTGGCCCTCACGGAAGCGGCGCGAGGCGTGATGCGGAGCGGGGACTACAACGTGGCGCTCCTCCGGTCGAGCGGGGACGAGGTGGGTGAGCTGACCGACTGTTTCAGCGGGATGTTGGCGCAGATCCGCGACCGGGACCGCGAATTGAACCTCCATCGCGAGCACTTGGAAGAACAGGTGCGTGTGCGTACCGCGGAACTGGAGGCGGCGCGCCGGAAGGCCGAAGAGGTGTCCCGGCTCAAGAGCGAGTTCCTGGCCAACATGAGCCACGAGATCCGAACGCCGCTCAACGGAATGCTCGGGTTGACGGCTTTGTCGCTGGAGACCGGCCTGCCGCGCGAGGCCCGCGAGTACCTGGAGATGGCAAACCAATCGGCCGACATGCTGCTCACCGTGGTCAACGACATTCTGGATTTCTCGAAGATCGAGTCGGGCAAGCTGACGCTCGAATCGATCCCGTTCCACCTGCCGCGCACCGTGGCGCGCCAGGTGCGGCTCCTCGCATTGCAGGCCCACCGGAAGAACCTCGATCTGGTTTGCGAAATCTCCCCAGGCGTGCCCGCGATGGTGACCGGCGACCCCACCCGGCTCCAGCAGGTGCTCGGCAACCTCGTCGCCAACGCCATCAAGTTCACCTCTTCCGGCGAGGTCGTGATTCGAGTGGCCGTGCGCGACCGCGCGCCAGGTGCGGTGCGCCTGAGCTTTGCGGTCAGCGACACCGGAATCGGCATCCCGGCCGAGGCGCAGGCAGCCATCTTCGACGCCTTCACGCAGGCCGACGGCAGCACCACGCGCAGGTTCGGCGGAACCGGCCTGGGGCTGGCCATCTCACGCCGGTTGGTGGAGCAGATGAACGGCGAGATCCGTGTATCCAGTGTGCGCGGCCAGGGCAGCACCTTCGAATTTCACGTCCTTCTCGGCTGCCCCGGGAACACCGAGGCAGCGCAGCCGCCCTCCCGATTGAGCGGCCTGCGGGCACTGGTCGTCGACGCTCACGGCGTCAGCCGCCGCTCGCTGATGACCTGCGCGGTGCACCTCGGTATGGAGCCCGAGGAAGCGGCCGCGTCCGAACAGGCATTGTCGTTGGCCGCGGCCGCGTACGAGCGGGGCCATCCCTTCGATGTCGTCTACTGCGACCGTGAGCTCGCCGGCGCATGGGATGACGGCTTCGTGCGCCGCTTGCGGGCCGTGAAGGGCTACGCGCAGACGCCGGTCCTGCTGCTGTCTTCCCTGGATGCGGTGGAAGACACCGGACTCTACCGGGAAATGGCCATCGCCAGCCACATCGCCAAGCCCGTGCTCCTCGATGACCTTCGCGAAGTGACCGCCCAAGCACTGGATGGATCTGCTTCCGGGCCCCAAGACCAAAAGGCGCATCCGAAGTTGGCGCGGGCCGCGCGCCGCTTGCGCGTGCTGGTGGCCGAGGACAACACGGTGAACCAGCGGGTCATTCAAGGCACGCTGCAGAAGATCGGTCACGAAGTGGCGCTGGCCAGAAACGGCCGCGAGGCGGTGGAACGAGCCGGTGCGGGTTTCGACGTGATCCTGATGGACTGCCAGATGCCCGAGATGGATGGGTTCGAGGCAACCCGCCTGATCCGCGCCGCGCGGGAGGAGGCGGTGCGGACCATCCCGATCATCGCCCTCACCGCCTTTGCCCTGGAAGAGGATCGAGACCGCTGCCTGGCGGCCGGCATGACCGACTACATTCGGAAGCCGATCGACATCCGCGAGCTCTCCGCGCGCCTGGAGCAGGCCTGCGAGGGCCGCGACGTGGCCCCCTAGTCAGCCGCCGGTGGCTTCAGGCGGACAACAATCCCGCCCCGGCGCGGGAATATCGGTCCCGCTTGCCTGGATTTCCGAAACGAGACCGGAGCACACAACCTCTCGCGAAACCGGTCACCCAAGGAGATCCAAACTATGCGTTCCATTTCCGCGCCCTTCGTGCGCCTGTTCACCTTCGCTGCCCTGGCCCTGGTGGCTTTCGCCGGCGTAGCGTCCGCCGTCGACAAGAACGGCCCTCACAACACCGGCCAGTTCGCCGGCCCCAAGGCCAACACCGGCATGGCGGTCCACACCATCGAGAACGGCAAGAGCATTCTCCGCGTCACCTCCGACTTCAAAGTTCCCGACACGCCTGCTCCCACGTGGCGCGTGGTCGATTCCAAGGGCGTGGTCTACACGCTCGACGCCTTCAAGATCAAGGGCGGCGAGAAGCGTGAAGTCATGGTCCCGGCCTACGTCCACAACATCGCCAAGGTTCAGGTGTACTGCGCCTGGGCGGAAGTGCTGCTCGGCGAGGCGTCGTTCGCGTCGCCGGTGAAGTAGCGTCCTTCAGGCCTATAGAAGGAGTCACGCAGATGACCGCCGAAGAGCATCGTCTCGAGGAATCGCGCGCGCGCCGTGCGCACTGGAAGCGCTGGGGGCCCTACCTCAGCGAGCGTGCCTGGGGAACGGTCCGCGAGGACTACAGCCCGTACGGCAACGCCTGGGAGTACCTCTCCCACGACCACGCGCGCTCTCGCGCCTACCGGTGGAACGAGGACGGCCTCGGCGGCATCTGCGACCGGCATCAGAAGATCTGTTTCGCGGTCGCGCTCTGGAACGGACGTGACCCGATCCTCAAGGAACGGCTCTTCGGCCTCACCGGCAACGAAGGCAACCACGGCGAGGATGTCAAGGAGTGCTACTACTACCTGGACAGCACGCCCACGCACTCCTACATGAAGTTCCTCTATAAGTACCCGCAGCGTGAGTTCCCTTATGCGCGGCTGGTGGAAGAGAACCGGAGGCGCGGCAAGGACGAGCCCGAGTTCGAGCTGATCGACACCGGCGTCTTCGACGACGGCCGCTACTTCGACGTCGTTATCGAATACGCCAAAGCGACGGCCGAAGAGATTCTCATCCGCATCACGGTGTCGAATCGCGGCCCCGAAGAGGCTCCCCTCGACGTGCTGCCGACGGTGTGGTTCCGCAACACGTGGGCCTGGGGAGACGGCTCGCCGAGGCCTTCATTGACGGCCTGCGATTCCGCCCCGGGCGTGATCGAGCTCGACGAGCCGCAGTACGGGAAGCGATGGCTGGCTTGCGGCGCCGGTGCGGAGTTGCTCTTCGCCGAAAATGAGACCAACGCCCGCCGCTTGTTTGATTACGACGGCGGCGCGCGGTATGCGAAGGACGCCTTTCACGAATACGTTGTGCACAACAACGCCGGCGCGGTGGACCCGGAGCGCAGAGGCACCAAGGCCGCGGCGCGTTACCGCCTGGCCGTTCCCGCCGGCGCCTCAAAGACCATCGAACTGCGGCTCACCGATACGCCCGCTTCCTCCCACGCCTTCGACGAGACGTTCGCACGGCGGCAGCGTGAAGCCGATGAGTACTACCGGACGGTGCTGCCTGCCGGCCTGTCCGAAGATGCGAAGAACGTCATGCGCCAGTCCTTCGCCGGCCTCCTGTGGTCCAAGCAGTTCTACCACTACGTGGTGCGAGACTGGCTGCAAGGCGATCCCGCCGCGCCGCCGCCGCCCGACGAACGCCGTCACGGCCGCAATCACGAATGGCGCCACCTCTACAACGCCGACGTCATCTCGATGCCCGACAAGTGGGAGTACCCGTGGTACGCGGCGTGGGACTTGGCGTTCCACTGCGTGCCCCTCGCTCTCGTCGATTCCGATTTCGCCAAGGAGCAGCTCATGCTCATGGTGCGCGAGTGGTACATGCATCCGAACGGGCAGTTGCCCGCCTACGAATGGGCGCTCGGCGACGTCAATCCTCCCGTTCACGCCTGGGCTGCCTGGCGCGTGTACAAAATCGAGAAGAAACGGCGCGGCGTGGGCGACCGCACGTTCCTCCAACGCATCTTCCATAAGCTGCTGTTGAACTTCACCTGGTGGGTGAACCGCAAGGACGCGGAAGGCCGCAACGTGTTCCAAGGCGGATTCCTGGGCCTCGACAATATCGGCGTCTTCGACCGCAGCGCGCCGCTGCCCACGGGCGGCCACATCGAACAGGCCGACGGCACCGGCTGGATGGCGATGTACAGCCTGAACCTGCTGGCCATCGCTCTCGAACTGGCCGCGGAGGACCCCGCCTACGAAGACGTGGCTTCGAAGTTCTGGGAACACTTTTTGCACATCGCGCACGCCATCAATCACCTGGGCGATGACGGCGCGGGCATGTGGGATGAGGAGGACGGGTTCTTCTACGACGTGCTGCATCTTCCTGACGGGCGGCACCTCCCGATGAAGATCCGTTCGATGGTGGGCCTCATCCCACTGTTTGCCGTGGAGACGCTCGAGCCCGAGCGCATCGCAAAGCTCCCCGGCTTCAAACGGCGCATGGAGTGGTTCATTGAGAACCGGCGCGACCTGATGGCCAACGTCGCCTGCATGCGGTCCGAAGGCATGGGGGAACGGCGCCTTCTCTCGATCGTCGACGCGGAGAAACTACGCCGCGTCCTGCGCTTCATGCTCAGCGAGGACGAGTTTCTTTCGCCCTACGGCATTCGCGCGCTCTCGCGCCACCACCACGAACACCCCTACATGCTGAACGGCAGCACCGTTCACTATGAACCCGCCGAATCGTCCACCGGCCTCTTCGGCGGCAACTCGAACTGGCGCGGTCCCGTGTGGTTTCCGGTGAACTATCTGCTCATCGAATCGCTACAGAAGTTCCACCATTACCTGGGAGACGATTTCCGCGTGGAGTGTCCCACGGGCTCGGGCCGATACCTGACGCTCTGGGATGTGGCCGGTGAGTTGTCGCGGCGCCTGACAAGGCCCTTCCTCAAGGGCCCGGACGGATCGCGCCCGGTGCACGGCGGTTCGCCCCACTACCGCGACGATCCGCACTGGAGCGATCTCGTCTTGTTCTACGAGTACTTCCACGGCGACAATGGCCGCGGCGTAGGCGCCAGTCACCAGACCGGCTGGACCGGGCTGGTGTCGAAGCTGCTCCAACAGAGCGGCGAGTAGGATGCAAGCAAGGAGTCAATGCCATGGTGCGCTTCGATGAAACAGTGTGCGGGAACCTGGACCAGGCGCTGCGGCGCGAATGGCTGGAGACGAACGGCCTGGGCGGGTTCGCTTCCTCCACGATCGCAGGACTGAACACGCGACGTTATCACGCCCTGCTCACCGCCGCCACACGGCCGCCGGCGGGCCGTATGGTGCTCCTCTCGAAACTCGAAGAGACGCTGGTGTTGAACGGAAAGCGCTTCGACCTCTCAGCGAACCGCTACCCCGGAACGGTTCATCCCGAAGGCTTTCGGCTGCAAACCTCGTTCCGGCTCGATCCGTTTCCCGTTTTCACCTGGAAGGTGGAGGACATCGAAATCGAGAAACGCCTGTTTCTGCCGCAGGGCGAGAACACGGTGGTGGTGGAATACGAACTGGAGCCACCGGTGGATGCGACGCTCGAAATCCGCCCGCTGGTGGCGTTTCGCGACTACCATGCGACCACGCGCCGCAACGATGCGCTGAACCCGGCGGTGGATGCCGGCGACGGTTGCGCGTCCATCCAGCCCTACGACGGCGTGCCGCGGCTCTACTTCGCGCACAATGCGATTTCCCTCTGGCCGCACGGCGACTGGTTTTTCAACTTTGAGTACGACGTGGAGCGCGAGCGCGGCCTGGATTTCGCGGAGGACCTGTTCAACCCCTTCGTCCTTACGTTCGACCTGAGCCGCCGCTCGAAAGCCACGCTCATCGTCTCCACCAAACGCCGCCGAGCCGCCGATGCCGCTCCGCTGCGCCGCGCCGAGTGCCGCCGCCGCGCCGACCTTGCGCAGGCTGCGCCCTGCGACGATCCGCTGGTCCGCCGCCTGGCCGTGGCCGCGGATCAGTTCGTGGTGGAGCGCGGCGAGAACAAAACGATCATCGCCGGCTATCCGTGGTTTACCGATTGGGGCCGGGATACGATGATCGCGCTGCCCGGTTTGACGCTCGCCACCGGCCGCCACGCGGAGGCGAAACAGATTCTGCGGGCCTTCGCCGAAGCCGCGAACGAAGGCATGCTGCCCAACCGCTTTCCGGATTCCGGTGAGGCGCCGGAGTACAACACGGTGGACGCAACGCTGTGGTTCTTCGAAGCAGCGCGCGCCTATGAGGAATACAGCGGCGATTCCGCGTTCGTGCGGCAGACCCTCTACCCGGTTCTTCGCAATGCCGTCGAGTGGCATCTGAAAGGGACGCGGCACGGTATCGCCGTGGACAGCGACGGCCTCTTGCGCGCCGGCGAGCCGGGCGTGCAGTTGACGTGGATGGACGCCAAGGTTGGCGATTGGGTGGTGACGCCGCGGCACGGAAAGCCCGTCGAGATACAGGCCCTCTGGTACAACGCATTGCGCATTCTCGAAGACTTCGCCCGGCGCTTCGGCGATCCGAACGCCGCCGAGTTCTGCGGTCACCTGGCCGGCCGCGCCGCGCAGAGCTTCAACGCGCGCTTCTGGAACGCCGAGGCCGGCTGCCTCTACGACGTGATTGCGGACGGCGGCCCCGACCCGTCCATCCGTCCGAATCAGATCCTCGCTGTGAGCCTGCCCTACACGATGTTGCGCGCCGATCGCGCCCTGAGCGTGGTGGAGGTGGTCCAGCGCGAGTTGCTCACACCGCTTGGCCTGCGAACACTCGCGGCCGGCGACCCGGCGTACCGCCCGCGCTATGAAGGCGGCGTGCACAGCCGCGACTCCGCCTATCATCAGGGCACCGTATGGCCCTGGCTCATGGGCCCGTTCCTGACCGCCTACATCAAGGTGAACAACCGGTCCGAAGCGGCTCGCCGTTGGGCGCGGAAGCGTTTGGATGGCTTTGCCGCCCATCTCGACGAGGCTGGCCTGGACCAGGTCTCCGAGATCGCCGACGCCGAAGCGCCGCACACGCCGCGCGGCTGTTTCGCGCAGGCATGGAGCGTCGCGGAGCTGCTCCGCGCCGCTGTCGAAGACATTCACGAATGCCGGACCGCCCCGCGCGCGCTGCTCGCGGGCGCGTAGTTCCGGCGCCACAAACAACACCCGACAGGAGATCCATTATGAACAGGCTCACAGCCTCATTGCTCGTCGTGTCTTCCGTGCTGCCGCTCACCGCGGCCCCGGCCGTTAACAGACCCGCGCTCACGCTGGAAGGCGCGCGCAGCCGCCGCCGTGGCGGAGGCCCGGAAGAACAAGGCCGGCGGCGCGGTCGCCGTGGTCGACGCGGGCGGGCACGTGCTCGCTCTCGAGCGCCTCGACGGCACTTTTCCCTATGCGTCCACCGTTTCCATCGGCAAGGCGCGAACCGCCGCGCTGTTCAAGAAGCCCACCGCGTTCTTCGAGGATGTCGTCAACAAGGGCCGGACCGCGATGGTCACTATTGACGGATTCACTCCGCTTCAGGGCGGCGTGCCGATTCTCGCCGAGGGCGAGGTGATCGGCGCGGTCGGCGTCAGCGGCGCGAACAGCGCACAGCAGGATACCGAGATCGCCACCGCCGCGGCCGCCGCGTTCAGCGCTCCGCCGCCGGCGGTGAGTTACTTCCCCAGTGGACGCGTCTCCAGCGCGTTCCTGAAAGGCGAAGTGCTGTTCGATGGCGCGGGCGCCAACTTCATGGTGCATGCGAGCCACCGCGACAAGGCGGGCCTGGTGGAAGTGCACGACGAAGACGCCGACATCGTGTATGTGCTGGAAGGAACGGCGACGATCGTCACCGGCGGAAAGCTTCGGGATGGCAAGATGATCGCCCCCGGCGAAGTGCGCGGCACAGACGTGGAAGGCGGAGAATCACGCACGCTGGTCAAGGGCGACGTCATGATCATTCCCGCGGGCACGCCCCATTGGTTCCAGGAAGTCAGCAATCCGTTCAACTACTACGTCGTGAAGGTGCGGCCATGAAGAAGCTGTTGCCCCTCTTTCTTGCCGCTCTGGCGCAGGCCGCCGATCCGGCCGGCGGAATCGACCTCACCACCGAAGAGGGCGCGCGCACGTTGCAGGCCGAATGGCGCGTGCGCGAAGCGAAGTTGATCGAAACCGCATACCGGTTGGCAGGCGCCGACGGGCAACCGGGCGCGGCGCCGTCGCAGACCTTCGACATCGCGCCCCACGCAGGCGCGGCCGACTTCGATGACTCGGGGTGGGAGAAAGTGGCTCCGGACGCGCTTTCGCAGCGGCGCGGCGGCGGGCGCGTGAGCTTCGTCTGGTACCGCCTGCGCTTCACGGTGCCCGAATTCGCCGCCGGAAAGAACATCGTCTTCGAAACCTCGATCGACGACTACGCCGAGATCTGGGTGGACGGCGAACTGGCGCGCGCGCCGGGCGCGATGATCACCGGCTGGAATACGGGCAACCGTCTGCTGGTGGGCCGCGATGTGAAACCCGGCCAACGGATCACGGTGGCGATCTTTGGCGGTAACGGTCCCATCTCAAACGCGCCCACGAACTACGTTTGGATGCGCTCCGCCCGCGTCCTCTTCGAGCCCGGCAGCGGTGGACCCGTCGCCGTTACTCCGCAGGAGGTGAACGTCGACGTCGACCGCCGCGACCCGGCGATCGACTCCATCGTTCCGCTCAACGCCAAGGCGTTCAAGCTCGCCGAGGGGTTCCAGTTCACCGAAGGCCCGGTGTGGGCCGGCGATCGTCTCCTCTTCAGCGACCCCAACGCGAACACCATCTACCAGTATTCCGACCGCGGCGGCCTCTCCGTGTTCCGGCGGCCCAGCGGCTACGAGGGCTCGGATATCGCCGAGTACCGGCAACCGGGTTCGAATGGACTGACGCTCGATGCGCAGGGCCGCTTGACGATCAACGAGCACGGGAACCGCCGTGTGTCGCGCCTGGAGGCGGACGGCTCGCTCACTACCCTCGCGGACCGCTTCGAAGGCAAACGCCTCAACAGCCCCAACGACCTTGTTTACCGCTCCGACGGCGCTCTCTTCTTCACGGACCCGGCGTTCGGCCTGCCCAAGTTCGCAGAGGACCCTCGCAAAGAACTGCCCTACACGGGTGTGTATTCGCTGCACAAGGGCACACTGTCGCTGCTCACCGCGGACTTCACAGGGCCCAACGGAATCGCGCTGTCACCTGACGAAAAGTTCCTCTACATCGGCAATTGGGACGACCACCGGAAAGTAGTCTACCGTTACCCGTTGAACTCCGACGCGACCATCGGCGAAGGCCGCCTCTTCTTCGACATGACCGCGGCGAAGGGCGAGGACGCCATTGACGGCATCAAAGTGGACCGCGCGGGCAACCTCTACGTTTCGGGTCCCGGCGGACTCTGGATTCTCTCCGCCGACGGCAAGCACCTCGGGACCATCCAGTTGCCGCGCCACGCGCACAACATGGCTTGGGGGGACGACGGCAAGACACTCTACCTGTGCGCGCGGGACCGCTTGTATCGCATGCCGCTCAAGATCGAAGGCGTGCGCCCGCCGGCCTCAGACGTCCGGCTGCATGAACACAGCAATGGCCTCGATCTCGACGAGTAGATCGGGCCGGCACAAAATCGCCTGGATACCGGTGGAAGCGGGGAACGGATCCAAGCCCTGCTCGCGGAAGAACTCCGTACGGCCGTCGTTGAAGGCCTGGTAGTCGCGATCGATGTCGCGCAGGTAACAGGTGGTGCGGACCACGTCTTTCCAGGTAGCCCCTTCGGCCCCCAGCAGCGCCGTGATGTTGTCGTAGGTGCGGCGCAACTGGGCGCGGAAGTCACCGGCGTGTACCGTCCGTCCCTGGTCGTCGATGCTCGCCGTGCCGGAAATCAACAGCACGGCGACATTGCCGAAATCCAACCGAAGCCCCCGCGAGAACGCGCTGCCGTAGTCGAACGCCTCGTTCAATGCAGAAGGCGCGTGGATGGCTTTCCTGGTGATCCCGGTGGTCCCAGATAGAGCGCTCAATACTTCCGCCGGTAGTACACTCATGCAGACCCGTGGCACCATTCTAGCGCGCTGCGGGAGGTGTACACTCAGGAGCTATGAAGCGCCTATTTGCTGGGATCTTTGTGCTCCTTCAGGCAGCCTCAGCGGCGCCATTCACGAACCTCTACTTCTTCGGCGACAGCCTGTCCGACACGGGCAACATCTACCGGGCCACGACGCTGCTCAACACACTCACTCTGGGTCTGGTCCCGGTGACGCCGCAATCGCCGCCCTATTCGGGCGGCCGGTTCTCGAACGGTCCGGTGTGGGCCGAGACCACAGCCGCCCGATTCGGACTGGCCTCCGACGCGCAATCCGCCGGCATGTCGCTCGGCATTCTTGGCAGCCAGACAGGCCCAGGCCGCAACTACGCAATTGGCGGCGCCCGCACGGGTACCGGCGGCGCGCTCGGCGCCTTCGATTCGCTCGTCCCCACCGGTGTCCAGGCTCAGGTGAACTTCTACCTTAGCCGCGCGGGCGGCACCGCCGACCCGAACGCCCTGTACTTCCTGCTCGGCGGCGGCAACGATCTCCGCGACCTGGCGCAACTCACCGACCTCGCCGCCATGGGCGCGGGAGCGGGAACGGCCGCGGCAAACCTCGCGCAGTCCTTCGCCGTTCTCTACCAAGCCGGCGCGCGCAACTTCGCGATGATCAACGGCCCGAACATCGGCCTGATCCCGGAGTCGATCAACGGAGGCCGGATCGAGAGCGGCAACTATGCGTCCACGTTCTTCAACGCGTACCTGGACGTGTACGCGGGTTTTATCGACGACTTCCCGAACATCAACCTGTTGCGCTTCGATCTGTTTTCTCTTTACAACGATGTGGTGATCGACACCGTGCAGGGGGGAGCGAAGTACGGCTTCACCTCGTACCAGCCGTGCATCGCGCCGGGTCCCGGCGTGCCCTCGTGCAGCGACACGCTCTTCTTCGACGACATCCATCCCACCACGCGCCTGCACACGCTGTTCGGCAACGCCATCGCGGATCAGTTCCTGGGCAGCTCACTTAGGTTGAGCACGCTGGCCGATCCGCAAGACATCGCCGCGCAGAACCCCGAGCCCGCCACCCTCGTGATGCTCGCAAGCGGCTTGGGCCTGGTCCTGTTCGCGCGGCGGCGGTGGGCTACGCGATCACCGCTTTCGCCATCCGCGCCAACTCCGCGGGCTGCGAATCGTCAGGCACCGAACAGCCCGGCGTGAAGATCAGCTTCGGACCCACCACGCCGATCGCGGCTTTCAAGTCGGCTCGCAACTGTTCGACGCTCCGGTTGCGGTAGATGCGTTCGTCGGCGCCGCCCAACAGCACGCCGCCATAACCGCGCCGCGCTTTTTCGAGCGAGTAACCCGTGCCTGCGGCCCCGTAATTGATCGCCGCCGCGGCGGGCCAGCCCTGAAAGAAGTGCTCCAGATAGACCTTGTCGCCGTGCAGATGCAGGATGTTGAGCGGCGCGGACCGAACCGCGTCCAGCACCATGCGGTCAAAGGGTTCGCTGAACTTCTTGTACTCCTCCCGCGTCAGGATGCCGTCCTGTGCGTTGGCGATGGCCAGGAACACGCCCGACGCGCCCCGCTCCACGGCCAGCCTGGCGTGATTCGCCTCCGACCGCGCGATCGCCTCGAGCGCATTGAGCAGCGCCTGCGGTTGCTCGCGCATCAACGCCAGGACCTCCTTCGGCGACGAGAGCTTCTCGGCGACGTTCCAGGGGTTGAAGATCGTCTCCACGAAGTGGGCGTTCTTCGCCACCGCGGCGCGCACCAGTTCCAGCGCCTTGAGTTGCTGCGGGAAAGGACTTGCCACCACGCGCGCCTGATGCCATGGGCCGGCGGGCGCGGGATACGGAAAGTCGCTCATCACCTTCACCAGGTCCGTTGAGTAGTTGCGGTGAAAGGCGATGGTCGCCTGCGCGTGGCGTTCCGGCCCCTCTTTCTCCAGGCCGAAGTGATGCCACAAGGTGAAGGGCACGCGGTCCGGCGTGCCGCCCTTCAATACCCGGTCGATGCGCTCCCGGCTGGTGAGCGAAGCGCCGCGCGCGGCGGCGCCGGCGGCCAGAGTCGTGAGAAACGTTCGGCGGTTGGTCATCGGTTCGCTATTGTACGCCTCCCCGTGCGCTCCAACCAGTGGACCAGCATGGCCGTGAAGTCCCTCGGCGTCTTGGCTGTGCGCAATTCCTCGATGGTGTAGCGCATCTTGCGCCGCCAGTTCGGATACTCGGCGGTGGTGCCCGGCAAGTTCTGTTGCTCGATCTCCTTGGTGAGGTCTTCCTGGTTGATGGCCAGCAGCAGAGACGGCGTCTGCGCCAGGAAGCCGATGAATGCGTAATGCAGTTCACCGGTGAGCGACGGCAGTTGCGCCGCCGAATGGGGATACCATGCCGGCAGCAGGCCGAGCGCATGCAGCGTCTCGAGAAGGCGCTGCTTCTCGCGATTGCGATCCTCCCACGAGTGGCGGTAGCCCGCATCGTCCAGCACACCCACGCTGCGCCGGGCTTCGATGTCGCGGCCCTCCCAGAAGCCGGCGATCGTCGGCAGATCGTGCGTGGTGGGCGATACCAGGGCCTGCCGCGGATACTCTTCGGGCCGCCGGAACCGCCCATCGCCGTGCTTCTCGAAATACAGCAAACGGTAACTGAGCATGCCGAAGCGTTCGAGCGTGCGGCGAAACTCCGGCTCCACGGTGCCCAGGTCTTCGCCCACCACCATGAACTGTTGGCGCACGCTCTCCAAAGCGAGCACACGCAGGTACTCTTCGGCAGGCTCGCGAACGTAGGTGCCTTCGGCGGCCTTCATCCCCTCCGGGATCCAGAACAGCCGGAAGAAGCGCATCACATGGTCGATGCGCAACGCACCCCCATGCCGCGCCGCCTTGCGAATGGACTCGGCGAAGTGCCGGTAGCCGTCCTCGCGGTGGGCGTGATGGTTGGGCGGCGGGAACGACCAGTCTTGCCCGTTGGGCGAGAAGTCGTCCGGCGGCGCTCCCACTCGCGCCCCATGCACGAAAAAGCGGCGATGCGCCCAGAGGTCGGAGCCGAAGCGGTCCGTGGCGAGCGCCAGGTCGTGATACAGGCCGATCGGCATGCCGCGCCGCCGCGCGTGCGCGTGCTCTTCGGCAAGCTGGCGATCCAACTCCCACTGCACATACTGATAAAACAGAATCAGCCGCCAGTGTTTGGCCTGAAATTCGCGCACCGCGGGCGATTCTGGCTCCTGATACTCGGCTGGCCAGTGGGTCCACAGCCAGCAGTTGCGGTCCCGTTTGTGCAGGACTTCGTCCAGCGCGCAGTAGGTCGCAAACCGCGTGAGCAGTTCCCCCTCCCGCGCGGCCCACTGGCGGAACGCCGCGCCGCGCTCCCCGCCCCGCCGCAGGTCGGCGAGAAACTCGCGGAACACCAGCTTGAGGAACCGCAACTTCAGACGGGCTACCCGCTCATACTCAATCAGTCCGCTCTCACGCAGCCGCGCGATGGCCCGCCGGGTGCATTCCTCCTCGAGCAGCCGCCGGGCGCGCTGCGAGAGCGCGAATTCGGGGACGCGCTCCACGTCCAGGTAGAGGAAGTTGCGGTAGAACGTGCAGTTCGGGAGATACGGGCTGGTGTTGTAGGGTGTGCGGTTATGAATCGCGTGCAGCGGATTGAGGCCCACGAAGCCGGCGCCTACCTGATCCGCGGACCAATCCGTGAAGCCGTGCAAGTCGGTGGTGTCGCCGCAGCCCCAGTTGCGGTCTGAGCGCAGGCCGTACAGGCTGACGACGATTCCCGCGGTGCGCCCGCCGCTGGCCAGCGATTCCGGCCGCCACGCGCGCGCTGGGCCCACAATCAGCCTGGTGCGAAACTCGCCCGAGCGGGTTCGGACCAGCAGAGCGTGATAGCCCAGGCGGAGCGGCGCCGATAGGGGAGCCGTTTTCTCGACATACCTGACGCCGTCCAGTTGCCGGCCGTCCCCCGCGGCGAGGCCGGCCAGCGGCGCCACGCCCTCCGAGCGCGCACCATCCTCCCATTCGATGACCCACGGAATCGCGTCCTCCGACTCCGCCTCGGGAAGCCGCAGGCACACGGCGGCGTCCTGCTCTTCGCCGAGCACCAGGGTTCTCGGGAGCGGACGCGTCCACTCCTCCCGGAGTCTGGCCTCGACCGCACCGTCCAGGGCGGCGGCGGAGCTGGTGTCGACTCCGAAGGCGGTCAGGATTGCCTGCAGCGCCTCCGTCGTGCCCGCGGTGACGCTGTGCGCGCGGGCGAGGCGCTCGCCCGCCTGCGCGATGGGGG
>DALYJJ010000010.1:22433-70041 GCA_031969915.1 Bryobacteraceae bacterium | reverse complement strand
AGGCGTTGAAGGGTCCGTTCCCGCATATCGAGATGTGCCCTACGGGGGGCGTCAACCTGGAGACGGCGGGCGAGTTTCTGAAGGCGGGTGCGTGCGCGGTGGCGGTGGGCGGCGAGCTGGTGGATCCGAAGCTGATGAAGGAGAACCGCTACGACGAGATGGAAGCGCGCGCGCGGCAATATCTCGAGGTGGTGGCCAAGGCGCGGGCGGCGCTATAGGAAATCGAAGTCGCAGCCTTCGTTGGCCTGCGACACGTGGTCCAGGAAGAGCTTGCCATAGCCGCGTGTGTACTTGGGCGCGGGGGCGGTCCACTGGGCGAGGCGCCGGCCGAGTTCTTCGCCGCTAACGTGCAGGTGCAGCTTGCGCCCCGGGACGTCGAGTTCCACTTCGTCGCCCGTTTGCACGGCGGCCAGAGGTCCGCCGGCGGCCGCCTCCGGGGCGACGTGCAGCACGACGGTTCCGAAGCTGGTGCCGGACATGCGCGCATCGGAGATGCGGACCACGTCGGTGACACCCTGGTCCAGCAGCACGCGCGGCATGGGGATCTGCCCCCACTCCGGCATGCCCGGGCCGCCGAGCGGGCCGGCGTTCTTGAGGATGAGCACGGTGTGGCGGTCCACCGGGAGATCGGGCCGGTCGAGTTCCACGAGCATTCGCTCACGGTTTTCGAAGACGTAGGCGCGGCCGCGATGCTGCAAGAGCTCGGGTGAGGCCGCCGTCTGCTTCAGCACCGCGCCGGCGGGCGCGAGGTTCCCGTACAAGACCACGGTGCCGCCCTCCGTGTGGATCGGATTTTCGAGCGGGCGGATCACTTCGCCGTTGAAACATTTCGCGGTTGCGATGTTTTCGCCGATGCTGCGCCCGGTGACGCTGGGCGCATCGGCGTGCAAGAGCGGCAGCAACTCCTTCATCACGGCGGGCACGCCGCCGGCGTAGAAGAAGTCCTCCATGAAGAAGCGGCCGGAGGGCCGGATGTCGGCGATGGTGGGCGTGCGGCGGGAGATGCGGTCGAAGTCGTCGAGGTGGAGCGGCACGCGCGCGCGGCGGGCCATGGCGAGCAAATGGATCACCGCGTTGGTGGAGCCGCCGATGGCCATATCCACGGTGATGGCGTTCTCAAAGGCCTGGCGTGTGAGGATGCGTGACGGGCGGAGATCTTCGAGCGCGAGGGCGACGGCCCGGCGGCCGGTCTCCTCGGCCATCGCCAGCCGCCGCGTATCGGGGGCCGGGATTGCGGCCGCGCCGGGCAGGGTCATGCCGAGCGCCTCGGCGATGGAGGTCATGGTGGACGCGGTTCCCATCACGTGGCAATGGCCGTGGCTGCGCATCATACAGCCTTCGATTTCGAGCAGTTCTTCGTCAGAGAGACGGCCGGCCCGGTACTGCTCGAAGAACTTGCGGCCGTCGGTGCCGGTGCCGAACGGCTCGCCGCGCCAGTTGCCGGCGAGCGACGGGCCGCCGGGAAGCACGATGGCGGGAACGTCCGCGGAGGCGGCGCCCATCAGCACGGCGGGGGTTGTCTTATCGCAGGCGGCCAGCAGGACGGCGGCGTCGATGGGGTTGCCGACAATCATCTCTTCGATGTCCATCGCCATGAGATTGCGATAGAGCATGGCGGTGGGCTTGAGAAACTGCTCGCCGAGCGAGATGGTGGGGAACTCCAGCGGGAAGCCGCCGGCGGCCAGCACGCCGCGGCGCACGGCGTCGGCCAGGGACTTGAAGTGCGCGTGGCAATGATTCAGTTCGCTCCAGGAGTTGGCGATGCCGATCACGGGCTTGCCGTCGAACATCTCGCGGGTAAATCCTTCCGAGCGCAGACTGGCGCGGCGCGAGAAGTTGTAGTACTCACGTCCTTCGAACCACTGTTTGCTGCGTAGGGGCATATCCACCTCTATCCACCTCTATCCACCTCACACTCAGAACGAAAACGCGGTCTGCACTCCCTGATGCAAGCTGTCCGCCGGCACGCGGAAGCCTTCCCCCCACAACTCGCGGATCCACCCGCTTTCGTGCTCGATCCAACGGGAGAGTGACGCGTGCGGGCGCAGCAGATCGAGGAACTCGAGAGCTTCCGCGTGACGCTGGAGGCCGATGGCGAGGGTGACTGCGCGCTGGCCCAGGATGGGATGGCCGGTGGCGCGGAACGAGCGCTCCATGGCAGCCAAGGAAGAGTGATCCGCGGGGGCCGCGACGAGCGTTTCCGGCGGCAGGGGAGGAATGCGGTGGGGCGTTGTTCGGACGGCGGTGAGCGGACCGAGGTCGAGCGGCTCGCCGCCGGCGACGATCACGAGGTAGCAGTGCCGCTCGCAGTGTGCGCGCAAGGCCGCAAGGTTGCGCTCGAGCGGGAAGGGCAGCGAGAGGTTGAGGCGCCACGCCAGGTCGCCAACGACGCCGTGCAGACTCCGGCCGGAGGCATCGATGCCGATCACGCGTTCGAAATCGCCGGCATCGTCAAGAGGGTACTCATCGGGCACGCCGACCACGCGCGGCTCCGCGGCGAGCAGCGAGAGGAGCCATTGGCGGAGGCGGCGGGAGTCGCCGGTCACGAGCTTCTTCTGCGGCACGATGGCGGGCACGCGCGAAGGCTGCGCTTCGAAGATCGCGATGCTGGCGTCGCAATCCACGAGCGGCTGCCAGAGCGTGCGGTCGGGGCGCGCGGGGACGGAGTGCGGCGAGGCGATCAATAGGGTGGCGTCGGCTCCGCGGTCGAAACAATCGAGCAGCGTTTCGCCGTCTTCGAGAACGTGGCGTTCGGTAGCGAAGGGCGTGGTGGCGGCGATGTGTTGCGCCAGGGTGCGGGCGAGCGAGGTGTCCGCCGCGGCGTGGCAAAGAACAGCTACGGGCACCCTTCTACAATGGCGAGTGGAGGTGGGCGAATGCAAACCAGACGGCTGGGCGGACTTGCGGCGCCGGCCATGGGGCTTGGCTGCATGGGGATGTCGGAGTTTTACGGGCCGGGCGATGAGGCGGAGTCGGTCGCAACGATTCATCGCGCGCTTGATCTGGGAGTCACGTTCCTGGACACGGCGGACATGTACGGGCCGTTCAAGAACGAAGAACTGTTGGGCCGCGCGCTGCGCGGGCGGCGCGAGCAGGCGATTCTGGCTACGAAGTTCGGCTTTGTGCGCGATCCCGCGAATCCGACGGCGCGCGCGGTGCGCGGCACGCCGGAGTATGTGAAGGCGGCCTGCGATCACAGCCTCAACCGTCTGAAGGTGGACGCGATCGATCTCTACTACCAGCACCGCGTCGATCCGCAGGTGCCGATTGAAGAGACGGTGGGGGCGATGGCGGAACTGGTGCGCGAGGGCAAGGTGCGCTTCCTCGGGCTCTCGGAGGCTGGGCCGGAGACGCTGCGGCGAGCGGTGAAAGTGCATCCCATCGCCGCCCTGCAAACCGAGTATTCGCTGTGGAGCCGCGACCCGGAAGACGAGATTCTGGGCGTGTGCCGCGAGCTGGGCATCGGCTTCGTTGCCTACAGCCCGCTGGGGCGCGGGTTTCTCGCCGGGCAGATCCGGCGCTTCGAAGACCTGGCGCCGGACGACTATCGGCGAAACTCGCCGCGGTATCAGGGTGAGAACTTCGCGCGCAACCTGGCGGTGGTGGACCGCATTGGGGAGATCGCTCGCGAGAAGGGATGCACGCCGAGCCAGTTGGCGCTGGCGTGGGTGCTGGCGCAGGGCGAAGATATCGTGCCCATTCCGGGAACCAAGAGAAGGAAGTACCTGGAAGAGAATGCCGCGGCGCTCGAGATCCGGCTGGGCGCGGAGGAACTGCGGCGCATCGAGGAGGTGTCGCCGCGCGGCGCGGTGGCTGGTGAGCGGTATCCTGCATCGATGATGCAGTTGGTGAACCGGTAGGGATGGAGCCGGAAGAGCGGTTCTCCCGGCGGGCGGGCTACTACGCGCGCTTCCGTCCCGGGTATCCGGAGGCGGTGGTGGACGTGCTCGAGCGGGAGTGCGGACTGCGCCCGGGGGCGATGGTGGCCGATATCGGCGCGGGCACCGGGCTGTCGTCGGAGCTGTTTCTGGGGCGCGGCTATGCGGTGACTGCCGTCGAGCCCAACGAGGCGATGCGCGGTGAGGCGACGGCGAGGCTGGCCGCCAACCCCGCGTTCCGGGCGCTGAACGGAACGGGCGAGAAGACGGGCCTGCCCGCGGGCTCGGTGGACGCGGTGATCTGCGCCCAGGCGTTCCACTGGCTTCGGGCAGAAGAAGCCGCCGCCGAGTGGCGCCGCATCGTGAAGCCAGGCGGCGTGGCGGCGGTGTTCTGGAACCGTCGCGTCACCGGTGCAACGGCCTTCATGCGCGGCCTTGAGGACCTGTTGAACCAGCGCTGTGAGGAATACCGAACGCGCCTCGCGGCGGATCACGACGACGCGGCTCTTCGCTTCGGCCGGGTCTTCCCGGGTGCGGCGGAACATCTGCTTCCCTGGGACGAGACGCTGACCTGGGAGCACTTCGAAGGGCGCATGTTGTCGTCCTCCTATGTGCCGCTGCCGGGCGACGCGCGCCACGTCGAGTTCCTGGAGGCGTTGCTGGGGCTGTACGCCGCGCATCAGGAGGTGGGGCGAGTGCGCGTGGTTTACGAGACGAGGTTGTACACCGGCACTCGGGATCGGATCTGAAGGTCGAGATTCAGACTTGGCGATCCGGTTGCCCTATTGACATCAGCTTGAATCCCGAGTACGCTTCCTATAGTAAAACTATGGGACGACCGGAAGAGCGTGATGAACTCCTACGGGGCACGTTGTACCTCCTGATCCTGAAAACGCTGGTACGCGAGCCCATGCACGGGTGGGGCATCGCAGAACGGATTCAAGCGATTTCCGAAGACGCCTTGACGGTGGAGGAGGGGTCGCTCTATCCCGCTCTTCAGCGCATGCTCCTGAAGGGTTGGGTAACGGCCGAATGGGGCCTTTCCCAAAACAACCGCCGCGCCCGCTACTACAGCATCACGGCGGCCGGAAGGCGGCAATTGGAATTGGAACTGTCCCAGTACAGTCGTGTGACCGGAGCGATCGCGAAGGTCCTTGCGACGGCGTGAGGAGTCACCATGCGGGTGATCTACGAGCTTGTCCGGCGACTGCGCTATTGGCGGCACTCCGACCAACTGAATAAAGAACTGCAGGACGAGTTGGAGTTTCACATCGCCATGAGTGAAGAGCGAAACCGTGAGAAGGGCTTCGTGCCCAGTGAAGCGCGCCGTCAAGCCTGCGTGTCGCTGGGTAACACAGCACGGCTTCGAGAGGAGGCCAGGGCGGCATGGGTCTGGCCCTGGTTGGAGAGCGTCGCTCAGGACGCACGTTACGCGCTTCGCAGCCTGCGGCGGCGACCAGGATTCGCGGCCGCGGTTGTTGCTTCGTTGGCGATGGGCATCGGCGCCAATACCGCCGTGTTCACGATCATTCAAG
Organism: Bryobacteraceae bacterium; assembly: GCA_031969915.1. Taxonomy (GTDB): domain Bacteria; phylum Acidobacteriota; class Terriglobia; order Bryobacterales; family Bryobacteraceae; genus DALYJJ01. The sequence continues at coordinate 64,628 of DALYJJ010000010.1, read as the reverse complement.
GACTCCTACTGAAGGATCTGCCAGTTAAAGAGCCGAGACAATTGTCAGTCTTAGATTATTCAGTGCGCGTCAATCGCCCCTTGTACCAGTTTGGCGGCAGTGGCCGCAAGGACACTGCCACAGGCCGGTTTCGTAACAACGTCTTCTCCAACGTAACGTTTGAAGCGCTTCGTGACCAAGCCTCCGATGTTGCAGAAGTACTGGCTTTTTCTCACTTACGGGGAACCACCATTGCGACGGCCGATACCTCCAGTGTGGGTTCGGCCTTTGTCGTCTCCGGTAACTTCTATCAAGTTCTCGGGGTCCGCCCGATGATCGGAAGATTCATTGGGCCGAGTGACGACATGCCGAACGCCGAACCGGCGGCGGTTATCAGTTATGGCCTATGGCGGCGCTCGTTCGGCGGAAGGGCGACCGCGCTGGGAAGCAGGGTCAAGATAAATGGAACTCCCGCCACGGTGATCGGCGTAACTCCGCCGGAATTCACCGGCGTGTCGCGCGGCGGTTGGATTGGGGCTCCAGACGTAACGCTTCCGATCCACTGCCAGGCCGTGGTTTCAGGTAATTGGACTTTCAACAAACCGGGTGCCTCGCCAACCGCCTTGTACTCTGATCCTCAGGTGTACTGGCTGCAACTCATTGCGCGGATTCGCCCCGAAGTCGACCTCGCCGCCGCCCAAGAGAAGCTAAGAATGCTGTTCGCGCAGGCTGAGTCGGCCGCGGGCACGGTCTGGCGGGATCCGCAAGACGTACCCAAACTCGGGTTCGCGCCAGGAAATCGGGGCGTCGAGAGTCTTGGCCGGAAGTTTGCCGAGCCCTTAACGATTCTCATGGGCGTTGTCGCGATCATACTTCTCATCGCCTGTGCTAACGTTGCCAATCTCATGCTCGCCAGGGCTTCCGCACGCCGCCGCGAGGTGGCGTTTCGGTTAGCGTTGGGGGCGAGTCGTGCACGGCTGGTCCGGCAGTTTCTTGTTGAGAGCGCGGTCTTGGCCTGCCTGGGCGCTGCTTTCGGCTTTATCCTGGCTTACCCCGCCGTTCCCGCTCTGCTGAATACGTTAGCAACACAGTCGGATGGGATCGCGGTGCAGCCCGTCCCGGACATGGCTGTACTGAGATTCACTCTCGCGGTGCTGACAGTGACGGTCTTCATCGTCGGATTGGCGCCTGCTCTCATGGGTACGCGAGTCAACCCGGGGAGCGACGCCCGAATCGTGAGTGCCCCGGGTCTGCTGCGGACGCGGTTCGAAAGACAGCCAGTCCGGGGGATGCTCGTAGTTGCACAAGTGGCGCTGTCGCTCGTCTTACTTGCCGGAGCCGGTCTGTTTATCCGGACCCTTGCCAACCTCAAGTCTTCACACCTGGGGTTTCGACCGGAAGGACTTGTGGTCTTCAGCATCAGTCCGCCCAAGGCAGGATACAACAAGGAGCAGGCTCCACTGGTATTTGACCGAGTGACGGAGGCTCTTCGGCAGACTGCCGGCGTGACGTCGGTGAGTTTTGCTGCCGATCGGCTTCTAGCTGACTGGAACTCCACGTCGTTGATTCGTCTTCCCGAGCGAACAGGAGAGGCCGCAAGAAAATTGGTGTCCTGGAACGCCGTCGGTCCAGGTTACTTCTCCACAACCGGCATACATCTGATCGCGGGAAGAGAAATCAACCACGGTGACAGCGCGAACTCGCCGCTGGTTGCTGTCGTGAACCAGATCGCCGCCCAGGACTACTTCGATGGTTCTGCTCTCGGCAAGCGGTTCTACCGGTCGAGCCGCGGAAGCGAAGTACAAGTAGAGGTGGTCGGCGTCGTTGCGGACGCGCTTCACTCGACGATTCGCGCTGGGAAACGGCCGATGCTCTACATGCCTTATGCGCAGACGATGGCCAACGCTCCCGGAGGCGACTTCGTCGTTCGAACCGTTGGCGATGCGCGGCAACTACTCGGCCCCATCCGGGAGGCTATCAGGCGAATCGATTCGAGCATGCCGCCGATTGATCTGAAGACTCAGACGGCGCAGATCGACGAACTGATGAGCCGGGAGCGCATGTTCGCCATGCTTACTTCGTTCTTCGCGTTCTTCGCGCTTTTGCTGTCCTGTCTGGGGCTATACGGGGTCATCTCTTACGGCGTGGCTCGGAGGGTACCTGAGATTGGTCTTCGAGTCGCATTGGGAGCATCGAGCGGCAGCGTTGTATGGCTCTTCTTGCGGCAAGCGCTGATCCTTGTCGGATGTGGGGTTGCTGTTGCCATTCCCTTGCTGCTCTTCGGAACGCGCATCATCCGCACTCAGTTGTTCGGCATTGGCGGAGCTGATCCAGTCACAATAGCGATCGCTATGGCGTCGATGCTCTTGGCGGCGGGCACTGCGGCCCTGATCCCATCCTGGCGTGCAGCCTCCATTGCTCCCGCCGATGTACTTCGGCAGGACTGAATACGCCGGGAAGCTACTCCGGCTTGGCTTTCTCCGCCCGCAAGACTTTCCACTCGCACCCGGCCTGATTTTGGCTGAGAGTGAGGTCCTCGTTCTTGGAGCAGACGAACTTCGCCTTGTTCGTCTGATCGCGACCGCAGGTTCCCGGGAACCCGACGCCTTTTTCGTAGTAGGTGCAGTCGAGATTGGGACCGTCTTTCTGTTTCGTGGCGGATTGCGTCTGTTTCGGGGTTTGAGCGGCGACGGGCTGACTGATTGCCCCGGCCACACCGGCGCAAATAGATAAGAGTACGACTGCGGTGCCGCTGAGTAAGTAACGGCGAATCGCGGTGACTCGTGGCGGGGAAATCATAAGATTCATAATTCTCTTTTCAAAAACATCTTTGTCAAACATTCCTATCGTCTGAAAACCTGCTACTGACGCGGCCGGCGGCATTCTGGAGGCGAGTTGGAGCAAGCAACGTCCGTAAGCTCGCCGATCAGAAAGCTGCTCCGCAGCCATTCGGTCGCAGACCATTTCCCGGGTTTGGGCGATTTGAGACTTGATGAGCCATGTCGCGGGATGAAACGCCGTAGCGAGCGCAACGACCTCGTAGAACAGGTTCTTCCTGTAGTCATCGCGCCGGACGTGGGCGCACTCGTGCGCGATGGCGGCAAGGAGCTCCGTTTCCGAATGTGCACAGAGGAAGGCAGCGGGGAGAATGACGACTGGGTGCCGAAAGCCGGCGGTCACGGGTCCGGAAACTTCATCGGAGCGTAGCAGGGTGGCCGCTCGGATCGAGAATCGCTCCTTCGACCTCTCCCACAGCGCCACATATTCCGGTTGCATTGGGGCCGGGCCGGCGCCGGCGACGAGCGCGGAGGTCCTGCGAATCTGGACGCAGAGCCGGATCAAGAAGAACACGAGCGATGCCCCGTACAGCCAGGCGATGACGTGGATCACAGTGGGTGGAAGAACGATGCCGGCACCGATGGGCGGAAGCAAGCGGCCGGTGAGAGAGGCGGGCATCTCGGCGGGAGGCACGCTGCTATCTGGCGTCGATGCCTGCTGCGCAAAGTAGGAGCGGAACATCGGGGCAGCAGGCGCGAGTGCCGCAACGATCAAGACAGCGATCCAGATTCTGTGCTGTAACTCGGGACCTACGGGTCTTAGCCATCGGGAAAGGCACCACCCGGCGGCGAACAGCAACGGGAGTTGCCATAAGGCATTGATGGTGTACGAGCTCAAAGATAGCGGAATGTCGCTCATTCGGGTTCGCCTTCTTCCATCGTCTCGAGCCGCTTGCTCAGGCGAGCCAGGGTTTCCGAATCGATCTGGCGAGTCTTCACCAGGCTCATGACGAGATCTTCGGACGATCCGCCAAACATCCGCCCGACCATATCGCGGACTGCCTGACCGAGCACCGAGTCTTTCGATTCGACGGGCCGATACTCATAGGCACGTCCCTGGAGTTTGCGGCGAACGCGGCCCTTCTGGTGCAGGACATTGAGCACCGTCTGCACGGTGGTGAAGGCGTGCCCCGACTCGAGCTTGGCGTGGACCGACTGCACATTGCAGGGACCTTCCGACCAGAGCACCTGCATGATCTTGAGTTCCAGCGGTGTCAGCGACTGAGGAGCCTTCTTGGGTCGCGCCATCCTGGATGTAGATTAATCGCCCCCGGCCCGATTGTCAACTATAACAATAGTTGTCGTGCGTTCGGGCTCCTTTGGACGGGAAGCCAGGTTGGACGGCGCCTCGGTCCGGGTTGCTACCCTCAGCGGATGAACTGAATTCGGTACCCGGGATCGGCGCCGGGCTCGCCGCGCAGGAACGCGATCATCGCGCTCGCGTCGAGGACAAAGATCACGATCGGGATTCCAGAGCGAGATCTTCCCTTTTCCGGCTCATGAACGACTCACTCGAAGTGGGGACGTTACGGTAGTTGCCCTTGGTCGCCTCGACCAGTGCCTGGCGGCTGCCAGGGACCGGCGTGGGGGGTGTTTCGATGGTTGCTAGTGCTTCCATCAGTTCCCTACGCTGTTCAGTGGTCAAGCTGCGAACGGCCTCAACGATAGATTGAACTTGCCCCGACATGGCGATGTCCTGGCCACGATGATACCAGCGGACAAATAAACGAAGACCCAACGCCGACATCGTGTTCGACGCTTGGGTGTACGCAGCGCAAACCTAAGTGGAGCCGCTACGCGCGGGGCAGAAGGTCTCCACCAGCCGAGCGCCGCGCGGCGGCTGGAAGCGAAACACATCGTCGCTGATCGTGTTGCCGATGACGCGCCAGTCGAAGGTGTGCCGGCGGAACCAGAAAAGGCGTGGGCTGGCCTGGCCCCATTCGTAGCGGCGAATGAGGGACTGAAGCAAGCGGCCCGCGCCCACGTCGATCCACAGGCGTTCCGACCAATCGGACAAGTGTTGCCCGGCTCCTCGCCTTAAGCCAAGGCTTGGTCACTCACTGTGTCGAGTTCGCGCGCGGCGTGCTGCTGTTCGCCATAGCGCCGGGCGGCGAACAATCCGGCGAATTCTATGTCAAGGACGGCAAGCGCGGGCAGTTCTTGCCGCTCGGCCTCGCCGACGGCGTCTTCGGCGGGTACGGCCGCCCTAACGCTCAGGTTCCGAGAAGCGCGTGATTCGGGCACGGGCAGAAATGTTTTGTTGATCGTGGGCGATAGTTCCGACAACCACGACGAACCTCATGCCAAACTCCCGAGTCGAGGATTCACAGCGTCCTTCACCGGCAGAAGGGCGCACGCGCTCAGCAAGCCCGGCGTTCGGTCCAGACGGGAAAGAGCGGCCCGTCTCGCCAATGCGACCATTGCGACCGCAACGATCACGCCGAATGCGCAAGTCCAAAGAACTTGGTTGGCTCGTCCGGTCATGACGGGAAAGACAGCAGCGCTCAGCGCTCCCCAAAGTGTCACGCGCATGAGAGAGATCTGCTCGACCGCCTTTCCGTTTTCGCCAAGTGCGAGCAAAACGCCAAAAAGAACGCCAGATACGAGCCCCACCTGAGCGATGGTCCACATCATGAACATTAGTGAAGGCTCGTTGCTGGGCCCAAGCACACGTTCAAGGGCCAACAAAAGCGCGCCAAACATTACCGCCCACAGTGATGCCCAGATCAAACTGATCAAGGCCACGCCACGTGCTCTCGTCCCAAGAGACCTCATTGATTCCTCCAGCGCCGTTGCCGCGCACCCAATTGCGAACCGCCAGCGCGCCGGCGAGAGGCGCACACTAGCGAGTTCCGCCAGCATCGCCTCACCCCATTCCCTTCGCAGCACAGGCATGCACCGGACCGCGGCGATCAATAGACGCTCCGGCCAGTCCATCATGCACGCACCGCCTGAAACTGCATGACGGCCTGGAAGTAACCCAGAGCGCGAACCGACAACCCGGCACCGACGAATGCCAACCGGCGGATCGCTCGTTTCCCAAAAGACGCCGCGACGAGGGCGCGAATACCACGCCGAAGATGACCGGATCCAACAGACCGGCGCTCATCAAGCCATCCCCATGCGCGGCCGCAATCGGGCCAGCTTTGCCGGTTTCGCTTCTCTCTTGGCCGCGGCGAATTCTCCCGCTTGCTTCAGCCCGATCTCTGTCAGCCGGTACAAGTGACGAGGTGGACGCCCCAGCGGAATCTGCGTTTCCCAAACGGTCTCCAGCCAGCCCTTGTCCGCCAAGCCAATGAGAATCGGATACATTGAACCTGCCTTGAGCCCAGTCTCCTGGCACAACTCGTAGCCATGCCGCCAAGCGGCAGGCTCCGCAGCCAGCTTCAAGATCACGCTGATGGCTTGCTCTGATGGTGGGCGATTGCGCCTCATTGTGTTAAGTCTATATAGATAGCGATAAGCTGTCAAGGACAACCAGCTCAGGACAGCCAGCTCTGTGGAGAGCGAATGGCTTTGCCACCCCTGAGTCTCCTGACTGCGGTCCCATCGCTGAGCCTCGTTGCCCGCTTCCTCATCTTTGGCGAGGGCCTGGTCGCTCACTGGGTCGAGTTCGTGCGCGGCGTGCTGCTGTTCGCGAGGGCCCCGGGCGACGATCAATCCGGCGAATTCTCCGTCTATGACCGCAAGCGCGGGCGATTCGTGGTGCTCGAGCTCGCCGACGGCGTCTTCGGCGGGCACGGGTCCCCTAACGCTCAGGCTCCGAGTAGCGCGAGTAGCGCGTGATCCGGGAGCGAACCGGAAGAACGGATGGGAAACTTCACGCGAGTGCAGGCCAGGTGAAAACGTTTCCTTCGCGCAAGGCGAGAACGCGGCAGGCATCTGTTACGCGAGCCGACGAGAATCCACCGACCGGCTTCAGTTGTACTGAGGGATGGTTGGGAGCTTCGCTGAGCAACTCGAACTGTCTACTTGCACGATCGCGAAGGCCTTCAGGAAGCTGATTGTAGCGGTCCCAAAACGACGCAGTCGTCCTGTGGTCGAAGATCACTGCCGGGACTGTTTCCGTGTGGCCTTGGCTAGAGCGAGGCCCTCTTGGAGAGGAATGCTTCTGCCTTCGGCGATCTCGCGCTTGACCTTGTCGACCAAAGTCATCCCTCGCCCACCCGGAGAAAAGTCCTGGACCATCTGTTTGTCCCAGGCGTCGTATTCGAGTTCGTTGAGCCATGCGGCCAGTGAGTGGCGCTCCTCGAGTGGCAGCGCGGCAATGGCGTTCTTGATGGCTTCCATCGTCATAGCTTCACAATAGCCCGAGAGCAGGAAGGGCGCAAACCCACAACAACATGGACGCCGAATCAGGTTCCGCGCTAAACACGGAGCCACTTGAAGCAGTCAAGGTCTTCGCCAAGGTCTCGCGAGAGGCAAGTGCTACAATTGCGGCTGGAATTGTTTCGGAGTCAGAAAAGCGTGCGCGTCGATCAACACACTTCGCGTTTCGCGGCGCTGCTTGCGTCGGCGGCCTCAACCGATCCCGTTGCTGGATCGACTCACGGCTACTACCGCTATCCGGCACGGTTCTCCCCCCAATTCGCACGCTGTGCGATTGAAGGCCTGACTGACCCAGGCGACACGGTGCTCGACCCTTTCATGGGCGGCGGTACTTCGGCAGTAGAAGCCGTCGCGGCGGGCCGCAGATTCATCGGTTGTGACATCAACCCCCTGAGTCATTTCATTGCGCACGTCAAGACTACTCCTGTGAGCCCTCAAGGACTAGCAGAAGTAATCGAATGGACGCGCGTGCTCGACAGAGAGAACGATCTGCGTTCGCGGTCGATCCCTGACTACGACTGGGAACCCTATCAACTCAACCTCCCGTGGTGGCTGCGCAACACGATCGAACTAGCGCTGCGTCGGGTACTGATCCTGAGTTCCGAGAAGACCCGGCGGTTTGCCCGATGCGCCTTGCTCAAAACGGGGCAATGGGCACTCGATTGTCGGAGGACGGTTCCAACAGCGCGGGAGTTCATCGCCCGATTGCAGGAGGACGCTGTCGAGATGGCCGGGGGCATGCGGGAATACCGCAGTCGAATCGGGCGATCATCGCTGAAGCCCAGGCAGGTTGAGAGCAACAGACGCCTTATTCTGGGCAGTTCAGCCGAAGTACTCGCCAACGCGGCGCTCCCCAGAGGTTGGAAGGCGCCGCGACTCATCTTGACCTCGCCGCCATACGCCGTGTCCGCCGCGAATTATTCTCGACTAACCGCGAAGGATTCAAGGAAGGGCCGATACTCGAAGACTTGACTCACATTCTGCGCAGGATGCTTGAAGAGGACGAGATGCTATACGCCATTGAGCGGGAACTCACCGAGAAACTGGCGAAGCGCGAGATCGAGACCACCAGCGAGGAAGTGAAGCGCCAGGTCACCAGACTCCTGGTGGAAGCAGGTCTCCAACTGAGAGAGGAGGGGCCGACCTATGGTAAGGGCGGCGACGAGAAACAGCCGGTTCCGAGCAACAAGCGCAGGCGCTACCAGATTCTTGACCCACTCCCCACACTTCCATTCCCGCAGGTGACGAAGTTAAGGATCGTGTCGCCTGTGCCCGAGTTGGAGTGCAGACTAAACGACACAGAAGTCGTACTCGCCGAGACCGATGCTGACAGCGAGTACGACCGCCAGGGGCGGCTCGCGATCAGGTCAGAACCAGACGTACTCGAGCAGGCCGCCAAAGCCCCCTTGAAAGGAGGGAGAGCACGCTGGCGGGTTCGCGCCAAGCCGGACACGAAGGTTGGCACGGCCGGCAGGCTCATCGTCACCGTCACAAGGCCTGACGGGACCCAGTTGGCCGACGAAGTCCCTTTCTCCGTGCTCGAAGCGAAAGAGGAGAAGTCAAAGAAGGAGAAGGGGTACATCCCCCCGTTCGAGATCATTCCGGTCAATCCCTACGACGAGGCCGAGAAGTGGGGCATGGTCTGGCCCGACCTAAGCGAGGATTCCTCGTCGAAGGATCTCGAAGCCGTTGCTTACAAGCCAGTCAAGGTTGGCGGAGCGATCAACGTCTATTACTCCACCATCTTCTCCCCGTTCAAGAGCCAAGTTGAGAAGTTAAAGGCTGAAAGTGCTGCGATGTCGGTGTCATTCCGGACGAACTATGAAGTATGGATAGGGTACCACGCGATCCTCCAGGAGAATGGGCGTGCGGATCAGCGGGACCTCGATCCCGATGTTCTTGAGAAGCTGTTGGAAACCGATCGTACCAGGGTGGCACAAATGCAGGTCCGCCAAGCCCTGCGAACCGCAGAGCTAATGAGCCAAATCATGAAAGCGAAGAGCGCGGTAGAGTAGGGCGGGCGGCTACGCGATGCACCTGAGCGTTCGTTCGTTGGCCGCGGTCGAGGACACATCGGGCCATCGCGTCGGACAGCGGCATCGGTTGCAGCCCCGCCGGCTTGAGTCGTTCAAGTTTGGTACCGATCCAACACGAAAGAACTGGCTGTTGGATCGGACCCGGCCGATTATTGCAAGGCCAAGCCAGCGCGTATTGCTGCAGCTTATTCCGCTTTTTGGGACCGGCGGCTGTACAGCGCCTAGTTCTGCCTGCTCTTCTCGTGGATCTCCTGCAAGCTCCACACGCGGATGGGGTCGCGGCGGCGGCTGGCCACTGCTTCGACGGCGGCCTTGGCCCCGCTCATGGTGGTGATGCACGGAATGCGATGGAACACGGCGGTGCGGCGGATCGCCTTTTCGTCGGTGAAGGAGTGGGCGCCGGTGGTGGTGTAGATGACCAGTTGGACGCTGGCAGCCTTGAGCAAATCGACGGCGTTGGGCCGGCCCTCGTTGACCTTGAAAACCGTTTTGCAGGCCATCCCGGCGGCCTTCAGCATGGAGGCTGTGCCGCGCGTGGCGTGGAGCGTGAACCCAAGTTCCACGAAGCGGCGCGCCACTTCGAGGGCGGCGGCCTTGTCGCGGTCGTTGACGCTGATGAAGATGCTGCCTTTGTCCGGCAGCGGCGTTCCGGCGCTGAGCTGGGCCTTGGCGAAGGCCTCTCCGAAATTCTCGCCTACGCCCATCACCTCGCCCGTTGACCGCATTTCCGGGCCCAGCGCGGGATCCACGCCGGGGAACTTGTTGAACGGGAAGACCGGGCTCTTGACGAAGAACTTGGGCACGGGCAGCCGCCCGTTGACGATGCCTCCGGTGAGCTGGGCGAAGTCCTTCAGCTTCCGGCCGAGCATCAGGCCGACGGCGATTTTGGGCAGCGGAACGCCCGTGGCCTTGCTCACATAGGGCACGGTGCGCGAGGCGCGCGGGTTCACCTCGAGCACGTAGACGGTGCCGTCCTTGATGGCGTACTGAACGTTCATCAGGCCGATGACCTTCAGGGCCTTGGCGAGCTTGACCGTATAGGCTTCAATGGTGCGCAGGACGTTCTCGGGGATGGAGAAGGAGGGCAGCACGCAGGAGCTGTCGCCGGAGTGCACGCCGGCCTCTTCGATGTGCTCCATGATGCCGCCGATGAGCACATCCTCGCCGTCGGCAAGCGCGTCGACGTCCACCTCAGTGGCGTCTTCCAGGAAGCGGTCGATGAGCACCGGCCGCTTGACGGAGAAGGTCACGGCCTCCTGCATGTAGCGGCGGACCATGTCCTGATCGTAGGCGATGACCATGGCGCGGCCGCCGAGCACGTATGAGGGCCGCACGAGTACCGGGTAGCCGAGCCGCGTGGCCACCTCGCACGCTTCTTCGGCGGAGGTTGCGGTGCCGTTGGGGGGAGAGGGGATGTTGAGGGAATCGAGGAGCGCGCCGAAGAGCTTGCGGTCCTCGGCGAGGTCGATGTTTTCCGGATCGGTGCCGATGATCGGGACGCCCGCGTGCTTGAGCGGCAGCGCGAGATTGAGCGGCGTCTGCCCGCCGAACTGAACGATCACGCCTTCGGGCTTCTCGGTGTCGACGATGTTCAGGACTTCTTCGAGGGTGAGGGGTTCGAAGTAGAGGCGGTCGCTGGTGTCGTAGTCGGTGGAGACCGTCTCCGGGTTGCAGTTCACCATGATCGACTCGCGGCCGAACTCCTGGAGCGCGAAGGAGGCGTGGCAGCAGGCGTAATCGAACTCGATGCCCTGGCCGATGCGATTGGGGCCGCTGCCGAGGATCATCACTTTCTTGCGATCGGTGGGCTCGGATTCGCAAGCGAACTCGTAGGTGGAATAGAGGTAGGGGGTGAAGCTCTCGAACTCGGCGGCGCAGGTATCGACGCGGTTGAACACGGCGCGGACGCCGGCTTTCTTGCGCGCCTCGCGAACGGCAAGCGGCTCCGACTTCCAGGCCCGGGCGACGACGTTATCGGAAACGCCGGCGCGCTTGAGCTCGCGAAACTGTTCGGGCGTGGCGGCGTCGAGCGACCCGCCATCGAGCGATTGCTCGAGCAGCACGGCGTCGCGGACGCGCTCCAGAAACCACGGGTCCACCGCGGTCATCTCGTGGATCTCTTCCACGCTGTACCCACGCTCGAAAGCAAAGCGGATGTAGTGCAAGCGGTCCGGATTCGGGGTGATCAGTTTCTGCGCAATCTGTTTTTCGTCGTAGGCGGCGGCGGACATGCTCTTGCCGGTCTCCAGGCTTCGGATCGCCTTGTTGAGCGCCTGCTGAAACGTCCGGCCGATGGACATCACTTCGCCCACGGACTTCATCTGCGTACCGAGGACCGGCTCGGCGCCCGGGAACTTCTCAAACTGCCAGCGCGGGATTTTCACCACCACGTAATCGATGGTCGGTTCGAAACAGGCGGGCGTGAGCTTGGTGATGTCGTTCCGAATCTCGTCGAGCCGGTAGCCCACGGCGAGCTTGGCGGCGATTTTCGCGATCGGGAAGCCGGTGGCCTTGGAGGCCAGCGCCGAGGAACGCGAGACGCGCGGGTTCATCTCGACGATCACCATACGGCCATCCTTGGGGCTGATGGCGAACTGCACGTTGGACCCTCCGGTGTCCACTCCGATCTCGCGCAGGCAGGCCAGCGCGCCGTCGCGCATCATCTGATACTCGCGATCGGTGAGGGTCTGGACCGGAGCGACGGTGATGGAATCGCCGGTGTGCACGCCCATGGCGTCGAAGTTCTCGATGGAGCAGACGATGATCGCGTTATCGGCCAGGTCGCGCATCACCTCCAGCTCGTACTCCTTCCAGCCGAGCACGCTTTCTTCGATCAACACTTCGTGCACGGGGGAAAGGTCCAGTCCGCGCTCCAGGATGTCGGTGAGGTCTTCCTTGTTATAGGCGATGCCGCCGCCGCTGCCGCCGAGCGTGAAGCTGGGACGGAGGATGAGGGGGTACCCGATGCGGGCCGCGAATTCCAGCCCCTTGTCGACGTCCTTGACGAGTTGCGATTGCGGCGTCTCGAGGCCGATTTTACGCATCGCGTCCTTGAACAGGAGCCGGTCCTCGGCCTTCTTGATCGACTCCACCTTCGCGCCGATCAGTTCCACGCCGTATTGCTCGAGCACACCCGCTTCCGCCAGCGCCACGGCGAGGTTGAGGCCGGTCTGCCCGCCCACAGTGGAGAGCAACGCGCCGGGCCGCTCGCGGCGGATCACCTCGGTGGCGAACTCGACGCTGAGCGGCTCGACGTAGGTGCGGTCGGCCAATTCCGGATCGGTCATGATGGTGGCCGGATTGGAGTTGATCAGGATCACCTCGTAGCCGTCGGCGCGCAGCGCCTTGCAGGCCTGGGTGCCCGAGTAGTCGAATTCGCACGCCTGGCCGATGACGATCGGGCCCGAGCCCACGATGAGAATCCGTTTCAGGTCATTGCGTCTCGGCATGGGCTAGCGTTCCTTACTCTCTCTCATCAGCTTCACGAAGTCGTCGAACAGGTAGAGCGAATCGTGCGGGCCGGGCGCGGCCTCGGGATGGTACTGGACCGAGAAAACGGGGTAGTTGCGGTGGCGGAACCCTTCGAGGGTCTGGTCGTTCAAGTTGATGTGCGTGAGTTCGATCTCGCTGGCGTTGAGCGAGTCCGGATCGACGGCGAAGCCGTGGTTGTGCGAAGTGATCTCGACCTTATTTGTGACCTTGTTCAGCACGGGATGGTTGCCGCCGCGGTGGCCGAACTTGAGCTTGAAGGTTCTGCCGCCGAGCGCGAGCCCCAGGATCTGCTGGCCCAGGCAGATACCGAACACGGGCGTTTTGCCGATCAGCTTGCGGACCTGCGCCGCCTGGAACGCGAGCGGCTCCGGGTCGCCCGGCCCGTTTGAGAGAAAGACGCCGTCCGGCTTCAACGCGAGCACGTCTTCCGCCGGTGTGTTCGCGGGAACCACGGTGACGCGGCAGCCGGTGTAGACCAGGCGCCGGAGGATATTGCGTTTGATTCCGAAATCGTAGGCGACGACGCGATAGGGCAGTTCCTGGGCGGGGTCGAGAAGATCCGACGGGGAACAGGGATCGACGCCGGCGGTCCACTCATAGCGTTGCGGGGTGGTGACGCGGGTGGCCAGGTCGAGACCGGCCATCGACGGCGCCTGTTTCGCCTTCTCGATGAGGTCCCTGGGATCCCCGCCGTTCGAGGAAAGGACGCCCCTCATCACGCCGCGGGTGCGCAAATGGCGCACCAGCGCGCGGGTGTCGATCTCCGCGCCCACGGGGATGCCATGGCGGGCCAGGAAGTCGTCCGCTTTCTCGTCCGCCCGCCAGTTGCTCGAAAGCGGGGAGAACTCGCGCACGACGAGGCCTTCGATAAACGGGCGCGCCGACTCGTTGTCCTGGTCGTTGGCGCCGTAGTTGCCGATCTGGGGATAGGTTAGGACGACGATCTGGCCGGAATAGGAGGGGTCAGTGAAGATCTCCTGATAGCCGGTGATGGAGGTATTGAAGACGACTTCACCGTGGCGCTCGACGGGCGCACCAAAGCCACGGCCCTCGAAGACAGTCCCGTCCTCCAGGGCGAGAATGGCAAGATTCAATTCGTGGTCTCCTCGCGAGGGGTGTAACTGATCATTTCAGCATGCCTGGACGTTGGGCGCAAACCGGCCCGCCGGCGCGAAGGCGGCGCTTGGGGGCGGCGGGGAGCGCTACGCCTGTGCGGAAGGGTCCGGCTCCCGCTTCCGATGGGGCCTGTACTTGCGGCCCGCCAGCCAGCGACGGGTCTCCTCGGCGGCCTCGGGAACCACATAAAAAAACGCCCCGATGCGGGCCGTTTGAAAAACCACGCCGCCCTTATAGGTATCCGGTTCCACCAGAAAATCGATCCCATCGGCGGTCATGGCCTGCTCGAGGTCCTTCGCTTCGGAGAGCTTCCGGGCGATGTAGACCAGTTCCAAGTCGCGCGCGGCGAACTCGTCGTCGTCGCGCCGCATCAGGAGATCCGGGCGGCGAACGCGGAGTAGACCTCGGGCCCCTGGGTGTCCATCCACTTGATGAAGTCGAGCGCCACGGCTTCCAGGTTTCGCATCTGCGTGGGGTCCTTGTACTGTTCCCGAATGGAGGGGATCAAAGCGCGCAGGCGGGTGTAGACGAACACGAGTTCGCGTCCGCTCTGGAAGAACAGATCCCGGTTCAGCACGCCGGAGGTCACGAACGAGGCCACCATCTCCCAGTAGGTGACCACCATCCGGAACGAGGCGTTGTCGTCGGTGCCCGGAGGAATCAACTGCATCAACTCCTCCATGCTTTTCGGCTTGCAGTTCTTCGCGAACCAGTCCCGCCCTTTTCGCATGCGCTCCTCGCGCCGCATCTCGTACAGCCGCAAAATCAGGTTGACGTCTTCGTAGGTTGCCTGTGTCGCCATCCCCACCAGCTTAGCCGACAATTTCGGGTGAGAGCGCATGGGCGCGCCCGGCACTCTCCCCAATAGGTAGGCCAAACCGCCAGCTATGACTGCAGCATCCACTGGAACGCTCACCCGCGAGGAGGAACTCCACTGGCTCGCCCTGCTATTGACGCCGGGACTCGGTACGCGCGGCGCCCAGCAACTGCTCGAACGGCGCCGGTCGCCCGTGTCGATCTTCCGGGCGAGCCGTTCCGAACTGGAAGGCCTTGGGCTCTCCGGCAGCGCCGCGCAAAGCATCGCGAGCGGGACGACGTTTGACGACGCCGTCCGCCAGCAGGAGAAACTGGCCGCCTTCGGCGCCACGCTGGTCCCGTGCCTGGATCCGCGCTACCCCGAACGGCTTCGCGAGATCTACGATCCCCCCGTCGCTTTGTTCGCGCGCGGCCGGCTGGAGCTGCTCAACCGGGTCACGGTGGGAGTGGTCGGAACGCGCCGTCCCACGACGTATGGACTCTCGGTGGCGGAGCGTTTCGGGGCGGGGCTCGCCGCGGCGGGCATCGCGGTGATCTCCGGAATGGCCCGAGGCATCGACACGGCCGCTCACAAAGGGGCGCTTTCGGTGGCGGGCGACACGATCGCCGTGCTGGGCTGCGGCGTCGATCTGGTGTACCCGGCCGAGAATCGGAAGCTCGCCTCGGAGATCGCCTCCCGAGGGCTTCTCCTATCTGAGTTCCCGATGATGACCCCCGCCTACCCGCAGAACTTTCCGGTCCGCAACCGGGTGGTGGCCGGGATGAGCGCGGGCATCCTGGTAGTGGAGGGGGCGCAGTACTCGGGCTCGGCAATCACCGCCCGCCTGGCGGCGGACCAGAACCGCGAAGTCTTCGCGATTCCGGGCAACATTACATCGAATGCGAGCTGGGGACCCAACCTTCTGATTAAGGATGGCGCTCATCTCGTTCAAACCCCGCAAGATATTCTTGACGGGCTCCCTCTGCGCGACCGCACCGCGCTCACCCGGCAGCGCAGCCTGACGCTGGGCGGCGGGCCTCCGGATGAGAGCGATAAGCCTCAGCAAAACAATGTGTTAGAGTCCCTGGGGCCGAACCAGCCGCTGGGCCGTCATCTGCTGGGCCTGCTCCGGCCCGATCAGACCACGAACCTTGACGACCTGCTGGCGAACGTGCACAATGAGTCCTCGTCGGAGGTCATTGCGACGCTGTTCGAACTCGAGCTGCTCGGCCTGGTCCGCCAGATGCCCGGCAAAAACTTTGTTAGAGTGTGGAAAGAATAACCTCCGTCAGCCGCCCCCAGCCCTTTGCCAGTCCCGGACGACCGTGACCGGGCCGCGGCCCAGCAGAAGCCGCTACCCTGAGGGGACGGCCATGGCCTGCGAACCGCATGCGTCGCATTCGCCGCGTTGGAGAATGGATTTTGGCATCATCTATGAATAAAGCACTCGTCATCGTCGAATCCCCGGCGAAGGCGAAAACCATCGGCAAGTATCTCGGCAAGAACTTCACCGTAAAAGCGTCGCTCGGCCACATCAAGGACCTGCCCAAGAAGGATCTGGCCGTGGACGTGGAGCACGATTTCCGCCCGCGCTATGAGATCATCGAGGGCAAGAAGAAGCTCATCGACGAATTGAAGAAGGCGGCCAAACAGGCCGACACGGTCTATCTCGCGGCCGACCCGGACCGTGAGGGCGAAGCCATCTGCTACCACCTGCAGGAGGAGCTGGCGGGCCGCAAGGAAGGCGAGCGCCAGGTGGTCCGCGTGATGTTCAACGAGATCACGCAGAACGCGATCCGCAAGGCTTTCGAGAAACCCATGGCGGTGAACGTGCACCTGGTGGACGCCCAGCAGGCGCGCCGGGTCCTGGACCGCCTGGTGGGCTACAAGATTTCGCCGCTGTTGTGGGACAAGGTCCGCCGCGGCCTCTCGGCGGGGCGTGTGCAAACCGTCGCGCTGCGGCTGATTGTGGAGCGCGAGCGCGAAATCCGCGCCTTCCAGAAGCGCGAGTATTGGACCATCGACGTTCACCTCTCCGCCCAGAAGCCGCCGGTGCTGAAGGCGCACCTGGCCAAGCGGAACGGCGAGAACGTCGAGATTGCGGACGAAACGGCGTCCCAGCAGATTGTCGACGCGCTTGTGGATGCCAGTTACCTGGTCCGCTCCGTCGCCACGAAGGAGAAGCGCCGCAACCCGGTTCCGCCCTTCATCACGTCGACGCTGCAGCAGGAAGCGGCGCGCAAGCTCCGGTTCTCGGTGAAGCGCACGATGATGATCGCGCAGCGGCTCTATGAAGGCGTCGAGATCGGCAAGGAGGGTTCGGTCGGTCTGATCACCTACATGCGTACGGACTCGACCCGCGTCTCCGAGGACGCCCTCCGCGAGGTGCGCGAGTTCGTCGGCAACCGCTACGGCGAGCGCTACCTGCCCGAGAAGCCCAACTACTATCGCAGCAAGAAGGACGCTCAGGACGCGCACGAGGCGATCCGCCCGACGAGCGCGATGCGCACGCCGGATGAAATCGAGAAGTTCGTCTCAGAGGACGAGCTCAAGCTCTACCGGCTGATCTGGATGCGTTTTGTGGCATCCCAAATGAACCCCGCGGTCTTCGACCAGACGACCATCGAAGTCACGGCACAGGGCCGCGACGGCGCCGAGTTCCTGTTCCGCGCCACGGGCAGCGTCCCCAAGTTCGACGGCTTCCTGGCCGTTTACGAGGAGGGCAAGGATCAGAAGGACGAAGAGGACGACGAACTGAAGGCCAAACTGCCCGCCGTGACCGCGGGCGAGAAGCTCCGCTTCAAGTCGATCGAGCCGGAGCAGCACTTCACGGAGCCGCCGCCGCGCTTCACGGAAGCGACGCTGGTGAAGGAACTGGAAGCGGATGGCGTCGGCCGCCCGTCGACCTACGCGTCCATCCTCTCCACCATCCAGGAGCGCGAGTACGTGAAGAAGGAGGGCGGCAAGTTCGTCCCCACGGAACTCGGGATGGTGGTCACGGATCTGCTGCTGGAGAGCTTCAACGACATTTTCGACGTGCGCTACACGGCGCGCATGGAGGAGGAACTCGACGAGATCGAGGACGGCAAGCGGGATTGGATCGAAGCCCTCGCCGAGTTCTACGACAAGTTCAAGACCGACCTGGAACGGGCCGAAGTGGAGATGCGCAACATCAAGCGCATGGAGCAGCCCACCGACATCGTCTGCGAGAAGTGCGGCAAGCCGATGGTCATCAAGTGGGGCAAGCACGGCAGCTTCCTCGCGTGCACGGGTTACCCGGAGTGCAGCAATACCAGGCAGCTCGCGTTGGAGCTGCCGGACATCGATAAGGCCGACAGCATCACCGAGCAGGACGCGGAGGAGTATTGCGAGAACTGCGGCCGAACGATGGTCTTGAAGAAAGGCCGGTTTGGGACGTTCTACGCCTGCTCCGGGTATCCGGACTGCAAGACCACGAAGCAGATCGGCGGCCAGCAGAAGAAGCAGGACGTGCCGCTGGACGAGGATTGCCCGAAGTGCGGGTCGAAGCTGTCGCTGAAGTACGGCCGATTTGGGGAATTCACCTCCTGCTCCAACTACCCCAAGTGCAAGTACGTGAAGCAGAAGACGATCGGCGTGAAGTGTCCGCAATGCAGCGAGGGTGAGATCATCGAGCGGCGCTCCAAGCGCGGCAAGACGTTCTACGGCTGCAACCGGTACCCGGAATGCGACTTCGTGGCCTGGAACAAGCCGGTGGCCGAGCAGTGCCCGGAGTGCAGCAACCCGTACCTGCTGGAGAAGTGGCTGAAGGCCGGCCCGATCGTCCAGTGTCCGAACCAGGAGTGCAAGTACAAGCGGGAGTTGGCGCCGGCCGCTACGCCGGCCTGATCGGCCTCCGCGTCAAGGGTATTTTCCGGTACTGTTAACAGCGCTGACAGTCTGTTTACAGTTGCAAACGTCCTGAAGAATCCCTACAATCGGTTAAAACTGAAACTCGGCTGAAGTTTTCTTCATGCCTTTGGGGGTTCTTGTTATGAAGACGATCGCGCTTCGCCGCGGCATCTGCTTCGCACTGATTTTGCTTGCACTTGCGACCCTCGCCTGGGCGCAGGTGGCCACCGGCCGCATTGAGGGAACGGTCCTCGATCCGGCGGGTGCCGTCGTTCCGCAGGCATCCGTCACCGCCACCAACACGCGCACCGGCATTGTCATAAATGTGAAGGCCAATGAGCGCGGGGTATTCATCTTCGCATCGCTGCCGCCCAGCATCTATGCGCTGACCGTGGAAGCGCAGGGCTTCCGCAAGGCCGTGCTGGCGAACCTGGAGTTGAACGCGGCTGTCTCGATCAACGAGATCATCCGCCTGGAAGTGGGCTCGCTCACCGAAGCGGTGACCGTTGAAGCGGAAGCGGTTCGCGTCAACACCTCCGACGCCCAGGTGGGCAAAACGGTGACGCTGAAGGACATCGACACGCTGCCGCAGCTTGGCCGCGGCCCGCTGGCGATCGCCGTCTTCGCGCCCGGCATGTCCATCAACCCGGGCGATGTCAGCTTCACCCGCGTCAACGGCACGCGCCAGGGATCGAACAACGTGCGCCTGGACGGCATCGATGCCAACGACGCGGTGGTTCCGCGCTTCGGCCTGAGCATGACCAGCGTGAACACGGACTCGGTTGAGGAAATGCGTGTGATCACCAACGGCGGCAAGGCCGAGTACGGGCGCAACGCCGGCGGCCAGATCGAAATGGTCACGCGCTCTGGGACCAACTCCTTCCACGGGAACGCGTTCGAGTTCCTCCGCAACACGAAGCTGAACGCGAACGACTTCTTCTCGAACGCCAGCCGCATCAACCGGCCGAAGTTCATTCAGAACATCTTTGGCGGATCGATCGGCGGTCCGATCCTCAAGGACCGCACGTTCTTCTTCTTCAACTATCAAGGACGCCGCACGGCGCAGGACGTTCTTCGCCAGCGCACGGTGCTGACACCGGAAGCCAAGCAAGGCCTGTGGCGGTGGCGCGCGCCGGGTTCGCAGACGATTCAGAGCTTCAATGTGGTCGGGGGCGACCCGCAGGGCCGCGGCGTGGACCCGCGTGTTCGCGAGCTGCTCTCGATTCTCCCCGACCCGAACAATTTCGACACGGGCGACGGATTGAACACCGCGGGTTTCCGCTTCAACAACCCGAACGGAAGCTTTGAAGACCAGTGGACCGCGAAAGTCGACCACAACCTGTGGTCCGGCCATCGCGTGTTCTACCGGCATAGCTGGCAGCGGAACGACTTCATCGATGGATTGAACGGCGCCGATGCGGCGTTCCCCGGCCGTCCGCAGGGCTCGCAGGGCGGACGCCGTTGGGGCATATCGGCCGGTTCGGACTGGTTGATCACGCCGACGCTGGTCAACGAATTCCGTCTCGGCTATCAGAGCGCCTCCGTGGCGTTCCTGCGCCCGGATCGCATTCAGGGTGCGGCGGTGATTCCGAACCTCTACACCAACCCGATCCTGGCCGCGTTCCCGCAGGGCCGCAACAGCCCGGTCTGGGACACGACGAACAACCTGACCCACATCCGTGGCAAGCACACGCTGAAGGCCGGCTTCCAGCGCCGTCACGTGCTGCAGTACGGCTGGAACGAGGCGGGCATCTACCCGAACATCTCGCTGACGCCGACGCTGGCCACGGTTCCCGCCACGATCGGCCCGAATGGCGCTACGGTGATCTCCTCGGCCGACCGCCAGCGGTTTGAGAGCCTCTACAACGACCTGCTGGGCCGGGTGGGGCAGATCAGCCAGACCTTCTACAGCGACCTGGAGAAGTTCCAGGCCGCCGGCACGCCTCGGGTCCGGAACTTCGACTTCAACGACTACGGCCTGTTCCTTCAGGACGACTGGAAGCTTCTGCCGAACCTCACTCTGAACGTGGGAGTTCGCTGGGACTTTTATGGCTCGCCCGCCGAGCGCGACCGGCTGCAGGGGGCCATCGATCAGCCTCAGAACGTCAACTTCAACGGGCGCATCGACAACCTCCGGATCCAGCGCGTGTCCCAGTGGTACAACAACGACTGGAACAACTTCGCGCCCCGCATCGGTTTCTCGTGGGATCCCTTCAAGGATGGCAAGATGGCCATCCGCGGCAGCTACGGTATCTTCTACGATCGCATCGTCGGCGCCACGTCCAGCCTAGTGGACGGCAACACACCGGGCTTCGCCCAGGGTGTGCTGACCCAGGCGGGCAACCAGATCGCCGTCGATACGCGGGTATCGCAGAACCCCGCGGCGCCACAGCAGCCGGCCGCGCCGCTCACGCTGCAGCCCGTCACGCGGCAGACCAGCATCGTGGTCTTCCCGGATGACCTGGCCACGGGCTACGTCCAGCACTTCAACCTGAACATCCAGCGGGAACTCAAGCGGAACCTGGTTTTGGATGTGGGCTACGTGCGGACGAAGGGCACCAAGCTCTTCACCTGGCTGGATGTGAATCAGCCGCGCATCTACGGCGACACGCTCACCGCAATGCGCGAGATCGACGCCTTCCGCACTTCGGGCGCGGCCGTTTCCGCCAACAACCCCTTCGTGCGAATGTTCGGTACGCCGCAGGCGGCAGTGACCGGGCTGGGCGCCACCAACCTGGCGCAGGGCCTGGCGGGCACGATCGCGGCGCAGTTGGACCAGACCCGGTTCAGCCTCTATCCGCAGGCCGGCCTGAACAACTTCTTCATTCGCAACTTCCCGCAGTTCGACCAGGTGATTCTGGCCACCAACAACGGCCGCTCCTGGTATGACTCGATGCAGGTGAGCCTTGCCCGCACCGCGGGCGACGTGAAGTTCCAGATCAACTACACGTTCAGCAAGGCGCTCGACAACTCCTCGGTGGACGGCAACGGCTTCACCGCGCCCATCGAGAACTCGAACCTGAACCTGAACAGGGCGCGCGGCGACTTCGATCGTCCGCACGCGCTGAACTACAG
The DNA here is from genome assembly GCA_031969915.1 of Bryobacteraceae bacterium. Lineage (GTDB taxonomy): Bacteria > Acidobacteriota > Terriglobia > Bryobacterales > Bryobacteraceae > DALYJJ01. Next base: position 43,098 of record DALYJJ010000010.1, on the reverse strand, counting down.
CGTCATCTGGACTCTGCCCATCGGCTCCGGCAAGTTCCTCGGCGGCAACATGCCGAACTGGGCGAACAAGATCCTGGGCGGCTGGGACGTCGGCGTCCTCGGCATCTGGCAGAGCGGCACGGTCTATACGGTCGGCAGCGGCCGGCGCACGGGTCCGTCCACGGCCGGCACCTGGTCCAACTTCACCGGCGATCGCAACATCGGTACCGTCCAGCGCCGCGACGGCGGCATCTGGTGGCTGAACGACGCCCAGCGCAACGCGTTTTCCTTCCCCGGCTTGGGCGAATTGGGAACGTCGGGCCGCAACTCGTTCCGCGGCCCGCAGTTCTACAACTTCGACCTGTCCATCGTGAAGCGGTTCGGCATGCCGTGGGGCGAGCGCCACGCGGTGACCTTCCGCGCCGAGATGTACAACGCGTTGAACAACGTTCGGTGGGGCCTGCCCAACACGAGCATCGTCAACCTCCCGACCTTTGGCCGGATCGACTCCACGGTCGGCGGCGCGCGCATCATGCAGATGGCGCTTCGCTACGACTTCTAGAGGAGCTTGTTTGCTAACGGAAACCGGTGCTCACACGCACCGGTTTCCGGACTTTGACCACGCTTCCAGGCAGCCGCTGACTCTTCCCCGCTGAGTGCCCCGCCGGCGATTACGTTACATTGGTCCATGGTGGCCAACCCGTCGCTTGAACCCGACATTGGAAAACTGCGCTCTGCCACTTTCGCCAAGACCCAACTACTCACCGGCCTGACTGCGGAAGAGCGCGAAGGGATCGCGGTGCTTGCCGGCGCCCGGCGCTTCTCCGCGGGCGAGCCCCTGTTCTACGAGGGCGACCCGTGCGAGGGGCTGTGGGTGATCGCTTCCGGCTCGGTCAAGATCGTGAAGACCGCGCCGTCCGGCCGGGAGATCACGCTTGCGGTGGAGTCGGCGCCGTCGAGCGTCGCCGAGGTTCCGCTGTTCGACGGCGGCACCTACCCGGCGAGCACCGTCGCGGTCACCGACGGCATCGCCTTCGTGCTTCATAAGAGCGACTTCCACCGCTTCTGCGAAGAGCATCCGCAGGTGCCGATGAAGGTGCTTGCCGTAGTGGGCAAGCGCCTGCGCCAGTTGGTGGGTTTGATCGAAAGCGTGACGTTTGGCAGCGTCCGCCAACGCGTGGCGCGCACGCTGCTGGAGTTCAGCGCCTCCGCCGGCGCCGACCGTTTCGCCTTGCCCGTCACCCACGAGGAGTTCGCCAACCGTCTGGGTACGGTGCGCGAAGTGGTTTCCCGCAATCTCAGCCGCTTTCAAAGCGAGGGCATGATCCGCATGGAGAAGGGGCAGGTGCGCATCATGAATCGCGCCGCCCTGGAGGCGGAGGCGGAGGCGTCGCTTTGACGGGACGCGGAGGCCCCTGGCGGTCTCACGGCCGTTCGTGGAAGCGGGCGCGGCACTCGCCGGCGTGACGTGTCATACTCATATGGGAAACCCATATGGGCACAAAGGCCGAAGTCTGGCAGGGCACGCTGGCACTGATGGTCCTCAAAACGCTCCACGCCATGGGACCGCAGCACGGGTACGGCATCGCGCGCCGCATCGAGCAAACCAGCGGTGACCTGCTCAGCATCAACCACGGCACACTCTACCCGGTCCTGCTCAAGCTCGAACAGGAAGGTGCGATCGCGTCGGAATGGGGCGTATCGGACAACAATCGCCGCGCCAAGTTCTATCGGATCACCAAGGCCGGGCGGAAACAGCTCGCCACCGAGGCCAGCCAGTGGGAGCAGGCGACTGAGATCGTCGCGCGTTTTCTGTTGTTGAAGCGGGCCAAGCCATGACTCGGTTGCTGCGTCGCGCCTGGAACCGCCTGCTGGGGAGTCTGTCCGGGGGCCGCGGCGACAGCGAGCTCGCCGAGGAACTGGATGCTCATATCCAACTGCTCACGGACGAGAATATCCGGCGCGGCCTCGCGCCGGAGGAGGCGCACCGCCGAGCGAAACTTACTTTTGGCAGCGTCGAATCGACGAAGGAAAGCTACCGCGACCAGCGCGGTCTGCCGATCTTCGAAGCCATCGCCCGCGACCTCCGCTACGCCATTCGTGGTTTGCGCAGGAAGCCTGGTTTCGCCGCCGTGGCGATCCTCTCGCTGGCGCTCGGCGTAGGCGCGAACACCGCGATATTCAGCCTGATCGATGCGGTTTTATTGCGCCCGCTGCCGGTTCCCGATCCCGGCCGGCTGGTCTCGATCTATCACCGCGAGCTCAGCCGCGGCGGCTTGTCGTCGAGTTCGTATCCCGATTACGAGTTCTACCGCGGACAGAACCAGGTGTTCTCCGGAATGCTCGCCTATCTGCGGGTGCCCATGAATCTCACCGCCGGAGACGCGAGCGAGCGGGTGTCAGGCGAATTGGTGAGCCCGGATTACTTCTCGACCCTCGGTATCCCGGCCCATCGCGGCCGTGTGATTCAAGCCTCCGATGTGAGCGCCAAGGGCGGGAATGCCGTCGCCGTGATCAGTCACAACTTCTGGCAGCGTCATTTTGCGGGCGCCGAGGCGGCGATCGGCAGTACACTCACCATCGCGCGCCATCGCTTCACCGTGATTGGCGTGATGCCGGAGAGTTTTCGCGGGCTCGTGCTCGACTGGACCAAGCCGCCGGACGTGTGGATTCCGGCCACCATGTACGCGGAGGCTGTCCCGCCGCTGGATGCGGCTCCGGTCTTGACGGGGTGGGGCTTCCACTCGTTTCTGGTGATGGCGCGATTGAAGCCCGGCGTGAGTCTCGAACTAGCTCAGGCCGAGCTCAGCGTCCTGTCAGCGAAGCCCGGCAGCCAGCGCACTCAGGTGTTTCGAGATCTGCGATTCACCGCCGAACTGTATCCGGCTCAGCGCGCGCGGTTCTGGCCATCGTATCGAGGGTCAGTGATTCAGTTCCTCGCGATGCTGGTGACGGTTGCCGGACTCGTGCTACTGGCCGCGTGCTTCAACCTGGCAAACCTGTCGCTTGCTCGGGCCGTCCAGCGGCGCCAGGAGATCGCGGTCCGCCTCTCCATCGGCGCGGCGCGCGGCGCGCTGATCCGCCAACTGCTCACCGAGAGCCTTCTGCTTGCCTTTCTCGGCGGGGCGGCCGGGCTGTTGACGGCCGAGGTCATGGTGCGATTCCTGCGAGGGTTCCCGACCCCCTTCCGTATTCCGCTGGCCTTCGATGCGGTGCTCGACTGGCGGGAGCTGCTGTTCGCCTTCACCCTATCGCTGCTGACCGGAATCGCGTTTGGGCTGGGGCCGGCGCTCAAGGGTTCGCGGACCGATCTATCGACGGCGCTCAAGAGTGGCGGCGATGGGAAATCGCCGCGCGGCGGCGAGGGACTGCGCGGCGTCCTGGTGTGCGGCCAGGTGGCGCTCTCCGTGCTGCTGCTGGCGGGCGCGGGTTTGATGGTGCGGACCCTGCGCAACGCCATCGCCTCCGATGTGACCGCCGATCCTTCGCAGGTGCTGCTGGTTTCCTTCGATCTGGCCTCGGCGGGCTACGACAAGACTCGCGCGGCTGCCTTCTACAGCGCGTTGCAGGACCGTGTGGAAGCGCTGCCGGGCGTGCGCGGGGCATCCCTGGTACAGACCGTACCACTGGGCGGCCGGCGGGGCGGCGCCGACGTCCTGATCCGCGGTGCGAACGACGCGGCCGAGCAGCGCTTCCAGGTGGACTTCAATCTGGTCTCGCATGGCTACTTCGAAACCGTCGGCGTTCCCCTGGTGCGGGGCCGCTCCTTCACGCGGAGGGATGGCGATGGGGCGCCGCTGGTCGCGGTTGTGAATGAGGTCTGGGCGCAGCGGTTCTGGCCCGGGGAGAATCCGATCGGCCGGTCTTTCCGGCTCACCTGGCCCGGCAATCCGGTGGCGGAAGTGGTGGGCGTGGTGCGCGACGGCAGTTTTCGCAACCTGCGCGAGCCTGTCCGGGCCTGCTTTTACGTGCCTTTCGCGCAGCGTCCGGAGAGAGAAATGAACCTGGAGGTCAGGACGGCGAGCGATGCACTGGTGTTTGCGGGCACGGTTAAGCAGGAGATACGCGCGCTCGACCCAGACATCGTTCCCGTCGACTTACTCACACTGGAATCGCATCGCAACGCGAGCCTCTCCCAGGAGCGCTTGTCGGCATCGCTGCTCAGCGGCCTGGGGGCTCTGGCCCTGGTGCTCGCCGCGATTGGCATCTATGGAGTGTTGTCGTTCACGGTGGCGCAGCGGAACCGGGAGATCGCGATCCGCATCGCTCTGGGGGCCCCGGCGGCGCAAGTGGTGCGAGCAGTGCTGAGGCAATCGCTCGGCATGGTGGTGCTCGGCTTGGGCTTGGGGATGGTTGGCGCGCTGTGGCTCACTCGTTTCATCGAGAGCCTGTTGATTGGAGTCAAGCCGTCGGACCCATTGACCTTCGGCGCGGTCGCGATCCTGCTCGGGACCGTGGCGGCGGTGGCTGCGCTGGTCCCGGCGCGCCGCGCCGCGCGAGTCGATCCCATGGCGGCCCTGCGGCAGCAGTGAGGCCGGCTTCGCTACAATCGACGCAACCCGATCATGTCCCTAACTACCGGCGCGCGCGTCGGCCATTACGAGATCACGGCGCCCCTTGGCTCGGGAGGCATGGGGGAGGTGTGGCGTGCGCGCGACTCGAAGCTGAACCGTGACGTCGCGATCAAAGTTCTTCCCGCGGACCTTGCCTCCAACGCTCAGTACATGATCCGCTTCCAGCGGGAAGCGCAGGTTCTCGCCGCTCTGAATCACTCGAACATTGCGGCTCTCTACGGCCTCGAGGACTCCGGTCCCGCGCCGGCGCTGGTGATGGAGCTGGTGGAAGGGGAGACGCTTGCGGACCGGATCAGGCGCGGCGCGGTGCCGGTGGGCGAAGCAGTAGACATCGCGCGGCAGATCTGCGATGCGCTGGACGCGGCCCACTCCAAGGGCATCATCCACCGCGATTTGAAGCCGGCGAACGTCAAGCTGACCCCCGAGGGGCAGGTGAAGGTTTTGGATTTCGGTCTGGCCAAGGCGCTGGAGCCGGAGTCAGCCCCGGCAGCCTCCGGCGGGCACGATTCCCCGACCATCTCCCTGGCCGCTTCGCGGGCGGGCGTGATTCTGGGAACCGCCGGGTACATGAGTCCGGAACAGGCGCGCGGCATGGCCGCGGACAAGCGCGCGGACGTGTGGGCCTTCGGGGTGGTGCTGCACGAGATGCTCACGGGCCGCATGACCTTCGGCGGCGAGACGATGGCGGATACGCTGGCCGCGGTCCTTAAGAGCGACGCCGACTTCTCCGTGCTGCCCGGCGATACGCCGCCCGCCATCCGCCGCCTGCTGCTGCGATGCCTGCAGCGGGATCGCCGGAAGCGTCTCCACGACATTGCGGACGCACGACTGGAACTGGATGCGGAGCCGGAGGCGCCGGCGATGGCGACGCCGGAGCGACAACGGTTGAACGTCCTGCCCTGGGTCATTGCCGCCGCCCTGGCGCTCGTGATCCCCGCGGTGTGGTGGCTCAACCGGGCGCCTCAGCCGCCGGCTCCCCTCGCGGCGCGCTTTGAACTGTCTCCTCCGGAAGGCACTGTTTTTTCGAGCGCGGGGCACGCGGTTTCCCCGGATGGCCGCCTGCTGCTCATCCACGCCGTAAGGGAGGGAGGCAACGAGAACCGGCTCTATGTCCGGCCACTGAACTCAGCGCAATACCGGTACCTGCAAGGCGCCGATAACGCCGCCTACGCCGAGTTCTCGGCGGACGGAAGCCACATCGTTTTTCTGTCCGTGGATGAGAAGGTGAAGAGACTGGACCTGTCGACCGGTGGGGCCGCCACGGTGTCTACCGGCAGCGGCAGCATCCGCGGGTTCAGTTGGAACGCGCAGGATGTCATCCTCTTCGGATCGAACGCGGGGCCGATTCAACGCGTGCCTGCCGCCGGAGGAACGCCGGCGCCGGTTACCAAGCTCGAGAATGGTGAAACGGGGCATGGCTTCCCCGGCTTTCTCCCGGACGGGCGGTACTTCCTGTACTCCTCTTTTAAGCCGGGGCTCGCGCACGTCATGCTCGGAGACCTGGAGCAGAAAGAGGCTCCGAAACGTCTTCTCTCGATGAATGGCGGCAAGGCGCTCTACGCCTCTGACACGGGCCTCTCGCGGGGAGCGATCCTGTACCGGTCGCAGGCGACGCTGCAGGCGGTCGGTTACGACCGCGGCCGGCGAGAGGTGACGTCGCAGCCCTTTACGCTGGCGGAGAGCCTGATGCTCTCGCCGCGCGGCCAACTCCCTGCCTACGTCTCAGTGCCGGCACGCGTGATGCTGTTACACACGCTCTCCGCCGAACGGCAGCCCCTGGAACTCGTGCTGTTGAACCGTAAGGGCGAGCGGCTGGAGACCCTCTCCCCAAGCAACGAGCGCGAATGGGGACATCTGGAATTCTCGCCGGACGACAAGCAACTCCTCGGCGACCGAGCGGGCGCGGACGAACGGGGATCGCGTGACCTCTGGACTCTCGATCTGGCGCGTAGCGTGGCGTCGCGCATTACCTTGGACGGCGGTAACGAGTCGACTGCTATTTATTCTCCCGACGGCCGCCGCATTTACTACACGGGAAGTTCGAGGGAAGGTCCCGGGGGGATTTACACGGCGTCTGCGGACGGCACCGGCACCCCGATTCTGTTGCGGAAGGGGAGTTTCCACCATCTGGGTATTACGCCGGACGGCCGCCAACTGGCGTTCGAGGTGGGCGGAGCCGGCAGTTCGAACGAGATTGGACTGATTTCCCTTTCACAACCCGACAAAGCCGAGACGCTGCTGGGCGGAAGCTACTGGAAGGCATGGCCGCAGTTCTCCCCGAACGGCAAGTGGCTGGCCTTCGCATCGTCAGAGACGGGACAGTCCGAAATCTACGTTCAAAGCTTTCCGCCGGGCAACGGCAAGTGGCGCGTTTCGAAGAATGGCGGGAGTCTGGCACGGTGGCGTCGGGACGGGAAGGAGTTGGTGATTCACGAGGGGGGCGGCCGGTTCGTGTCGGTGGACGTGCGTGAGCGCGGGGGTGGGCTGGAGTTCGGCGCGCCGCAGCCGCTATTTACGACGGCGCTGCAACCTTTCAGCACGGCGCAGTATTGGGCCATGACGAGTGACGGGCAGCGTTTCGCCGTTCACGCTTTGCCCGAGGGGGCGAAGGCGGTACCGCCCCGTCCGCGGAGCCTGACGGTGCTGCTGGACTGGATGGCGGCGTTGCGGCGTTAGGGGGCGATGTGGGCGATGGACAAGGTGGCACAGCAGTTGGTGGGGTCCCGGCGGCGACCTTGAGCCAGCCATCCTCACGGAGGTTACGCATGCCGTTGCGGCGGGCCGGCGCGGATTTCGACGATGACGTTGCGGCGGGTGGCGGCGGTGATGGTGACGGCGTCCTCATTCGCCATGATCCGCTGGCGGATCTCGCCGGTTCCCCAGGGATGTACGAGTTCGCCTGGGACGCGGGCTGTTTCGGCTGCAGATGGGAGAATCGCTCGGCATGCCGAATGCTCGACCGATGCCGGCGGTCCATTCGGGTGTTTCAGAATTGCGAGTAACTGGTGAGGACGGAATCTTTCGGGTCTTCTACTTTACAACCTCTCCAAAGGGTGTTCTGGTCTTTCACGCTTTCGCAAAGAAGACGCAGCGGACTCCTCGCTGGGAGGTCGAACTTGGGAGAAAGCGATTGAAGGAGCTTCTCGATGGCTGATCTGAAACCGAGGATCGCAGCAACGCCAGAAGAGTTGGCGGAGGCGCTCGGCCTCTCCGGAACGGAAGCAAAGGAGTGGCAGGTTCAGTACGCGCTGGTCAAGCGTCTGAAGGAGATTGTTGGTAAACACCGGGTGACGCACGCGGAAATCGCGAAGAGAGCGGGGACCTCGCGGACGAGGGTGACGGCGATCCTGAACGACGATCTCGAACATGTGTCGACGGACTTGCTGATCCGGGTTCTCGGATCGCTTGGATACCAGGTGAAGGTGCCGGTGGTTAGGGCAGGCCGTGGGATTCGACACACGGGCGATTACCAGTGACTTGGCGTTCTTACCAGGATCGAATGTCCGAATTGCCGACCATCCGCTGGGTAGATTCTAATCCCTGCGCCGTTTTTCGTGGGCTATCGTCTCCACGTGGCCTCAGCGCAATGAAAGCAGGGAGTCACGCGCTGATAGGCCGGGGCGGCAAGGGAGTGACGCGGATCTTGCGGTCGTTGACCACGCAGAAGTGCCCGGCCCAGGCGACGCCCGATTGGAGCGTGGCAATGGCGAGGCCGGCAATCTCCGTCGGCGTGAGCGAACTGGTTCGGAACAGGATGACTCCACACGAAGCCGGCAGGCCTTGACGGAAAGCGAGACTACCGAAGTCCTTGTCGAAAGTGAGCAGCGTTCGGCCCTCGGCCGATGCGATACCGAGGACTTCGGTGTCGGGTAGTCCGGGATGGGTTTCGGCTATGGAGGCGACGTCGAATCCGGATTGCCGCAGTAGGCGCAGAGCGTCTCGCGGGAAGTTCTCGTCAGCGACGAACTTCATGCAGGCTGTAGTGGGACGATGTGCTCAGTGTGCAGGAGCTCGGCGGCGTAGGCCAAGCAGGCTTGGATGTCTTCCTGACAGATGTGCGGATAGTTGTCCAGGATCTGCTCTTGAGTCCACCCGGCGGCAAGAAGATCTACGACAAACTCGACGGCGAGCCGAGTGCCTTTGATGACTGGTTTGCCAACGAGGACCTTGGGGTCCACCGCAATGCGTTCGCGCCAGTTCATTGCCATCGAATACCAGGATACCAGCCGCGTCGCCTGTCGGCGAGATCCGGATCCCTTCGCCGTAAGTGTGGATCTATGTACTTGAGGCCGGCTCAATTCGTTGAAAAATAGAGCGTTCGCCGCTCACAAGCTCGTTCGGTTCAGTTCTCGCGTAAGGCCGATTGGGATCGATGGCCGCCGCACGCGCCGTCGGCAACCACGCACCCGCGATGCTGACGGCGAGCATCAGAACCGCCGCCACTCCAAGAACCCATGGGTCCCAAGGACTCCGCATAGCGACGGCTCGCTTGTGATCGTCGGAGGTGGAACGCGGGAACGAGAATTCGTACGCCATGAGACGCTCTGGAACAAAACCGAGGTCGATCGCGGTGATGCGATGAAGCGTCTTCAGAAACAACCCGGCACCGGTCCTGGCCGGATCACGCGCCACCCGGAAGTTAGGCGGCGGTGGTCGAGTTGACGGCGCCCATGTCGCGGACACGCCGGCCCGCAGTGTTCAGGAGTCCGCTTCTGGAAACTTGAGGAGATTGGCGGCCTGGAGGTGGGACGGGCGTAGTCGTTGAAGGCCGGGAGGCAGAGATTCTGCGCTGATCAGAACTCCTGCGTCACGCGCACCACTTCGTCGGCGGTGGTGACGCCGGCGGCTACCTTAAGCCAGCCATCGCATTCAGTTCTGATGTCTGGCTCTCGTCTTGAGATCGGCGGGCGGTGGACGCTGTCGCGGGGCGCGCGGCGCCGCAGGCCATCCCAGGCTTCAACCATGTCCCAGATTCGATACATTGCGGATGTGCGGCCGCTTCCGGTTGGGAGAGGAAGCAAGGCCGAAGTCCAGGACCTTGACGGCGCCATCCGGCTTGACCATGGTGTTGGCCGGCTTCAAGTCGCGGTGAGTGATGCCGAGTTCGTGGGTTGTCTCCAGCGCTTCGGCGATCTGCCGGGCGCAATTGAGTGCGGTGTCCAGGGGTTGCGGGACGGAGAGGGTGGCACCCGGGACGAGCTCCATGACGAGGGCGCGCACGTCGCCCATGTGCTCCAGTCCGTAGACCTGGGCGATATTGGGGTGGTTGAGCGACCCCAGGATTCTCGCTTCGCGTTCAAACCGCCGCCAGGCGCTCCTGGTCCTGCGCCACAGCAGCGGGGAGGACCTTGATGGCGACTTCGCGGTTTAGCCTGGGGTCACGGGCACGGTAGACCTCGCTCATGCCGCCTCTGCCAAGCAGTGCGAGGCATTCATATGGGCCGAGCTTCTCGCCTGGAGAGAGCGCCATCACTCCGCGATGTTCACTTCTCGGGTGCTGCGCGGCCAGCTTCAATCGAAACAAGATCATTTGCTGACTTGCTGAGCGGACTGGCCGGTATAGCGTTCGCCAATGATCCTTATCCCGGAGGCAGCCCGTGTGAGCCGTTCCAACTCCTCCGGACTGAACCGCACCTGACTGGACATCAAGTTCTCGCGCAAGTGCGCCAGCTTCGTGGTGCCGGGAATCGACACAATCCAAGGCCGCTGGGCCTGCAACCAGGCCAATGCCACCTGTGCCGCGGTGAATCCACGTTGATTGCCGAACTCGGTGAGAAGATCGATCATCGCCCAGTTCGTCTTGATCGCTTCTGGCGAATAGCGCGGAAGCGTCGCACGATTGTCGTTCTTTGGATTGAACTTCGTCCGCTCGTTGATGAATCCGGCGAGGTAGCCGCGGCACAACGGGCTGTACGGCACGAATCCGATTCCCAACTCTTCACACACTTTTAGAACCGAGCTCTCAGGCCCTCTCCACATCAGCGAGTATTCGCTTTGAACTGCGGTCAGCGGCTGGACCTGATGCGCCTTGCGAATGATCTCCGCATTGGCTTCGCTCAGTCCGAAACGGCGCACCTTGCCTTGGGCGATCAGATCCTTCACCGTCCCGGCCACGTCCTCGATCGGGACCTGCGGATCCACACGATGTTGATACAGCAGGTCAATGTGGTCCGTTCTCAGCCGTCGTAACGACTCTTCCACAACTCTCCGGATATGCTCCGGCTTGCTATTGAGCCCGGCCATCTCGCCGTTTTGAATATTGAATCCAAACTTCGAGCAGATCAGAATGTCCTTGCGGACCGGACTCAGCGCCTCGCCCACCAGCGCTTCATTGATATACGGCCCGTACACTTCAGCAGTGTCGAAGAGCGTTACTCCGGAGTCGACCGCGCTCCGAAGCAGCCGGATCATAGCGCCTCTTTCCGGAACGAAGCTGCGGTGGTAGCTCATTCCCATGCACCCGAGTCCAAGCGCAGATACGCTTAGGCTCTGTCTCCCGGTACCCAGCGTGCGGGTGGCCGCGCCCTTCCCCCCTCCGCCGTCCCCTGATTGGGCAAGGCCGGAGCTGCTGATGCCTATGAGCGAGGTGGTCAAAGCCCCGCCCGTAATCAGAAAGCGACGTCGACTGTTTCTTGTCTGAGTATTCCTATGCATGATTCATCCTTGCCTTATCGGTCGATCATTCTCTGTGCGGCCTCAGGGTAGCGGGCGCCCGATATCACGATGCCCGATGTCGCGGTGTTGATTTGCTCTAAATCCTGGGTGCTCAGTTCGATCCACTCCGCTTGCAGGTTCTCCGCGAGGCGTTCCCGCTTGGTGGTGCCGGGAATTGGCACCACCCACGGCTTCTGAGCCAGCACCCACGCCAGGGCAATCTGAGCCGGCGTGGCGTCCTTCCTATGGCCAATCGCTTTCAGCAGATCAACCAGCGCGCGGTTCGCCCTTCGTGCTTCCGCCGAAAAGCGTGGGACGATGCTCCGGAAGTCGGTACTATCGAACGGTGTGGAGTCGTCGATCTTTCCCGTGAGGAAGCCCTTACCAAGCGGGCTGAAGGGCACAAAGCCGATTCCCAGTTCTTCCAGCACGGGGAGGATCTCCGCCTCCGGCTCCCGCCACCAGATGGAATACTCGCTTTGCAAAGCGGTCACCGGTTGTACTGCATGAGCGCGGCGGATGGTTTGAACGCCTGCTTCCGAAAGGCCGAAGTGCCTGACCTTTCCCTGTTGAATCAAATCCTTGACGGCTCCCGCAACTTCTTCGATCGGGACGTTCGGGTCGACACGATGCTGATAGAAGAGATCGATGATTTCCACCTTCAAGCGCTGCAACGAGGCATCCGCCACGGCCTTGATATGCTCGGGGCGGCTGTTCAGCGCGGCCTGTTTGCCTGTCTCCGGGTCGAGCTGAAACCCGAACTTTGTCGCAATCACTACCTCGCCGCGAAACGGTGTCAACGCCTCGCCCACGAGTTCTTCGTTCGTAAAGGGGCCGTACACCTCAGCCGTGTCGAAAAACGTCACCCCGCGCTCCACCGCAGCGTGGATCAACGCGGCCATTTCCGCCTTGTCCTTCGGGGGACCATAGCCGAAGCTCATTCCCATGCAACCTAATCCCAGGGCCGACACTTCTAAGTTGCTCTTTCCGAGGCGACGTTTCTGAATGCTTGCCTTCTTCACGTTCACTGTCTCCAGCGTAGAGAGGCCTGTCAGTTTGGCGATAGCCCGATCCTGCCGAGTTGTTGCCTAATTCTGTCGATTGCGATCGATTCCGGTTTCAACCCTGCCACAATAGCGGTACGCTGGAAGCGATATGAAGAAACCGAAGGCCTCAACGAATGGGGCTGATGGCGGTGCCGGGCTAGTCTGCCGCCTGCAGTCCGAACTGTCCAGCAAGATTGATCGTCTTGTGGGGCGAGCAGAGAAACGGATAACCGATGTTCCGGGGCTCACCATCGTACGCCGTGTGAAACCCACGGCTCCATCGTGTGTCACCTACGAGCCGAGTCTCGCAGTCATCACCCAAGGGCGTAAGGAGGTGGCACTCGGCACGAGAACTTTCCTCTATGACGCATCGCGCTATCTTCTTACGTCGGTCGACCTTCCCATCGTTAGCCACATCCCAGAAGCGAGCGAGTCGAAACCGTTCATTGGCCTCGCGCTCAAGTTGGAGCCTTCCGTGGTTCGAGACTTGCTGAGCGTCGCCGAACTTCCAACTTGGGAGAGTCCCGGCGATAGCCCTGCGATGGCGATCGGCAAAACGACTCCCGAGATTCTGGACGCCTGCCGTCGATTGGTGGACCTCGTCGACAAGCCGCGTGAGATTCCCGTCTTGGGCGGCCTCATACAAAGGGAAATCGTCTTTCGAATTCTCCAGGGGCCCGCGGGCGCCCGGCTTCGAGCGATTGCCACGCTCGGCAATCAGAGTCAGCGAACCGCAAGGGCGATAGAGTGGATTCGAACGAGCTTCGCCAAGCCGTTGCGCGTGGAAGAGTTGGCGGAGATGGCAGGCATGGCTGTGTCGACGTTTCATCATCATTTCCGGGCACTGACGTCGATGAGTCCAGTCCAGTACCAGAAGCAACTCAGGTTGCAGGCGGCGCGAGGACGGATGTTCACGGAAGGCGTCGATGCCGCCAGCGCGGCCTTCGAGGTGGGATACGAAAGCCCAAGCCAGTTTAGCCGGGAGTACCGGCGCCTATTCGGACAATCGCCGATTAAGGACGTTCGAAATCATCGCTTGAGCCAATCTTCGGCCACAGAGTAGGCCGGCCGAGCAATCATTGCCGCAGTCCAGCATGAGGAACGCACAGGGGAGGCGCCGCCGTACTGTGTGTTCTGGGCTTTAGATAGCTCCTGGTTGACGCGCCACCCGGAAGTTAGGCTGCGGTGGTCGAGTTGACGGCACCCATGTCGCGGACGCGCCGGCCCGCAGTGTCCAGGAGTTCGCTTCTGGAAACTTGAGGAGGTTGGCGGCCTGGAGGTGGGACGGGCGTAGTCGAAGGCCGGGAGGCAGAGAATCTGCGCTGCTCAGAACTCCTGCGTCACGCGCATCACTTCGTCGGCGGTGGTGACGCCGGCGGCTACCTTGAGCCAGCCATCCTCACGGAGGTTGCGCATGCCGTTGCGGCGGGCGGCGGCGGTGATGGCGGCGGCGTCGTCGTTGGCCATGATCAACTTGCGGAGTTCGTCGTTCAGTTCCATCATTTCGAAAATGCCTACGCGGCCGGTGAAACCGCTGCCGAAGCACTGGTCGCAACCGCGGCCACGCCAGCAGTTCACGGTTTCGCCGGTGGGCGCGACGCGCTGCCCGGCGGGCTCGCGGCAGTTCTGGCAGATGACGCGCACCAGGCGCTGGGCCAGCACGGAAACCAGCGAGGACGTGATCAGGTAGTTCTCGACGCCCATATCGGTCAAGCGCGTGATGGCGCTGGGGGCGTCGTTGGTGTGGAGCGTTGAGTAGACGAAGTGGCCGGTGAGGGCGGCGCGGATCGCGGTGTCGGCGGTTTCGCGGTCGCGGACTTCGCCGACCATGATCACGTCGGGGTCCTGGCGGACGATGTGGCGCAGGCCGGCGGCGAAGGTCAACCCGATCTGTCCGTTGACGTGGATCTGGTTGATGCCGTCCATCTGATACTCCACCGGGTCTTCGATGGTGATGATCTTCTTGTCGGACTGATTGATGCGCTTGAGGGCGGAGTAGAGCGTGGTGGACTTGCCGCTGCCGGTGGGGCCGGTGACCAGGAAGATGCCGTGGGGCAGCGACGTGTAGTACTCCATGCGCGAGAGCATGTGCTGGTCGAAGCCGAGGCGGCGGAGGTCGTAGAAGTCGCCGGCGGAGCGGTCGAGCAGGCGCATCACGACGCTCTCGCCGTAGAGGGTGGGGAGCGTGGAGACGCGAAGGTCCACTTCGCGGCCCATGGTCTTGATTTTGATGCGGCCGTCCTGCGGCAAGCGGCGCTCGGCGATGTTGAGCTTGGCCATGAGCTTGACGCGCGAGATGACGGCGGCCTTGGCGTCGCGGGGCGGGGGTTCCTGGTTGTAGAGCACGCCGTCGATGCGGAAGCGGACGCGGAACTCTTTCTCGAAGGGCTCGAGGTGGATGTCGCTGGCGCGCTTTTCGACGGCCGAGGCGATCATTGCGTTGACCATGCGGATGACGGGCGCTTCGCTCGCCATGTCGCGGAGGTGTTCGAGGTCGGCGGCGGCCTCGGCATCCTCTGGTGCGCCGGAAACGGCGGCGCGGGCGGCCTCACCGTAGTGCTTCTCGATGGACTCGAGGATTTCGGCTTCCAGGGCCAGCACGGGCTTCACGCGGAGCCCGGTAGCGGACCTGACGGCGGCGAGGGTTTCGAAATCGAGGGGGTCGGCCATGGCCAGGGTCAGCGTGTGGTCGTCGAGGGAGAGGGGGAGCACGCGGAACTGGCGGAGGAACTTGGTGGAGAGGGCCTCGGTTTCGGGAGAAACGGCAGGCGGCCCGTCGATGGAAACCAGCGGTGTACCGAGTTGTTCGGAGAGCGCGAGGAGCACGTCGCGGGCGGCGACAAAGCCGAGATCGACGAGGATCTTGCCGATCTTCTCGCCGCGCTCTTTTTGCAGTTCGAGGGCGCGGTCGAGATCGCCGGGTGTGATGAGCTTGCGCTCCAGGAGCATCTCGCCGAGGCGCATCAGTACTCTTTCACCTGAATCACACCATCGCCGGGGTTCTGGCTGGCGGCGGCCTCGATCAGGCGTTTGCGCTGCCCCTGCATGACGATCTGCTGGGGGAGGCCGGATGAGTCCTCCCAGGAGTGGTGGAAGAGGGAGATGGCGAGCACCACCTGTTCGTCGCCCGGGACGGTATCGACGGACATCGCCGCGCCGAGCAGCGCCTGTTTCATGTTGGCGCGCAGCGTAGGCAGCCGTTCGAGCTTGCGCTTCCTGATGTCGGCCAATTCCTGTTCGGTGATCCGGGAGCGGAAGGGCGAGGGGCCCGGGGCAATCACGAGGTTCACTTCGGCGGAGAAGACGGCGCCATACCCGTCCAGGTAGACGCCGCGGGTCATGCCCAGCAGGCCGTAGGGATTGTCGGGAATGAGCCGCTCCCAGCGGGTATTCATGGCGCGTTCGACGCCCGCCAGGACGCCGCGGGAAACGCGGGGCGCGGTTTGCTGGGCGAACGTGGCGGCGGCAAGGAGCAGAAAGAGAGCGATGCGCATCAGTCGCCTCCCACCGAATTCGACGCGATGTAGAACCGGCTCAGCCGCTCGCGGAGGATTTTGAAGTTCTCTTCGACGGCGACGAGGTCGGCGCGGCGTTCGAACTGCATTTTCTTCTCGAAGCCGGCGAGGGCGAGTTGGACCTGCTGGTGGTTGCGTGAGCCGGCCTGTTCGAGGGCGGCGTTCACGGCGGCGGGCAGGCGGCGCGCAACCTCGCGTTCGATGACGGCCGCCACGCGCGCCTCGTCGACGGCGGCCGGGGCGGGAACCGGCGCGACGGCGGCGGGGCGGGCGAAGGCGTTCACAAGGAGGGCGACCGAGAGCATCGCCGCGGAGGCGAACCCGACTTGCGGGCCGGAGGCGAAGAAGCGCTGCCACCAGCGGGGTTCGAAGACCTTGTCGGAGACGAACGAGATCCGGCGGGGCAGGTCCTCTTCGGGGACGGCGGCCAGGGCGGCAAAGGTGAGGCGAAGGCGTTCCACTTCCTCCGCGCAGGCCGCGCAACCGGATTCGTGCTCGTGCGCGCGCCGGGCATCGGCGGGCGGCAGATCCTCGAGCACGTAGGCTTTCCAATCAAACTGTGAGCAGGACATAGCGCATCACGACCTCGCGTCTCTTCCTGTGGGAGCGAGCACGTCCTTGAGCAGATCGAGAGCGGTGTAGAGCCGCGACTTCACGGTGGACACCGGACAGCCGAGCACCTCGGCCATCTCCTCGAACTTCAAGCCTTGATAGACCTTGAGCACGACCGCTTCGCGCTGATCGGCGCTGAGCACCGAAAGGGCGCGTTGGACGGCGAGGGTCAACTCCGCGGGCAACAGGTGCGGCGTATTCCCCGGCACGTCGGACTGCTCCGGCACCTCGGCGTCGGGCCGGACCTTGCGCAGCAGCGAGTACGCCTCGTTATGCGCGATCCGGAACAGCCAGGGCGTGAACCGCGCGACGTCCTCGAGTTTGCGCAGGTTCTGATAGGCCTTGAGAAAGACCTCCTGCGTGAGATCGAGTGCATCCTCGCGGTCCCGGACCAGTTTTAGAAGGTAGTTGAAGACGCGCTTCTCCCACCGCGAAACGAGGACGTTGTAAGCGTCGACGCTGCCCTTGCGGGCCTTCACGATGAGATCGCGATCTTCGGCCTCCCGAAAGATCAAGGACTATCGCTCCACAAATCAACAGACGCCCGCGCTGCGCAAAAAGTCGAACGGCGGGTTTCTTTGAGTGTAGCGAGTGGCGGGCCGGGGGGCAGGGGGGATATGGGGCCGGAGGCGAAACTCCGGCCCGCAATGCGGGGGTTTCGGGAGAGGCGCCGGGCGCTTAGCGGCGCCGGCGGAGGAACGCCATTCCAGCGAGCCCGGCGGCGAGGAGCGCGGCGTAGGTCGACGGCTCCGGCACCACTTCGTAGCCCTTGATCTGGACCGCGAGATTCGAGTTCGTCGGCCAACTGCCGCTGAGCAGGGCAAACTGAGCCTGGCCCTCGAACGAGAAGTCCCCGCCCAGGTCCTTCAGCAGCCAGTAGCGGGGATTGGTCCCCGTCAGGCCGGATTGCACGACCGCGGATTGCCCTCCAACGCCGCTCAGCCCGTTCCACTTCAGGACCAGCAGCGTCGCCGCCGTGTTCGCAGTGGACCGCAGCCGGATGGCCAGGAAGTTCACCTTGGAGGTGTTCTGCACGCTCGCCGTATAGTTGAGCCGGGGAATCTCGAACGTAACCGTGGAACCGGTTCGCGAGAGCTTGAACGGCAAGGAAGACGCCCAATTGTACTGGAAGCCCTTGCCGGCGGCGTCGACGGGCGCCGTACCCGTTCCGCCGGGTCCGTGCAGGCCGCCCTCTCGCTCGGCAACTTTCCCGCGATCGCCGATGCGAAACTCGGCGACGAACCGTTCGGTGGTGGCACCCAGGGGAGCCAGCACGGTGTTCTGGAAGTTAGCGTCCGTGATGGCTTGGGGACCGAAAGCCGTGGTGGGGCCGGCGAAGGCAGCCACGGCTGAAAACAAAGCGGCTAAAAGCGATGTCCGCACGATTGTTAGGATGCAGGAACACGGGTTTTCGATCAATATGAAATGGTAGTGAATTGTACTATCACCCTGGCCCACGACCTTAGGACCAGCCTGGCAGAAAAATCTTGAAACCGTGTTGCGATATGTTGAAACGACAGGGTTTTAGGAGATCCGGTACGCCTTCACCCGAGGCGGATAGTGTACCGATGGTACTAGTACCTGGCTGCTCTTAGACCTCAACGAAGGTCTTCCAGGGAGGACTCAGGCGAGAACTCGGCGAGGGCCGCCAGGTCGATCTGGATTCCCAAGCCGGGGCCGCCGGGAATGGGCAGCATGCCATCGGCATCCAGTGTCCAGCCGCCGGCGACGAGGTCGTCCACGAAGGGGGAACCGGTGATGTACTCCACCAGGTCAGCGCCGGCGAAGGCGGAAACCAGTTGGAGGTCGGCCGCCACACCGATGGCGGTGTTCCAGCCGTGGGGGACGAACTTGACGCCGTGGTCGAAGGCTGATTGGGCGATGGTTTGTTCCTCAGAGATACCGCCGACCTTGGTGACGTCGGGTTGCACGATGTCGAGGGCGCCGCGCTCAATCCAGGGGATGAAGGCCTGGCGGCGGGTGAGCACTTCGCCGCCCGCGATGGGGACTCGCGCGGCGCGTCGAAGGGCGACGAAGCCGTCGATGTCGTCGGGAACGATGGGCTCCTCAAACCAGGCGACGTTGTAGGCGGCCAGCATGTCGGCGGTGCGCAGGGCCCACTTGTAGTTTTGCGGCCAGTAGGCGTTGGAAGCACCGGCATCGACCATCAACTGCGCCTCCGGGCCAACCGTCTCCCGGGCCGTCCGCACAATGGCCTCGTCGACGGCGGGGCTTTGACGGCCGAAGGGCCCCCATCCGATCTTGAAAGCGCGGAAGCCGAGGCGTTTGGGGTATTCGAGTTCCGCCGCCATCTCCTGGGGCTGCTTCATGAGGAGCGAAGCGTAGGGGCGAACGCGCTCGCGATAGCGGCCGCCGAGAAGGCGCCCCACGGGCTGGCCGGTGGCCTTGCCGAGCAGATCCCAGAGGGCAATGTCGATGCCGCCGATGGTGTGAGTGATGGCTCCGCCGCGCCCTTGCCAGAAGGTGTGCTGGTGCAGTTTCTCCGAAACGCGCCGCGGCTCCAGGGCGTTTTCGTGCTCATACAAGGGGCGCAGGACGTCGAGGGAGGCGCGCACCAGGGCTTCGCTGGTGAAGACGCTGCCCCACCCAGTGGCGCCCTCATCGGTGAGCACGGCCAGGATGGTGTGGACGCAGTCGTCGGGCCGCAGTTCGTTGGACCAGCCGCCTTCGGGCGTGCGCCCCCGCAGGCCGAAGGCCCGGATCTCGCGAATCTTCATCCCAGCGATTATCGCCGGTTCGGCAGTCTTGCAGGCGGGCCGGCGTTCGAGTGTTGGGGATGGCGTGTGGCGTGCTTTCGATCGGGCACTTGGATTCCTTGACAAGGTAGTTTACGTTTTGTAAACTTCAGTTGTGCGGGTGATCAGCAAACCGGCCATTCTCAAGTTCTCCGAACGGCACCCCGATGCGCTGGTCCCGCTGATGAACTGGTACCGGATTGCAGCGAGAGCCGACTGGGGTTCTCTGGCCGAGGTGCGCAGGGACTTCGCGCATGCAGACGTTGTGGGTCGGAGAACCGTGTTCAACATCCATGGCAACCACTGCCGGTTGATTGCCCGGGTGAACTACAGGACCAAGCGGGTGTTTATTCTGCACATCCTCACGCATGTCGAGTACAGCAAGGGGGACTGGAAACGATGAGTACGACAACCGAAATCAAGGATTCCGTGTACGCCAAATTGCTGGCCAAGTCTCTCCCTCGTCCCATCCATACCGAGGCCGAGCATGCGCGGCTCACCCAGATGCTGTTGGAACTGGACGAGCGCGATCATCTCTCGCCGGAAGAGGAAGCCCTGGCCGAAGTCCTGACCCTCCTGATCGAGGACTACGAAGAGAAGTACCATCCGCTCCCCCGCGTCTCCCCCAACGAGTCATTGAATGCACTGATGGAGGAGCGCGGACTGAAGCACAAAGACATCTGGCCCGTCCTCGGTAACAAGGGAGCAGCCACCGAGGTGTTGAGTGGCCGGCGGTCGATCAGTAAGGCGCAAGCCAAACGACTGGCTGAGTACTTGCGTGTTCCGGTCGACCTCTTTATCTAGCTTGTAAGCAGACCGGGGCTGAGTTATCGACGATCTTGCACCGCTTCAACCCGAAGCAGCGCGGTCGTTAGCGGGCCACGCGAGCCCAGACGCGGGCTGCTGTCGACGCCGCACTTGGCGACGGCGGAGACAAGGCACAGTTTACCCCTGTCGGCCACCGGGCGATTGGAGGTGAGCAGTGACGCTTGACTACCGGGACAGACCGGTCCAGAATTCCCGTATCTCCAGACTGGGCTGGTGTTGTATGACAAGATGTAACGTCCCCGGCTGGCTCCTGCTTGCCGCGTCCCTGGCGCCCGGACAGATTCCTTTGAAGCCGGTTCCCGCCGTTCAGCTCGAATATTCAATCCAAACCAACATTCCCGCGAAGGCAGCGGGCAATTTGGACATGGAAACCCTGGTCACGGTGAAGAACACCGCCGCCGCCGCGCAGCAGATCGTGGTGTGCGTGCGGGGGGACAGCCGGTTCGTGGTGGCGGGGCGGGAACTGGCGCTCGGAAGCGCCGCGGTAACGGTGAAGGCCGCGATGAACCAGCTCCAATGCACGAAGGAAATTTCGATGACGGACCTCGACTCGGCCATCGGCAACATGGGGTGCCGGGTGGTGAAGAGCCTGGCGGCCGGGGCGACCGCGCCGCTGCGATTCGTCACCGGGTCGCTCCCGCGGGATCCGACCGGCCGCACGCCGGTGCCGACCTGCAGGCCCGAGGGGATCATCGTGGTCT
>DALYJJ010000010.1:0-22423 GCA_031969915.1 Bryobacteraceae bacterium | reverse complement strand
ACGCCGGTGCAGGACGGCATCTCGCGGCCGTCGAACAACCAGCGTGAGGGGCAACCGCCAGGACCGGCGGGCGCGGGACACCGGACTCGCACGCAGGTGGGCCGGTACCAGGACGACGCGGGCATGCCCATCAAGGGGATTCGGTCGGTGCGCGAGATCATGCAGACCTCGACGCTGCACTTCTTCACGCTGCCGTTGGCGGGTTGGGAGATGGCGTGCCTCAGCCGGGACGACGCGCTTAACCGGGACGACAAGACGTTCGTCCAGGCGGACCCCGCCAAGCGGGACTATATTCCGCCCTGCACGACGGCGCGCGACCGAACGCTGGCCTGCAACCAGTGCTACGGAATGCAGACCCGCTTTCTGATCGACAAGAACCTGCCGGCGGCGATCAAACACGCTCGCGAGGTGGTCACTTTCAAGACCATTCCCGTGCTCGCCCTGGGCCGGCGGGAGACGGGCGTGCCCGTCGAATTGGGCCAGCAGCGCGTTCCGCCGATCGCGGGACCGTGCGTCGTCTCATTGGCGGCCACCTATCTGCCGGGAGTGGGGAGTGTGCTCCAGCCTGGATCGTCAACCGAACCGGGCACGTTCGCGCTCACGCCGTCGTCGCTGGATCTGGCCTCGGCCGACGGATCCGCGACCCTGGCGTTTACTGGTCCCGCCTCGGTCCCGCCGGACTTCGCGGGCGATTTCCTGGTGACCGTGGACCATGCCGATCAGTGCGGCGGCGTAGCCGCGCCTGGCGTCAATCTGCTCACCCATTGGATACGCCTCCGCCCGCAGCAGGTGTGCGACGTCAATCAATCCGGCGCCGTCGATGAAGCGGACATCGCCGAGATCATGGCCGCGATCGGCGCGGATGTGGAGGCGGGCAGCCCGCTCGACCCGACCAACGATTTGCGGGTGAGTATTTCCGACGCGCGCGCCTGTGCGCTGCGCTGCACCAAGCCGAACTGTTTGCCCTGAGGCGCCGTCATGAAACAGAACACTGCCCTCCCCTTGGTGGCCCTCGCGCTGGCCGCGGTTTCCGCCGCGTCGGGAGCGACCCTCACCGCGAGTCCCGTCTTCCAGCAGATCGGCACTTCGGGCACGGTCACGATCGGCGCGGGCCAGCTCGGCCCGAACCGGCTGGGCGGCTACGACTTCCTGGTGAGTTGGGACGCCACAATTGTCGCGCTGTCGCAGGTGACTTTCCTGGCGCCCGGCGAGTTCGACGGCCTCGGCCAATGGGAGTTGTTGGACGTGGGCCTGGCCTCCGTGCGCGCGGTCTTCTTCGCCGGCCCGGAGGAGCTGATCGCCTCGCAGCCGGAGAGCTTCGCGCTGGCCGAACTGACGTTCAGCGCGGTGAGCCGGGGAATCAGCCCGGTGGATCTGGAGATCGTCGAACTGACGGACGCGTTCGCGGAGCCTTTCGAAGCGGGGGTCTCGAACGCAGAGATCGAAGTGATCCCGGAGCCCGGTTCTCTCGGCTTGCTGTTGGCGGCGGCGCTGGCAGGGGCGCTGCGGGCCGCGCGCGGTCCGATGTCGCGCCGCCAGTTCCGTTAGCCCCGCAGGCGGCCGGCGGTCTGCCGGACGAGTTCGGAACGGCGTGCGAGCCCATCCATCTGCGCGCGCAGGAGGTCGCGGTGTTTTTCGACTCCCTCGCTCCGCAGCAGCTCCTTGCGGGCCTCGACGTGGAGGTTCATGTCCGCGACGATCTCGCGCAGCAGGGCGACGTTCTTCCTCTGCTGCGGCGAGAGACGTTCCGCGTCCTCCTGGAGGGAAGCAACCAACGCGCGAAGCGATTCGAGATCGGTGTTCAAAACGGCGAATCGTTCGGGGACGCTGGCCAGGCCGGCCTTCTTGCCGCCCAACTGGTAGGCGAGGTCGGCGGCCTCGTTCTCGATCTTCTCCGCCCGGGCGATGATCTGCTCCACTCCGGGTTGGGAGGCTGAGCCGGGGAGGGCGAGCAGCGCGGTGAGCGCGAACGCTCCCATGGCTTTCTTCATGTGTGCGGATCTCCGATCTTGGATTCGAGCCGGAGAAGTGCGCCGGCCATGTACAGACCGACGCAGCCGGACGCCCTGCGGTTCCCGAAAGATTACAGCCGGTAGAGCATCCAGTAGACGATGACGCCGGTCACACTCACGTACAGCCAGATGGGCAGGGTGACTTTCGCGATCTTGCGATGGCGGGCGAAGTCGCCCTTCCAGGCGCGCCACAGCGTGATGCCGGCAAGGAACGGAACGAACGCGGCGAGCACCGTGTGGGTGATCAGGATCGTGAAATAGACGGAGCGAACGGGACCCTCTTTTTGGAAGCGGACCGAGCCGACGTTGTAGTGATAGACGAGGTAGCAGATGAGGAACAGAGTGGACGTGGCGAGCGCGGCGAGCATCGCCTTTTGATGGGCGGCGCGCCGGCCCTGCCGGATGAGGACGAAGCCATAGACGAGAAGCACGGTGGCCAGCGCATTGAGCGAGGCGTTGAGGGTCGGGAGATCGCGCAGTTCCATGCCGGTTTAGAGGCGCTCCGTAAGTAGTTTTCGGGCGTCGGCGATGACCCGGTCGATGGCGCCGGGCTCGTCGCTTTGGTAGTAGCCGCGGATGCGGCCGCGCCGGTCCACGAGGACGAAGCGGGTACTATGTTCGAGCGCGCCGTTCACCGAGCCGAGCATCATCGAGTCGTGACTGATGTGATGCAGCGCGGCCTGCGTTCCGGTCAGAAAATGCCACTTTCCGGGCTGCGCCTGAAACCGCTTGGCGTAGGCGGCGAGGACGGCGGGGGTGTCGTTCTTGGGGTCGATGGTGAAGGAGACCAGGCGGATGGCGTCGACGCCCAGCAAGCCCTCCTGCACGCGGCGCATCTGGGCGGTCATGCGCGGACAGGGGCCCTGGCAGGTGGTGAAGATGAAGTTGGCGATCCAGATCCTGCCGGCGAGGCGATCCTTGCTCGAGAACGGCTGCCCGGTCTCGTCGGTGAGTTGAAAGTCCGCCACCAGGCCGTATGAAGGAAGGTCGCTGGTGAGCGTGCAGCCCGCGCCGAGCAACGCCAGCGCGAGGACGAGCGAGCGGGTCATCTGGCTTGAGTATAGGCCCTGGGCGGCTGTCCGGTGGACGCCGCCCAGAGACGCCTGCGGCGACGAGGCACCTAGAAGACGAACTTCATCCCGAAGCTGAGCGAACGGCCCGGACCGGCGCCGTTCACCGAACCGAAGGCCTGGCTGGGCCGGCCCGCGGTGTCGAAGCGGACCGTCGTGTTCAGGCTGGTGAACGATGGGTGGTTGGGCAGATTGAAGCTCTCGGCCCGGAACTGCAGGGCATAGCGGTCGCCGAAGGTGAAGTTCTTCAGCAGGGCGAGGTCCAGTTGAGAGAACGCCGGTCCGGTGAAGATGCCGCGGCCGGTGTTGCCGAACTGGGCCGGGGCCATCTGTTCGCCGGGCACGAAGGCTTCGGCGTTGAACCAGCGGGCGAGGGTGCGCTGGGAGGCCGTCAGGTTGGGGTTCTCACCGGGCCTGACGGAAGCGCGCACCGAGGTAGCGCCGATGCGCGCGCTGTCCACGGGGGCGAAGACCGTAAACGGCGCGCCGCTCTGGTACAAGACCACGCCGCTCAGGTCCCATCCGGACAGCAGCGTGCGCACCAATCCGGTGGACTTCCCGAAGAACGGCAGCGAGTAAATCACGTTCGCGTTGAAGACATGCTTGCGGTGGAAGGACAGCAGGCCGTAGTCGGCTTTGCCGTTGTACACGTCCTGGAAGCCGCCCTCCGAGCTGCCCAGGGTGCGTGACCAGGTGTAGTTGGCGCCCACGGTCAGGCCGCGGCGGAACCGTTGGTTCACGGACATCTGGAGGCTGTTGTAGTTGGAGGTATCGCCCATGTCGCGAAGGTTGATGGAGCCATAGCCGAGGAACGGCCGCAGGGCGTTGACGTTGGTGGTGGAGGCGGGCGGGTTGAGCCGCGCGCCGGCGCGGAGTTGGTTGATGTTGAGGGTGCGGTCGAGGTTGCGGCCGAGCGTGCCGACGTAGGCGACATCGAGCACCATGCCGCTCACCAACTCATGTTGGATGCCGAGATTGTAGGAGTACATGCGCGGCGTGCGGTTGCCGAGCATGAGTCCGCTGAGGTTGGGCGGGAAGTCGCGGCGTGTTGCGCCGCCGGGGTTGTCGATGTTGCCGTCGAAGACGCTGGCGCTCGAGGCGAAGGGAGGATTCTGGGCGCTGGCGGCAAGGTAGTCGGTGCGGATACGGTCGAAGAAGGCGCCGAAGCCGGAGCGGAGTGCGGTCTTGCCATTGCCGAAGACGTCATAGGAGAAGCCGACCCGCGGGCCCCACAGGCTGTACTCGTTCCGGGCCCCGCCGGACGGCAGACCGACGAAGAGGCGGCTGGT
The DNA here is from genome assembly GCA_031969915.1 of Bryobacteraceae bacterium. Classification (GTDB taxonomy): domain Bacteria; phylum Acidobacteriota; class Terriglobia; order Bryobacterales; family Bryobacteraceae; genus DALYJJ01. The sequence continues at coordinate 18,052 of DALYJJ010000010.1, read as the reverse complement.
GGCGCTGTTGGCCGCCGCGAGGATGCGGCCCGAGGCCGCCGAGGGGAACCCAGTGCCGAACAGGGCGATGCCGTTCCAGGGGTCGCCGGGAGCGAGGATCGAGCCGTCGGAGGTCGCGATGCTGGGCGCCCGCGCGGGGTTGTAGCGCGAGGGATCGAACGTGGAGAAGTTGCCCAGGGCGCTGGTGAGCGGATAAACGAGGTTGTAGCGGACGCCGAGTTCGACCGTGAGGCGCTTGCTGGCGCGCCAGGAGTCCTGCGCGTAGAACTCGAGCTGGTTGAAGCGGGCGAACCAGGAGGTGTCGACCTCGCCTTCGGTGTAGCTTTGGAAGTTGCCGAGCAGCACGTCGGCCACGACGTTGCCCGTGGTGCGCGCCGCCGAGGTGTTGAAGTTCACGCTGCCGTTGTCGTTGCCGCCGCCGTTGTTCTGATCCTTGCGGCTGCGCGTGTACTGCACGCCGAACTTGAGTACGTGCGAGCCCTTGACGAGGCTGAAATCGTCGCGGAACTGGAAGGTGGTGTTCAGGTTCCGGATGCGGTCGCCGGCGTTGTAGCCGGTGAAGCCGGCCATGCCGAAGTTCGGCCCGACGTTCAGTTCGTTCACCGGGAAGATCTCGGGATAGTTCAAACCGAGGTTGCTCCGCCGCAGGATCTCGTTCTGGGGTTGTCCCTGGATCTGGTTCGCGGTGACGCTGAAGCTCGCGTAGTTGAGCATGGTGGGCGAAAGGGTGTCGTTCCAGCTCAACACCGTGGTCCAGCCGGGACGAGGCCGGCCGCCGGGGATGAAACCGAGGTTGGTCCCCTGGAAGCCGTTGAAGATATCCCAGTCCTGGTGAGTGAACCGGTACATGAACTGGTGTTTGGCGGAGGCCAGGTAGTCGACGCGGATGTTGTTCTCCGTGGTGTCCGTTCGGTTGAGGGCGTTGACCACGTAGTTTCCGCCGGGGCCGCCGAAGTTGGGAAGCGGGTAGGGCTTGAGCAGACCCGGTCCGTTGCGGGCAAAGCGCGAGGTGGGTACGATGCGGTCGGGGAACGGCAGCCGGTTCAGAGGATCGACGGGGGCGGCGAGGCCGGAGCCCTGGAAGTTGCCAGCGCGTTCGAGAGCCGTGGGCACCACGCCGGTAGACGTGCCCGCCTGCCGGTTCAGTTTGTACTCCTGGCCGCCGAAGAAGAAGAGCTTGTTCCTATCGCTATTGAACTTGCCCGGCCACAAGATGGGCCCGCCCAGCGTCCAGCCGAAGTTATTGAAGCGCAGGGGAGGCCGGCGCTGGGCGAAAAACGTGCGCGCGTCGAGCGCGTCGTTCCGGATGAAGTAGAACGCCGAACCGTGAAAGTCGCGGGTGCCGCTCTTGGTGACCACGTTGACCACCGCGCCGGAGCGTCCGCCGAACTCCGCTTTGTAGCTGGCGGTGAGGATACGCACCTCGGCGATGCCGTCGAGGTTCGGGGTGATCATGGCGTTCACGTTGCCGCCGTTATCCATGTTGTCGGCGCCGTCCACCATGAAGTAGGAGGTATTGGAGCGCCCGCCGTTGATCGTCTGCGCGCTGGTGGATAGCGCCAGGCCGAAGGCGTCGAGAGTGGTCGCGACGGTGCCCGGGATCAGACGCAGCAACTGAGTGTAGTTTCGGCCGTTGAGGGCGATCTGCGTCAACTGCCGGTCGGTGATCACCGTGCTGACGTCGCCGGTCGCGGTCTGCACGAGGGTCGCTTCGGCAACCACGTCCACGCTCTCCTTGACGTCGCCCAACTCGAGCGCAACGTCCACTTGGCGGCTGGAGGCTGCGTCGAGGGCGATGTCTTTCTTGGAGAAGGCCCTGAACCCTTGCTTCTCAGCCCGGATGGTGTAAGCGCCGCGCATCAGGGCGGGGAAAGAGTAGAAGCCCGTTTCATCGGTGGTAGTCTCTACCTGAAAACCAGTTCCCTGATTGCCGGCGGTGACCTTCACCGCGGGGACCGCAGCGCCGGTCGCGTCGGCAACCTTTCCACTGATGGAGCCGACGTTGGTTTGAGCGAGCGCATGCCCGAGGGCAAAGGCGCCTAAGAGGAGGAGGAGGCGAAGCGAGGTGCACATCTGCATGGAATGAAACCTCATTGATTGGGATCATGAAGGGCCGCCGCGCGGCACACAAGGCTTTTCGAGTTAGATCGCGTTAGGATCATTGGATTGAGAGGCATACAGGCCAGTTAAACTTCAGGCGACGAGGGATGCCCAGGGTTTGCGGACGGGGCGAGCGAGGTGTTTCCCCGCCTCGGCGTCCCCGCGGATCTGCTCCGTCGCCGCATCCCAACGCAGGCTCCTGCCCAATCGGGTGGCGATGTTGCCCAAGTGGCACATCGCGGCCGTGCGGTGCCCCTCCTCGACATCCGCCACCTGGCACTTCCGCGAGCGCACCGCTTGCAGGAAGTTCGCGACGTGGGCCGAGGTGAGGTCCTGGTCCGACGCGCCGCGCACCGGCTTGCGGTTGCCCGGGTCGAGCGTCACGGTGAATCCGGAACGGAGAAGCGAGACGTATCCCTTGGACCCGATGATGTCGAGCGTCACATGCTGGCCGGCGCCGATTTCACTCGCCGACCAAGTGACCACCGCGCGGGGAAACTGAAAAGTCACCTGCTGGACATCGGGCGTCTCCCCACCGTCGGTGAGGGCGTAGCGGCCACCCATGCCGGAGACGGATTCCGGTCCGGGACTGTCCAGAATCCAGCGCGCGATATCGAGGTGGTGCGCTCCCCAATTGGTCATCTGGCCGCCCGAATAGTCCCAGAACCAGCGGAAGTTGTAGATGCAGCGGAACGGGTTGTAGGGAACGGTGGGCGCGGGGCCGAGCCAGGCGTCCCAGTCGAGTTCCGGCTTCGCCGCGAGCGAGGGTCCGCGCGGCGTCAAACCCGGGAAGATGTTGCGCTGAAAGCCGGCGTGGACGCGGTGCACCGGGCCGATGCCGCCCTCGCGAATCAACTGCCGTGCTTCCGCGTAGTGCTTCCCCGAGCGCTGTTGACTGCCGGTTTGCACGACGCGCCCGTGGCGGCGGGCGGCTTCCACCATGCGCCGGCCTTCGCGGACGGTGAGCGAAAGCGGTTTCTCGCAGTAGACATCCTTTCCGGCCTGGCAGGCGAGGATGGTCATCGCCGCGTGCCAATGGTCGGGTGTGGCCACAAACACGGCGTCGACGTCGCGCCGCTCCAGCAAGCGTTCGAAGGACTTCTCCTGCGCCACGGGGTAGGGGCAAAGGGAGACTGCGCGTTCGGCGAATGGCTGGTAGACGTCGGCGACCGCCACCACGGCGGCCTCCGGGAGCGCTAGAGCGGTCTGCAGGAGTTCGGTGCCGCGGCCGCCACAGCCGACCAGACCGATCCGCACACGATCGTTCGCGCCGAGAATCCGGCCCGCGGCAAGCGCGGTTGCCGACCGCAGCCAGACCCGCCGGCCCATTTTCGGTGTGTTGGGTGACGCCATGCTTACCAGATAAGCGAACCGGGAAGCCTGCAACAACGCTAGACACGTTAAAGGCCCGATTGTGTAATATGTAGTGGGCATTCAAGGGAGGTTATGGGAGCGTTAAGGCCCAGACTTAACCGCGTGGCGCTCTCGTCCGCCGATCTGGCGCCAGGCGAGGTCCTCGCGCACATCGAGGAGATCTGCACGAGCCCGCCGTTCCTGGAAAGCCAGAAGTGCCAGCAGTTCCTTCGGTATGTGGCCGAGAGCACGGTGGAGGGCCGAACGGATCTTCTGAAAGAGCGCCTCATCGGGGCGCACCTCTACCAGCGGCCGGCCGATTACGACACGGCCGAAGACGCGATTGTTCGGGTTCGCGCGAACGAGGTGCGGCGGCGGTTGGCGCAGTACTACGAGACCGCCCCCGGAAAAAGCAGGAGCTTGCGCGTGTCCATCCCCGCCGGCGCATACCTGATCAAGGTGGAGAGCGCGCCGCCGCTTCCGGCCGTGGAGAAGACCGCTCCGCCGCCATCCGAGCCAATGGCGCCGCCGGCGGGCAGGGCCAGCGGGCGGCGCCTGCGAGTGGCGTCGGTAGTGGTGTTCGCGGTGGCGGTTCCGCTGGTGGCCTGGATGCTCTTTCGGCCTCAGGCGGAAGCCGCGGCCCTAGGCCGGTTCTGGGCGCCCTTCCTGAATACCGGCCACCCGGTACTGCTCTGCACCGGCTCCATTCGCTATTACTACCTGTCGCCCGAACTGAGGCGCCGGTTGGAGCAACGTTCTCCGAAGCCACCTGCTTCTTCCGCGGAACCGGGTCCGGAGTGGGCGTTGGAGAACACACGTCTGGTTTCGAAGGGCAACTTCCACGCCTCCTCCTACATCACTGCCCACCTGAGCCGCCAAGGCGCGCGGGTGCAGGTGCGGGTGGGCAACGACCTCTCCATGGAAGAACTGGCGAGCCACCCGATCATCCTCCTGGGTGCGTTCTCGAATCCGTTCTCGATGGAGTTCAACCGCGATCTGCGATTCCACTTCGTGCGCACGGTGGCGCCCGACGAATCGTCGTATTCCCGGATTGAAGATCGCGATCGGCCCGGGCAGGCGTGGTCGACGCCGGACTACCCGAATCGGATCGACCATGATTTCGCGCTGGTAACGCGTATCCGGCAGCCGCGCACAGGACGTTATCTGGTGATCGCGGGCGGCATCACGGAGCACGGAACGCAAGTCGCGGGGGACTTCGTGGTCGATGAATCGTCCCTGGCGGCGCTCACCAAAGGGCTCCCCGCCGATTGGGACCGGAAGAACCTACAGGTACTGTTGAGAACCAACCTGGTGAACGGCACGCCGACGGTGCCCACCGTGGTGGCTTACCACGTCTGGTGACCGGCGCGGTCCGATCCTCAGTTCAGGGCCCGGAGCCGTCGTGCCGCGAGGGCGGCCAACCCGGCGAAGGCGAGCACCAAGGTTGACGGTTCGGGCACGTCGAAGGAAACGGTGAAGAAAGAACCGGTTCCTATCGTGAGTCCCTCCATGTTCACCCGGATCGCGCTCGCCGTGCTGGCGAGGCGGGCGCTGGTGAGGCCCGGGATGTTGGTGGTGAGAAGCACCGGACCGAGGATGTTCCCGCCCACGTCAAGGCCGCTGAACTCAAATCCGCTGAACTGGCCCGGGGCCGGAGTGAAGGACGCGCCACCGCTCGCTCCGTCGTAGAAGTAGGTGATCGAGGTGTCGTCGGCGTCCAGAGTCTGGGTGGCGAGGGTGAGCGCGGTGTTGCACATGGCGAAAGGGCCTGAGGGACAGGTAATCTCCGGGCCGGCTCCAACCAGCACCGTGTTGGAGAAAAAGATGCCGCCCAGGAAATCATAGGTCATCGTGATGTTCTGGCCGAGGATGCCGGCGGAAGCATTGGCCGCCAGCAACACCAACAGGGCGAAGAAAGAAAATGCCTGACGTTTCATGTAGCCTCATCTCGATTTTTGGAATTCGCCCCGGCGAGCACATTCAACGGCAGCCGCGGAGCCCGGCTCAGTTTTAACAGTATAGACGAAACGCGGGCCTGCGACTCAAGCGAAGTTGCGGGCGCGGCGTTCGGACGCCGTATAGGCGGCCGCGATGAGCAGGAGCGCGGCGGTTGTGGCCGTGACGGCGACACCCGTTGCGACAGCCGCCGGCTCGCCGCCGAGCAAGGAACGCACCGCGGCGAGCGAATAGGTGAGCGGATTCGCGTCCATCACGGCGGCGATCCAGCCGTGGGCGGTGCGGGCGGGGAAGACCGCGCCGGAGACCATCCAGAGCGGGAACAGGACGAGGTTCATGATGGCGTGAAACCCCTGGGTGGAGGAGACGCGCCACGCCAGGAGGAAGCCGAAGGCGGTGAAGGCAACAGCGATCAGAAACATCAAACCAGCCGCGGCGGCGAGTCCGGGGAGCGTCACGGGCAGGCGGGTCAAAGGAAGGAACAGCAGGAAAACGAGGCCCTGGATCCAGGCGAGCGTGGCGGCGCCCAGCGTCTTGCCGAGCACCATGGACAGGCGGGGCGCGGGGGAAACGAGCATCGCCAGGAGGAAGCCTTCGCGGCGGTCCTCAATCAGCGACATGGTGGAAAAGACGGCGGAGAACATCACGGTGAGCACGAGCGCGCCGGGGAAGTAGTAGCCGAGGTCACCGTAGCCCGAGCCGATCACGAGCCAGAAGACTAGGGGCGAACCGACGAAGCCGAGGACGCGGGACTTCTCCCGCCAGAAGCGGATGAGTTCCCTGCGCCAGAGAGTGAACAGAGGCAGCCAGAACATATCAGGAGTCCAACGTTGCGCCGGTGAGGTCGAGAAACACGTCTTCGAGCGTGGGCCGGTGCATCTCGAGGCCATCGATGCGGCCCGGGAAGGCGGCCAGGACGCCGGCCAGGAAGCCTTGGCCGTCGGGCACTTCCACCCGCAGGACGCCGCCGGAGAGCCGGGGTTGCACGGAGAAGCGCTCGCTGATCTCGACCGCGAGTTGGTCCGCGTGAGCAGCGCGGAGGAGCACCACCTCGCCTCCCACCCGCGCCTTCAACTCAGCGGGCGCTCCGGCGGCGGCGATGCGGCCCTGATGAAGAAGCAGCAGGCGGTCGCAACGTTCGGCTTCGTCGAGGGTGTGAGTGGTGAGAAGGATGGTTAGACGGAAGGCGGCGCGAAGCTGGCCCAGATACTGCCAGAGATCGCGGCGAGCGCCGGGATCGAGCCCGGTGGAAGGCTCATCGAGCAAGAGCACGGCGGGCCGGTGAAGAAGCGCTTTGGCGATCTCCACGCGCCGCTGCAACCCGCCGGAGAGCGTGCCCACCGGGTCGCGGCGGCGGTCGTCGAGGCCGAGGGCGACGAGCGCATCGGCGATGCGCCCGGAGAGCGTGCGTCCGGAGAGGGCGAAGAGATGGCCCTGTGCCCGCAGGTTCTCCTCCACGGTGAGCTTGCGATCGAGGCTCTGCGACTGGAAGACGACGCCGAGCAGGCGTCGAATCTCGCGAGACTGGCGGGCGAGAGAAAAGCCGCCGATGCGGGCATCGCCCGAAGCGGGGGCCATGAGCGTCGACAGGATCTTGAACAGCGTCGACTTGCCGCCGCCGTTGGGTCCCAGAACGCCGAACAGTTCTCCTTCCGGCACTGCGAAGGTGACGGTGTCGAGTGCGACGCGTTCGCCGTAGCGGTGGGTAAGGCGGTCCGCTGCGACCATCAGAGGCTCGGCCGGTCGATGAGCAGGAGACCGTAGAGCAGCGGAAGATAGAGGACGGAAGCGAGGAGGACCTTTCGCGCGCGCAGGATGGTGCGGTCTGTGGCGACGCGCACGCCGGACCACAGGAACATCGCGCCGAGCAGCAGCGCTCCGGCGAGATAGAGATTGCCGGCCATGCCGAGGTACTTGGGAACGAGGCTGATGGGGATGAGAGCCGCGGCGTAGAAGAGGATCTGCCGCGCGGTGGACTCGCCGTCGGGTTCCACTACGGGCAACATGCGAATGCCGGCATTGGCGTAATCTTCGCGGTACATCCAGGCGATGGCGTAGAAGTGCGGGAACTGCCAGACGAACAGGATGGCGCCGAGAATCCAGGCTTCGGCGGTAAGCGTGCCCGCCGCGCCGGCGAAACCGATGAGCGGCGGCATGGCGCCGGGCACCGCGCCGACGGTGGTGGAGTGCTTCGACTTCTGCTTGAGGGGCGTATAGGCAAACAGGTAGGAGATCAAAGTAAACGCGCCGAGCAGAGCGGTGAGGAGGTTCGCGCCCAGCCAGAGTTCGACGAAGCCGGCGACCGAGAGGGCGATGCCGAAGGCCAGGGCGCCGCTTGCGCTCAGGCGGCCTGAAGGCAGCGGGCGGAACTTGGTCCGGCGCATCTTGGCGTCCGCCTCCCGCTCGTACCATTGATTGAGCGCCGCTGTGCCGGAGGCGAGCAGACCCGTGCCGATCAGCGTGTGCAGCAGCACCAGCCAGTCCACTGGCGCTCCGGAAGGCAATCCGAAGTAGAAACCGATTCCCGTGCTCATGAGGATGAGCCAGGTGATCCGGGGCTTGGTCAGCTCGATGTAGTCTTTCATTGGGCCAGCGCGGAGCGGCTCTCGGAAACAGCCGCACGAGGAGTTCGGACATGCCGGCGAATCTGGAGGGCAAAGACGACTCCCGAGGCGAGAGTCAAAGCGCCGGCGGCCAGATGCACGAGCGGAAACACGCTCCCGTTGGAGGAGATGCGTTCCACCAGCGCCAGGATTCCGAGAAGTACCTGGGCGGTGATGGCGGCGATGAGGAAGAGCGAAGCCCGCCGGATCGCCTGATGACCGGGGAACTGGGTGAGGGCGAAGAAGCCCGCGAGATAAGCCACCAGGGCGGCGGCCAGCGCGCCGAGGATGTGGGGCATGTAGCCGAGATGTTGGTAGCGGCAGGCCGCGCCCAAGAGGATCTGGAGAAGGAATAGGACCGGGAGCGCGGTGGCGATGGAGCGCATCGAGGGGCGGCCGGAGTCCTCGACCGTCTCCCCCGGGCGCGAAGGGCCGAGCAGGGCAAAGGCAGACAGGGAAGCGAAGAGGGCGTGGCCGGGCAGATCCAGAGCCATCCCGCCGCGGACGTGCGTCAAACCGCCAAGCACGGCCACGGCGAGCAGACCGCAGCAGAGACGCAATCCGGGGCTCGCCATTGGAAATGAACCAGACCGAAGCAGGGGTTTGTCGCGCGCGGCCCCAGCAGCCGCCCCAGTCCCCTTTTGCCATTCTACTACTGTCCGACAGTAATTTGTACAGTCGCGACGGCGAACGACTGAAAAGAGCAACGGCGTGAACTCCGTGACCCTGCGGCCGGGACCGGTGGCCATGGTACCTTCCGCGCGAGCGTTGAGGCTAGACGCTATTGCCCATGGGAGATCAGCGTGAGGCCCGGCACGCCGAGGTTATCGTTGCGGTTGTGGGTGATCAGGGGCCCGCCGGACAGCAACGCCGTCGCTGCAATCCAGGCGTCAGCGCAATCGATCCGCCGACCGCTCGCCTGCGCGGCGACCGTTACCTCTGCCCACTTCGTGCACAGATCCCGGTTGTACGGCAGTACAGCGAACTGTTCCAGGTATTGGCGAAGCCGGGTCCGCCGGGCCTCACCCCAATGGGCATTGAGCGCCCAACGATCCAGCTCCGCCAGGGTCATGAAGGAGATCATCGGGGTCCGATCTTTGAGATCGGGGAGGTACTGGTGGGCGATGGGATGGCTCTTGAACAGGTACGAGACGACGTCGGTATCGACGACGACGGCGGTGCTCATGCAGCGCGGTCTGTCCGGTTGTGTCCGCGCCACTCATGGAGGGCCGCCAGGAATTCCTCGACCGGTTCGTCTTCTGGCCAGAAATCTCCCAACAAGACGGTGGGATCGCTGATCGGGACTTTGCCCTGTTGGGCGATCAGTTCGTCCAGCGTGGGGCTGGCGTAGAAGTTGTCGCGAGGATCATTCGACTTTTCCATTGCCGGCCTCCGCAGCTCAAGTATAGCGATTTCAGGCCCATGAGCCAAAAACCCTGTCAGTCAGTAGGGCGCACGACTGAAGAGTAGCTGAAAGCGCCGCCCCACTCCGAGCGTCCCCACTCCGAGCTCGATTCCGTACGGGACTATTCAGGGCTCCGGATCTGTACCAACGCGCCTTGTCCGAGCACCCAGGCTCGAATCCGGCGGGCCGCGGCGGGGCCGATCGTGGCGGTCAGTTCCGGGTCCGAAGCCTGACGGACGCGCTCGACGCTGCCAAAGGTTTTCAGCAGCTTGTTCACGGACTGCTTCCCGATGCCGGGCACGGAATCCAATTCGGAAACCAGGCGGGCGGCGTTGCGGCGGGTGCGGTGGAAGGTGACGGCGAAGCGGTGTGCTTCGTCGCGCACGGTTTGGATGAGGTGGAGCACGGGGGAGAAGCGGTCGAGGTGAATGGGTTCGTCTTCGCGGCCCAGGACGTAGATGATCTCTTCGCGCTTGGCGATGGAGGCGAGCGGCTGGTTGATGACTCCGATGGCTTCGAGGGCATCGGCGGCGGCGTGGAGTTGGCCGAGTCCACCGTCGACCAGCACGAGGCCGGGCATGGGTTCGTTCTGCTCTTTCAGGCGCGAGTAGCGGCGCGTCACCACCTCGCGCATGGAGGCGAAGTCGTCGTTGCCCTCGACGGTGCGGATGATGAACTTGCGGTAGGCGGCTTTCTTCATGCGGCCGTCTTCCCAAACCACCATGCTCGCGACTTTGTCCGTGCCCTGGATGTGCGAGATGTCGAAGCACTCGATCCGCCGCGTGCCTTCGGGCAGCCCGAGCGTCTCTTCGAGTGCGGCCTGCATCGCTTTTGACGTGGGCTTGAGGACGCGGAAGCGCTGTTCGAAACTATGCTGCGCGTTGGCGCCGACCAGGTCGAGCAGTGCGCGCTTCTGCCCGCGCTGCGGGGTGTGGATGTCCACTTTGCGGCCGCGCTTTTCGCCGAGCACCTCTTCGAGGGCTTCGCGGTCTTCGAACTCTTCGGGAACGTGGATGTGGCGCGGGATGTGGGGCTGCGAGAAGTAGATCTGTTTCACCAGGCCGGCGATGAGTTCGGCGGAGTCGAACTCGAGTTGGTCTTCCCAGAAGAACTCGCGGCGGTCGACGATCCGGCCGTTGCGGACGTGGAACAGGTTGACGGCCACCAGGGGCGGCTCGGCGTGGTAGGCGAAGATGTCGGTGTCGTCGCCTTCGGCGGCGGCCATTTTCTGGCGCTGTTCGATCTCCTCGACGGTGGAGATGAGATCGCGAAGGCCGGCGGCTTCTTCGAAGCGGGTGTCCTCGGCGGCCTCGTTCATGCGCGCGCGCAGCTTGGCGGCGAGGTCGCGATGCCGGCCTTCGAGGAACAGGCGGACGTCGCGGACGCGCTCGGCGTAGAGGGCGTCGGTGGTGAGGCCTTCGACGCAGGGGCCGAGGCAGCGATGGATGTGATATTCGAGGCAGGGCTGCGTGTGCGTGCGCGTGAAATCGACGCGGCAGTTGGGAACCTGGAAGTAGCGCTTGATGAAGTGCACCAGGCGATGCGCGAGGTTGCCGGGGAAGTAAGGACCGTAGTAAGTTGCGCCGTCCTTCCGCAACCGCCGGGTGACGTAGACGCGCGGGTATTTCTCCGCCGTGAGCTTGATGTAGGGGTAGGTCTTGTCGTCGCGCAGCAGGATGTTGAAGCGCGGCTTGTACTGCTTGATCAGGTTGTTCTCAAGGGCGAGGGCTTCCTTTTCGTTGTCGACGAGGATGTAGTCGATGTCGCGGGCTTCGGAGATGAGGGTGCCGGTCTTGACGTCGCCCAGCTTGTCGTCGGAGAAATAGCTGCGCGTGCGGGCGCGAAGATTCTTCGCTTTGCCCACGTACAAGACCTCGGCGTGCGCGTCTTTATAGAGGTAGACGCCCGGGCCGGTGGGCAATTGCGAGACTTTCTCACGCAGGGTCATCGGCGGGGGGAAGCGCTCGGGTGAACGAGGGCTATACTTTAGATTGTGGCACGCCTGGTGCTGGTTCTGATTCTGGCGGGATGCGCGGCGCAGGCGCAGACCAAACCGGTGGAGCCTCCGGAACCGCCGGAGGAGGATGAAACGCTCACCGTAGAGGAGAAATCCTACACCTTCAACCCGCTGGAAGCGAGCAAGCACTTCAAAGTGGGCAACTTCTACTTCAAGAAGGGCAGCTACAAGGCGGCGGCGCTGCGGTACCGGGAAGCGACGCGGTGGAACCCGGCGATGACGGAAGCGTTGCTGAAATTGGGAGAATCTTACGAGCGGTTGAAGGACGCAAAGCAGGCGCGGGAGGCGTACGCGAAGTTTCTGGAATTGGAGCCGGCCAGCAAGGACGCGGCGGCGGTTCAGCGGAAGGTGGCGGAGCTGGCGAAGGCGGATGGAAAGCCACGATGAACCTTGATTTAGTCCGTCTGATTGTTGACCAGTTTTAATCTGCGCCACACAGATTTTCGGTGTACTATATGTTTCGAGGGTCGCAACCGCCCCATCCCGGCATCCCGGCTCCCCACCCCCGGGTTACCGTGGAATTGCGGCCCTCCCCTAAGCTACACTTCCCGTCATGATCGCGCGCGCGGCTGCGGCTTTCGTCCTTTTCACCAACGCCATGGTTGGATCCGACCCTTACCTGGGCCAAGTTGCCGAATGGCGCAAGCAGGCCGAGGTGCGTCTGAAGGCGGAGGACGGGTGGTTGGCGGTGGCGGGGCTGTTCTGGTTGAAGGAAGGGGAGAACACGGCGGGATCGGGGGCGGGGAGCGGCCTGGTCCTGCCTGCTTCGGCCCCGGCGCGGCTGGGGGTATTCACGTTTTCCGGCGGAAAGACGACGTTCCGCGCGGAGCCTGGCGTGCGGGCGACGATCAACGGCGCGGTGGTGGCTGCGGCGGCGATGAAGTCGGACGCCGAGGGTCAGCCCGACGTTCTGGTGGCGGGCGACCTGTCGATGTTCGTGATCAAGCGAGGGAACCGGTACGCGATCCGCCTTCGCGACAAGAACAGCACGATGCGGAGGGAGTTCACCGGCCGCCACTGGTTTCCCGCGGAGGCACGGTATCGGGTACTGGCCAAGTGGGAGCCCTATGTACCGGTGAAGACGCTGCCGGTGCCGAACATCCTGGGTGAGACGGAAAAGCTGCCGTGTCCCGGTGTGGCAGTGTTTCGGCTGGGCGGGAAGGAACTGCGCCTGGAGCCGGTGCTCGAAGGGGACCGGCTGTTCTTTATCTTCAGGGACCGGACGGCGGGCAAGAAGACGTACGGGGCGGGCCGGTTCCTGTATGCCGCGCTGGCGAAGGACGGCACGGTGGAGTTGGACTTCAACAAGGCGTACAATCCGCCCTGCGCGTTCACGCCGTTCGCCACCTGCCCGCTGCCTCCCAAACAGAACCAGTTGCCGGTAGAGATCCCCGCCGGCGAGCTAAACTACCATCATTAAACCGGGGACGGACGAGACGTTCCCCTAATAGTTCGGGCGGGTTCTATAAGGGGAACGTCTCGTCCGTCCCCGGTTTTTGGAAGGTGCCGGTTTTTGGAAGGTGAGGGAGTGCCTCAGGAGAGCTTGGCTTACGTGCGGCCGGCGGCTACGTTTCTGGCCGGGTTCGTGCTGCTGTTGTCGATCCGGCACCTGCTGCTGCGATGGGTGAAGCGGCACGCGGCCGCGCCCACCGGGTTTGCTTCCATCGTCTCAGAGTCGATCCAGTTCCCCTCGTTCCTTTGGGCCGTGGTCGGCGCATTGCTGATCGCCATCCGATTCGCGCCGCTCACCGAGAAGCAGTTGGACCTCACCGAAAAGGCGGTCATCGCCTTTCTGATCGTGAGTTTCTCGCTCGCCACGGCGTCCTTCAGCGCGAAAATGCTGGCGGTTTTCGGCGACCGACAGCGCATGCCGATGGTGGTGGCGGGCATGACGCGCACGCTTACCTACGTGGTGGTGCTCAGCATCGGCGCGCTGACGCTGCTCGCGTACCTGAAACTGTCGATCACGCCGCTACTCACGGCCCTCGGCGTGACCGGCCTGGCGGTGGCGCTCGCGCTCCAGGACACGCTGGCGAACTTTTTCGCGGGCGTGCACATCCTCGTTGAAGACCCCATCTCCGTGGGCAGCTTCATCCGGCTCTCCACGGGCGAGGAGGGCACCGTCACCGACATCGGCTGGCGCACCACGCGCGTGCTGACGGGTCAGAACAACACGATCGTCATCCCGAACACCAAGATCACTTCCAGTATCCTCACCAACTACAGCCTGCCGGACGAGCGGGTGGTGGTGGACATCGCGATCCTGGCGGGCCTGGACGCCGACCCCGAGCAGGCGATGGCGTTGATGGTGGACGAAGCGAAGAAGCAGCACGACGTATTACTCGATCCGCCTCCGCTGGCCTTCTTCGATCCCGGCGCGACCCCCACGCACCTGCAGTTCAAGCTGGAAGTGGGCACCGCGCGCCGGATCGGCAGCGGATATCTGAAATCCCGCCTGCGGGTGGCGATTCTCAGGCGCTTCCGCGAGGAAGGCGTCCCGTTGCCGGCCGTAACTGTCGTGGCCGCGGACAGCGGGGCGAAACACTGACCCATGCGAATCGGAGTCGACGCGGGCGGCACGTTCACGGACTTCATCGTGGTGGACGAGGACGGGCGGATCGAGCAGACCTTCAAGCTGCGCTCAGACCCCAAGACGCCGGCACGGGTGATCCTGGCGGGGATCGAGCGTGCGGCGCGAGGGGCGAAGGCGGAGGTGATTCACGGCTCGACGGTGGCCACCAACGCCCTGCTGGAGCGAAAAGGCGTGGCGACCGCCCTGGTGACAACCGCCGGCTTCGAGGACCTGGTTCACATAGGACGGCAGCACCGCGAGCGGCTGTACGATCTGACACCGCCGCCCAGGCGGGCGCTCGCAGGGAGCGAGTTGTGTTTCGGCGTCGCGGAGCGCACCTTCGCCGGGGGCGAAATCGAACTGGCGCCCACGCCGGAAGAACTGGCCGCGCTCGCCGTGCGGTTGCGTGAAGCGGGTGTGCGCTCGGTGGCGGTGTGCTTCCTGCACAGTTACCAGAACCCGGCGAACGAACGTACGGCCGCGGAGGCGCTCGGCGGGAATCTCTATCTGAGCGTGTCGCATGAAGTGTGCCCCGAGTTTCGCGAATACGAGCGCGCCTCCACCACCCTGATCAACGCCTACGTGGGCCCGTTGATGCAGGCCTATCTCGAGGAGCTGGCGCAGGGGGCGCGGGGGCATTCGCTCGCCATCATGCAATCGAACGGCGGCTCGCTGACGGCGGCGGAGGCCGGGCGGCAGGCGGTGCGAACCGTGCTGTCCGGGCCGGCGGGCGGCGTGGTCGGCGCCATCGAGATGGGACGGCGCTCGGGCTTCGACAAGGTCCTCGGCTTCGACATGGGCGGCACGTCCACGGATGTGAGCCTCTGCGAGGGGAGACCCAGGGAGACGGTGGAGGCCTACATCGACGGGTTACCGGTGCGGGTGCCGATGCTCGACATCCACACCGTGGGTGCGGGCGGCGGATCGATCGCTCGCGTGGACGCGGGCGGCTTGCTGCGCGTGGGACCGGAGAGCGCGGGCGCGGACCCCGGGCCGGCTTGCTATGGAACGGGCGAGGCGCCCACCGTTACCGACGCGCACGTCGTCCTGGGCCGCATCGCCGCGGACCAGTTCCTGGGCGGCGAGATGAAGATCGACGTGGAGCGGGCCGGCCGCGCGCTGGATCCGGTTGCGGCGCGGCTTGGTCTCTCGCGCGAGGCGGCGGCGGCGGGCGTGCTTCGCGTGGCGAACGCGAACATGCAGCGGGCGATTCGCGTGGTGTCCATCGAGCGGGGCCACGATCCGCGCGAATTCGCGCTGCTTGCCTTTGGCGGCTGCGGCGGCCTGCACGCCTGCGAAATCGCCGAGGAACTGGGGATGCAAGCGGTGCTCGCGCCGCGCTACGCCGGCGCGCTCTCCGCGCTGGGGATGGTGATGGCCGACCGCGTTCGCGACTACGCCGCCGGTGTGCTCGGGCGGCGGGATCCGGAGCGGCAGTATCGCGCGCTGGAAACCGCGGCGCGCCGCGACTGCAAGGGCGCCACCCTCGAGCGCCTGGCCGATCTGCGCTATGCGGGCCAGAGCTACGAGTTGACCGTGCCCTGGGACCCGGCCTGCCCCTCCGCGCCGTTCCACGCCGCGCACCGGAAGACCTACGGGTATGACGATCCGTCGCGCCCGGTAGAGATCGTCACCGTGCGAGTGCGCGCCCGCGTCAGCCAGCCGAAGCCGCAATTGCAAGGCGAGCGTGGCGCCCGCGGCGGCACACCTGACGTCCGGCGGGTATTCGTGGATGGCCGCTGGCGCCGGGTCCCGGTCTTCGCACGCGCCGACGTGCCCTCTCGCGCGGTCCGGGGACCCGCCCTGGTCCTGGATTACGGATCCACGACGCTGGTCCCCGCCGCCTGGAGGTTTCGCAAGGACCGCGCGGGGAACATCGTCATCCTCCGGACCCGCCCGTAGCGGATCGCAGGGATTCCTGCGGGCACAAAACAGGAGTATCAGGTCTATAATGCGGCTATGATCGCCGGTCGAAGCGCCCTTGTATTTCTGCTTCTCGCTCTTTCGGCGGGGGCCGAGCCGCGGTGGATCGAGATGAAGTCGGATCATTTCGAGATCATGTCCACGGCCGGAGAGAAGGCCACTCGCGAAATCCTGGTGGATTTCGAGCGGGTCCGGGATTTCTTCGTGCAAACCCTGGGGAAGTCCAAAGGCTTCGAGCATCCGCTGCGGGTCGTCGTCTTCCGGACCCGGAAGGAGTTCGAGGAGTACCGGTTCAAGGAGTTTTCGGCAGCCTATTACCGGCCGGGCGCCGAACGGGACTACATCGTGCTGACCGCCACGCTGCCGGACACGTTCCCGGTGGCGCTGCATGAGTACTTTCACCTGGTGGCGAAACATACCGGGATCAAAATCCCGAGCTGGTTGAACGAGGGGATGGCGGAGTTGTACTCGACGCTGGAGACGGGCGGTGAGAAGGTCCTGGTGGGGAGGATGATCGCGGGCCGGCACGCCGCGCTGCTGACCGACCGCTGGGTGCCTCTGCTGACGATTCTCGACGTGGATCACAATTCGCCTTATTACAACGAGAAAAGCAAGGCGAGCAGCTTCTACAACGAGAGCTGGGCGCTGGCGCACATGCTCTGTCTCTCGAAAGAGTACCGGCCGGGCTTCGACGGGTTTCTGAAACTGATCACGAAAGGCGTGGGCTCGCGCGAGGCGCTCGAGAAGACGTACCTGAAGCCCGTCGAAGCGATTGACCGGGACCTGCAAACATACCTGCGGGGGACGTCGTTCCAGGCGCTGCAAATCAACATGCGGCTGGCGAAGCCGGGAGGACCGATGGCGCCGGTGCAAGCCGATCCGTTCCGGGTGCGGTTTACGCTGGTGGAACTCGGCGCACGGGATCCGGCGGAGCGGCGGAAGCAGTTGCAGGGGCTGGTCACGGACTTCCCGAACGAAGCGGAGGGACACGCCGCGTTGGGGTACGCGGAGTGGGCCGAGGGAGGCGATCCGCTGGAGGCTTTCCGGAAGGCGTATCAACGGGGGCACCGGGCGCCGCAGTTTCTCTCCGACTTTGGGCGCCTGGCGGAACGGACGGATCCGGAGGAGGCCGTGGCGGTGCTGACGCAGTTGGTGGAGTTGCAGCCGGCGGTGGTCTCGGCCAAGCTGGACCTGGCGTCCGCGCTGCTGCGCCACGGGTCGACGGGGCCGGCCCTGGCGGCGTTGCGCCAGATCAAGCGTGTGGAACCGGAAGAGGCGGGGCGCCTGTTTCGGTTGACGGCCCACACGCACGCCCGTATGGGTTCGCTCAAGGAAGCGCAGGTGGCGCTGAGCCAATGGAAGCAGTATGCGACCGAGGCGGACCAGACGGACATCGCGCGCCTGCAGACGTATCTTGAACACGCGGAGCGGGCGGCCGCGGCGGGGACCGCCGGTGCGGGGCCGCAGACCGCGGCCCGGCGGACTTACGCGACGGAGTTGCCCGCGCCGGAGGGAGCCTCGGCCGAGGACGGCGGCCGGCCGCGCCTGGCGCGTCAGGAGGGCGGCGTGGTACGCCCGCCGGAAGAAGAGCCGAAGCACCTGGAGGTCTCCGGCGAGTTCCAATTCCTGGACTGCCAG
The DNA here is from genome assembly GCA_031969915.1 of Bryobacteraceae bacterium. GTDB lineage: Bacteria > Acidobacteriota > Terriglobia > Bryobacterales > Bryobacteraceae > DALYJJ01. The sequence continues at coordinate 485 of DALYJJ010000010.1, read as the reverse complement.
AAGCCGCCTCCGGTGATGGTGGTGCTGACGGTGCGGGGAAAGCAGCGCTTCCTTCTGGACAAACCCTCCGACATTTCCATCCGGGGGCTGGGAACCGGGACCACCGACCTGTCCTGCGGCCCGCAGAAACGGGTGGCCGTACGGGTGGAGTATGAGAAACCGGCGGCGGGAACGGCGGGCATCGACGGCCTGGTCCGCGGGCTGGTGTTTGGCGAAGAGTGAGGAGCGGGCGGCGGGTTACACGTTCTCGCCGCGCACCAGATCCTCGAACGTCTCCCGGCGCCGCACCAGGCGCCAGGCCGCGCCGTCGACCATCGCCTCCGCGGCCCGGGGCCGCGAGTTGTAGTTGGACGCGGCAACAAAGCCGTAGGCGCCGGACGTACACACGGCCATCAGGTCGCCGGGGAACACGTTGTCGATTTCCCGATCCTTGGCCAGAAAATCGCCGCTCTCGCACACCGGCCCGACGATGTCGGCGACCACCG
>DALYJJ010000009.1:57083-73377 GCA_031969915.1 Bryobacteraceae bacterium | reverse complement strand
GCCGATTGGGCCTCTGCCGAAGAGGAGCGCGAGCGGGCGCTGCCGAAGCTGAATTGCGCGGTTGAGAAGGCCGCTTGCGCCTTTGCCGCCGGCCGTTACCTGGAAGCTGCCGCCGCGGGCGGCGCCTACTGGCGCGCGAAGGCGTACAACGAACTCGCGCGGCGAGCGTTTGCGCAACTCGGCGCTCTGCCGGAGTCGATGGAGCTGTTCGCGTTGCGCGCCGAGATCGCTTCCGGCCGCGGCCAGCCGCTCGCGGCCGTGGAAGAGTGGACCAAGGCGCTTCGGCTCGCGCCCGGCGACGAACGCCTGGAGCGCGAACTGATTGCCGCGCTCGCGGAAGCGCGCGACTACGACCGGCTCCTGCCGCTCCTGCGAGCGCATCTGACTCGCGCGCCCGGCGACGCCGAGTTGAACTACTTCCTGGGCGACGCTCTGCTCCGCCAGGAGAAGCCGGAAGAGGCCGTGCCGTACCTGGAGAAGGCCGTGAAGTCCAGCCCGCAGGTGCTCGCCGGGCGCGCTTCTCTTGGACAGGCGCTGGCGCGCGCCGGCCGCGCAGCGGAAGCGATTCCCCATCTGGAAGCGGCTTTGCGGCTGGACGACGACGGCGCTCTGAACTATCAGTTGTCGCGCGCCTACCAGGCTTCCGGTCAAGCGGACAAGGCCCGCGCCGCACTGGCTCGCTACCAGGAATTGCAGACGAGATCCGAAGCCGCGAAACGCGATCTCGAATCGCAAATCGAAATCACGGCTCCGTCACCGCCAACACCCGGCCGGTACTGACAGCCCCGATCGTCTGCCTCTGCCCCGACGGCCACAGGATATCCACCGGCCCCACGCTGTCTCGCGCGCCCAGGCCGAAGTGCACAGGCGTGAGGCTTGACGAGGAGTAGCCCACGGAACTGGTCGCGTGGTTCGTTTGCCCGGCAAGCGTAATCACCGCTCCCAGGCCGTTTCGATTGCTCTTCGTGCCCGTGAGTTTGAACGCCACCCAGGAGCCCGCCTCCGGCGTTTCGTTCCGCCAGACTTCGGCGCGCTCGCCGATGGCGGAAACCACGATGTCCACGCGCCCGTCGCCGTCCAGGTCGGCCAGCGCCGAGCCGCGGTGCGCCCGCAGACTCGCCTCCAGGCCCGTGTTGCCGGCGAGCGCGAACTTGCCCGCACGGTTCACGAAGATCGCATTCGGCTGCCGGTAGACGTACGGCTCGAACTTCTCAACGATGTCGTTGACATGGGCGTTGGCCGTGAAGAGGTCCTTCCATCCGTCGTTGTCGAAGTCCGCGAAGCCGTTGCCCCAGCCGGCGAAGCGCAGCGCCGCGCCCGCCAGCCGGCTCGACGAGGTCGCGTCCGTGAAGCCCGCCTTTCCGCCGTTCCGGAAGAGAGGGAAGGTCTCGCCGCTCAGCGCCGTCACCGCGATGTCGGGCAGCCCGTCGTTATCGTAGTCGCGGAAGTCGGCGCCCATGGAGGCCACCGGCTTGCCGTTGTCGAGCAGCGCCACCCCGCCCGGCAGCGCCATTTCCTCGAACCGGCCGCCGGACATGTTCTGGAACAGGAAGTTGGGCAGGTTGTCGTTGGTGACGAAGACGTCCGGAAGCCCGTCCCGGTTGAAGTCGGCCACCGCGACGCTCATGCCCCGGCTGGCGTGGAAGAGGAGGCCCGCCTTGGCGCTGACGTCCTCGAACGTGCCGTCGCCGCGGTTGCGATAGAGCCGGTTCGGCAGACCTTCGAAGTACTTGGGATGGCAGTAGACGCGGAGCCCGCGCGCGGCGTCGCCGCAGAAACGGTCCATCGCGACGCTCCACTTGGCGTAGTGGGTCACCCAGAGATCGAGACGGCCATCGCGGTCGTAATCGAGCCACGCCGCTGCCACCGCCCACTGCCCGCCCGCGACACCCGCTTTGGCCGCCACCTCTTCGAACGTGCCGTCGCCGCGATTGCGGAACAACTGGTTGCGGTCCACGCCAGGCACGAAGAGGTCGGCGTGGCCGTCGTTGTCGTAGTCCGCCGCCGCTACGCCCATCGCGTAGGTGGAGCCGGCCACGCCCGCCTTCTCCGTCACGTCCGTGAACTTCATTGCGCCGTCGTTGCGGTAGAGGCGGTTCCAGTGTTTCGGCGCGGTCTTCGTCAGCGCGGGTAGTTCGGCTCCGTTCGAAAAGAAGAGGTCCGGGCGGCCGTCGTTGTTGTAGTCAAGAACTGCCACGCCGCCCACCATGGTTTCGATCATGTGCTTGCGCGGAGTGGCGGAGTTTTCGAGGACGAAGTCCACGCCGGATTCCCGCGCCACGTCGCGGAACTTCAACTGCGCCGGCGCGGCGGAGGCGGCCAGGAGCGCGAGGAGCGGAAGGACGCCCTTCATCAACTCCATTCTACCGGGCGCCTCTCGCGGGTATGATGATCGCCATGGTGGTTGCATTCTTGCTTCTCATGGCCGGATCGATCTTTGCCGCGGAGCCGCTGGTGGTTCCTCTCTACCAGAGCGTCGCGCCCGGGACGGAGACCTGGACGCAGAAGGAGTACGAGGACGTCAACCCGAACGACAAGGCCTGGATCACGCACAACATTTCGCAGCCTTCCCTCACGGTCTTCCTTCCGGACGCCGCAACGGCGACTGGCACGGGGGTGGTGGTGTGTCCGGGCGGCGGATTTCACGTTCTGGCGATGCGTCACGAAGGCTACGAGGTGGCGCGATGGCTCAACTCCATCGGCGTGGCCGCCTTCGTACTGAAGTACCGCGTTCTTCAGAAAGGCGCGCCCGCCTCGGACCGCGGAGAGAAGGTCGTCCCGATGGCCATTTCCGATGGGAGGCGGGCTCTGCGCCTGGTGCGCGAGCGGGCCGCCGAGTGGGGCGTCGCCCCGGAGCGGATCGGCGTGCTCGGCTTTTCGGCCGGCGGGCGGGTGGCCGTCGAAGTGGCTCTTGCGCCGGAGGCCCGGGACCGCGCCAATTTCGCGGTGCCCGTATATCCGGGCACACCCGACGGCGAGATCGTCGCGCCCGCCGGCGCTCCGCCGATGTTTCTGGTGCATGCCGCCGACGACCGCGGTGTGCCGCCCGAAGCGCACAGCTTGCGGCTCTTTGCCGCCTGGACAAAGGCCAAGCTCCCGGTGGAACTGCACGTCTATGCGAAGGGCGGGCATGGCTTCGGCATGAACAAACAAGGGCTGCCGGTGGATGCCTGGCCGGAACGGCTGCGCGAGTGGATGGCGCAGCAAGGACTTCTGGAGAGAAAGGTTTCGCGATGAATCGCCGATCGCTGCTGAAGGGTTTGCCGCTCGCTTTGTACCCGCGGCTTTCGATGGCCGCGGGCAAGGCGCGGCTCAAGAGCGCCCTGTGCGCCTACTCCTACCGGGACGCGCTTGAGAAGAAGACGATGACCTACGAAGACCTCGTACGGGTCGCCGTGGAGACCGGTATCGAGGGGCTCGACCTCACCGTTTATTGGTTCCCCGATACCTCCGACGCGTTTCTGCTGCCGCTGAAGCGCGCGGCGTTCCGGGCGGGCGTGGAGATTTACAGTATCTCCGTTCGCTCCGAGATGACTCGCGCCGAGGCGGCCCGGCGCGACAAGGAAGTCGCCGATCTGAAAGGTTGGATCGACGTCGCCGCGAAGCTCGGCGCGGGCCATGTCCGGGTCTTCGGGGGGAACGTCCCAAAGGGGTCCACCGAGGAACAGGCTGTGCCGTGGGTGGTGGAAACGCTGGGACGGGCCGGCGAATACGCGGGCTCGCGCGGCGTGATTCTCGGCCTCGAAAACCACGGCGGCATCACGGCGCGCGCGGAGCGGATTGTCGAGATCGTCAAGAAGACCGGCTCGCCGTGGGTGGCGGTGAACCTCGACACAGGGAACTTCGAGAAGGACGTCTACCGGCAGATCGAGATGCTGGTGCCGTACGCGGCCAATGTTCAGGTGAAGGCCGAGATGCGGGACGAAGCCGGAACGCGCGTGCCGCAGGACTGGGATCGAGTGGCGAAGATGCTCGCCGCCGCCGGCTATCAGGGTTACCTTGCGCTCGAGTACGAAGCCTCGGAAGACGCGCGCACGGCCGTGCCGCGACTGCTCGGCCGGCTGAAGGCGCTCACCGCGAAGTACTCCGCGTAAGGCCGGCTCGGTTGCCCTCGTCTCAGAGGGTCCACTGACTCCAGGCGACGACGCCCCGCTCAGGCCGTGGCTGCTGGTCGAGCATGGCGATGTACTCGAGGAGATTACCATCGGGGTCTTTGAAATAGACCGCCGCCGCGGGCATCCAGGCAAGCACCACCGGCTCGCTCGTGGGACGTTCGTCTAAGTCCAGGGGCGTGATTCCCGCGGCTCTCAGCGCGGCGGGCGCCGCGAGCACGTCTTCGAGCGACGTCGCGAACGCGGTGTGGTGAGTCATGCGCTGCGGGCCGTGACCGGCCGCCCAGAGGCCAAGCATGGCGCCGCGGCCCGGGCCGACCCAGAAGAACGCAACCTCGCGTTCGGGAAAGACGGCGGCCAGAGTGAGCCCCAACCGGTCGCGATAGAAGGCGAGGGAGCGGTCCAGATCGGTCACCGTGAGATGGGTTTCGAAAAGGCTGCGGACCGAGGGCAGGTTCATCGCAACTCCACCCGGCCGCGCGGGCCTTCGAGGACGGCGACAAGGGCCGGCCTCGGGGCGCGCGTGATTGGGAGCGACAGCCCGAGGATCGCCAGTTTTCGCCGGACGTCATCCGGATCCGGGTGTTCGGCGCGTAGTTCGATGAGGCGCGCGGAGACACCGGTGGAGCGCGCTGGGTGTGGCGTGCGGCCCCAATCGATGAGGAAGGGGATCACCGAATCGGGAGCGGACGCGGTGCGCTGCCAGGAGAGCAGTACGCCGTCCGGCCGGCGGCGGCTGCCCCCGACGATCTCACCGGGGTCGAATCCCTCACGCAGGGCAAGTTGCCGTAGTCCAGCGAGGTCCTGGGCCTTTGCCGCCCAAGTGGTGAGCTTGGGGGCTCGGAGATCATCGATGCCGAAGGAACGGGGCGCGGACGGCTTGGGTTGCGCCGGGTCAGGCCCGATGATCTCCAGGTAGACCTCCGGACCCAGGGCGATGAGAGCATTGCGCGTTCCAGCTTTGGGGTGCGGTCCGCCCTCCGCCGCGCGGATGCCGAGCAAGCGCTCGACCGCCGCGATTCCGGCCTCCAGATCGGGGGCGGCGTAGACAAGGTGGTCGATGCGGGTCATGTCCTGCCGCAGCCGGTTCTCCTGCGGGATGGCGCACCACGCGGTGGCGAAGAGCGCAGCCGCGCAGAGGCGTAAGGCCTTCATTCGTCCAGGATACGCTCAAGCGCCCGGTGTTTCGAAAAACTCGTGCGCAAGCGCCGCGGTGCGGTCGATGTCGGCCTCACTGTGCGCCGCCGAGACGAAGCCGGCTTCGAACTGCGACGGCGCCAGGTAGACGCCGCGTTCGAACAGGAAGTGGAAGAATCGTTTGAAACGTTCCGTGCTGGCTTGTTTCGCGGACTCCCAATCGGTCACCGGGTGGGGTGTGAAGAAGAACGTGAACATGGAGCCCACGCGATTCACGGTGACGCCTTCGGGCGGGTTGGCGCAGAGACGGGCGGAGAGGGACTCCAGGCGCGTGTAGACTTCCGGGTGCGCCTTGAGGTAGCGGAGCATGGCGAGGCCGGCGGCGACGGCCATGGGGTTGCCGGAGAGCGTTCCGGCCTGGTAAATCGGCCCCGAGGGCGCAACCTTTGCCATGATCTCCGCGCGGCCCCCATACGCGGCGATGGGCAACCCGCCGCCGATCACCTTGCCGAAGGTCGTCAGGTCGGGTTGGATGCCGAACAACTGCTGGGCGCTGCCGAAGGCCAGGCGGAAGCCGGTCATCACTTCGTCGAAGATGAGCAGTGCGCCATGGCGCGCGGTGATTTCGCGAAGTGCCTCCAGGTAGCCGGGCAGCGGCGGAACGCAGCCCATATTGCCCACCACCGGTTCCAGGATCACGGCCGCGATCTGGCTGCCGCGTTCGCGAAACGCGGCCTCCACGGCTTCGATCGAGTTGTAGGGCAAAGCCAGGGTCGTCTCCGCGAAGGGCCGCGGGACGCCGACCGTGTCGGCGATGCCGAGGGTGGCCATGCCGGAGCCCGCCTTCACCAGAAGCGAATCGACGTGGCCGTGGTAACAGCCTTCGAACTTGATGGTGAGGTCTCTTCCCGTGAAGCCGCGGGCGACGCGGAGCGCGCTCATCGTGGCTTCGGTGCCGGAGTTCACCAGGCGAACCATCTCACAGGAGGGCGCCGCTTCGCGGATGAGTTCGGCGAGTTCGATCTCCCGCTCGGTGGGCGCGCCGAAGCTGGTTCCGATCTCCAGCACGTCGCGCAGGGCATCGAGCACCGGCGGGAAGCGGTGGCCGAGAAGCAACGGTCCCCACGAGCCGACGTAGTCGATGAACTCATTGCCGTCGACGTCGTAGATTCTGGCGCCGTTGCCTCGGGCGATGAAAGCGGGCGTGCCGCCGACGCTGCGAAAGGCGCGGACGGGCGAGTTGACGCCGCCCGGAATCGAGCGCTGGGCGCGCGCGAAAAGGGCTTCGGACTGGGTTCGGTTCATGCTCGTTTTTCGTTGGGGATCAGGCGGCCGAAGAAGAAACTCATGACCACTTCGTGGAAGGTGCCGTTCAAGCTCTGCAGCAGGCGCTGCTTCAAGTCGAGATAGCCCTGGGTGCCGGCGAAGAGGTCCTGCATCAGTTCGTTGAAGCGCACGCTGCGATGGAGGAAGCCGACCATCCGCGTAGGCACCGGCGCCCAGAGAAAGCTGCCCAGGAAGATCCGCCTGGCGATCCGGGCGGCGAAGGCAAGGTCGTCGCCGAAGTCCGCTTGCATCAGTGCGCGGTAGGCGGCGGGCTTCGCGGCGGGCGCATGGGCGTCGTCGAGCACGGTCTGCGCGGCCAGGTCGCCGGACCGGATGGCGTAATAGAGGCCCTCTCCGGTGATCGGGTCCACAAGGCCGGCCGCGTCGCCCACGGCCAGCCAGCCCTCGCCGCTCACGCGATTGTGCGTCCACGCGGAGGACTCAAGCGCGGGCAGCATGTGGCCGTAGAACGTGGCGTCCTTGAAGGAAATGCCCTTCTCGCGCAGATAGGCTTCCAGGCGCAAGCGAAGCTTCGATGCGGGTTCGCCCTTGCCGCAAATGCCGGCCGAGAGGTGACCGCAGCGGGGAAAGACCCAGATGTACCCTTCCAGGTGGGGCAGGAACCGGATGTCAATGTGCTCCTGCTGGGAAGGCACGTAGTAGCCGAGCGCATACATCGTGTCCTCGGCGCGGAATTGCGTCCCGAAGTCGCGCAGCGCGTTGCGCGCTCCCGTGGCGAGCACGCAGTAGTCGGCTTCCAAGGCGCCGTGGCGCGTCTTGATCTGCCATCGCGAAGAACCGCGGCGCAGTTCCAGGACGCGTTCCTGTTCCAGTTGCGCACCGGCGCGTTCGGCGCGCTCGAGGAGCATGCGGTTGAGATCGAACCGCGAATAGATGATGAGCGGCCGCTTCAGTTCCAGGCGGGCCGGATTCGCGCCGTCCGCGGCCAGGAACGTTTCCGACACGATCCGCTTCGGGGTTCGATTGTCGATGAGAAACGGGTACTTCGAATACGCTTTGTAGGTGAGGCCGCCACCGCAGGGTTTCTCCCACGCCAGTTTCTCGTCGAGGACCACGGTGCGCATTCCGGCCGCGGCAAGCCGCTCGGCGGCCATGGCTCCGGCGGGTCCTCCTCCGATGACGGCGACACGCTTCATTTCTTTTCCGATGGTGCGGGCGGGGCGGCAGGTTCAGAAGATACGGGCGGATGTCCCTGGGGCATGCCGGGCAACGCGGGTGGCGCGGCGCCGTGAGGAGCGCCACCGCTCTCCGATTTTCCCTTGACCACCCATTCGGAGCCCTTTCGCTCCAGGGTGTATTTCATTTGCATGGCGTTTCCGGGATCGGTGGAACCCTTGGGCCGGAAACTGACCAGAGCATCGGCTTCGTTGTCCCTAAAAGTGAGCGTGGAGACGTCCACCTGCATGGAACCAACGTCCAGACCGGCCTTGCCGGCCAGGTGCTTGATCACGCCCTGACGAACGGCTTCGGTATTCTGCGGGGCTCGGCCGCACGCCCCGGACGTGAGCAGCGCCGCCACGGTGAGACAGCCCAGGAGGGCGCCGGAATGCGTTTTCACAGTTTTCTGATTATAGCTGTGGGCGCAGCCGCATGCGCCGCTACTCCTCAGTGGTTCGTTCCGCCGTGGCTCCTTCAAGCAACCCCGAGCCCGCCCCCGAGGCGCCGCCGAGCAAGCCCGCCTTCGCGTAGACGAACAGCTTATCGCGGCTGTCGGTGATGTCGAGGTTGCGCATGGTGAGTTGGCCGATGCGGTCCTGCGGAGTGAACGCGCCGGCATACTTTTCCATCGTCAGGCGCTCGGGTTTGTAGGTGAGGTTCGGGCTCCTGGTGTCGAGAATCGTGTAGTCGTTACCGCGGCGCAGTTCAACGGTGACGCTGCCCGTAACGGGCTTCGCCACCCAACGCTGCAGCGTTTCGCGGAGCATCATCGCCTGTGGATCGAACCAGCGGCCCTCATAGAGCAGGCGGCCGAGGCGGCGCCCCATGGCGTGGTACTGATCGATGGTTCCTTCGTTGTGAATGCCGGTGATGAGCCGCTCGTACGCCAGGAAGAAGAGCGCCATGCCGGGGGCCTCGTAGATGCCGCGGCTCTTGGCTTCGATGATCCGGTTCTCGATCTGGTCGGACATGCCGAGGCCGTGGCGGCCACCGATGGTGTTGGCTTCGAGCACCAGCGCCACCGGGTCGTCGAAGTGGGTACCGTTGAGGGCGACGGGCAGGCCTTCGTCGAACTCGACGGTGACGGTCGCCGGCGGGATGTGCACATCCGGCTTCCAGAAGGGAACACCCATGATGGGCTCGACGATCTTCATGCCCTTGTCGAGGAACTCGAGATCCTTGGCCTCATGAGTGGCGCCCCAGATGTTGGAGTCCGTGGAGTATGCTTTCTCCTTCGACATGCGGTACTTGAAGCCGGCCTTTTCGAGGAGTTCGGACATCTCCTTGCGGCCGCCGAGTTCGGAGATGAAGGCGTCGTCGAGCCATGGCTTGTAGATCCGCAGCTTGGGGTTGACCATCAGGCCATAGCGGTAGAAGCGTTCAATGTCGTTGCCTTTGTATGTGGAACCGTCGCCCCACACATCCACCGAATCCTCCTTCATCGCGGTGACCAGCATGGTGCCTGTGACGGCGCGGCCGATGGGCGTGGTGTTGAAGTAAGGCACGCCGGCGGTGGAGATGTGAAACGCGCCGCACTGGAGGGCGGCCAGGCCCTCCCGCACCAGTTGCTGGCGGCAATCGATCAGGCGGGCCTTTTCGGCGCCGTACTCGAGGGCGCGGCGGGGTATGTCGTCGTAATCGGTCTCGTCGGGTTGGCCGAGATGGGCGGTATAGCAGTACGGAACGGCGCCCTTCTGGCGCATCCAATAGATGGCGGCGCTGGTATCGAGGCCGCCGGAGAAGGCGATGCCCACTTTCTCGCCGATCGGAAGGGATTGGAGGATCTTGCTCATCGGAGTAACTCTTCAAGGTAACAGGAATGCGCGGGGGTGACTGGTAAACTGAAAGAACACCTTCCCATGCAAGATCCCAAGCTTCGCCGACAAGCCTTAGAAGACGCATTGCGCAGCCGCATCCTGGTGCTGGATGGAGCCATGGGTACCATGCTGCAGCAGCGCAATCCGGCCATCGACGATTGGGGCGGGCCGAAGTTCGAGAACTGTTCGGAGAACCTGCTCTTCACGCGGCCGGAGTGGATTCTCGACATTCACCGCGAGTACTTCCGGGCCGGCGCCGACATGGTCGAGACGAATACCTTCGGCGGCCACACGGTCACCCTCGACGAGTTCGATCTCGGGGCGCGGATTCACGAAGTCAATTCGCTGGCCGCGAAACTGGCGCGGCAGGCGGCGGACGAGTACGCCACCACGGCGCGGCCGCGTTTCGTCGCGGGCTCCATGGGGCCGACGACCAAGGCCATGACCGTGACCGGCGGCGTGACGTTCGAGCAGATGCGCGACGGGTACTATTTGCAGGCGAAGGGACTGATCGAGGGCGGCGCCGACGTGCTCCTGCTCGAAACGTGCCAGGACACGCGCAACGTCAAGGCGGGCCTGCTGGCCATCCAGCGGCTGGAGCGCGAGCTGGGCTCCAAGATCCCCGTGATCGTTTCGGGGACCATCGAGCCGATGGGAACGATGCTCGCCGGGCAGACGGCGGACGCCCTGTACGCCTCCATCGCGCACATGGACTTGCTGGCCGTGGGCTTGAATTGCGCCACCGGTCCGGAATTCATGACCGACCACATTCGCACGATCCACGAGATGGCGGCGACGCGTGTGTCCTGCTATCCGAACGCGGGACTGCCGAACGTCGAGGGCAAGTACGAGGAGACGCCCGCTTCGCTGGCGGCGCAATTGGAGAAGTTCGTCGATCACGGTTGGCTGAACATCGTCGGCGGCTGCTGCGGGACTACGCCGGCGCACATCGCCGCGATTGCGCAGATGGTGGACGGCAAGGCTCCGCGCGCGAAGCGCGAGGGCAGACACCGCTCCTGGTATTCGGGGATCGAGTTGATCGAGGCCGACGATTCGAACCGGCCGCTGATTGTCGGCGAGCGAACGAATGTGATCGGATCGCGCCTGTTCAAGAATCTGATCGCCGGGGAGCAGTGGGAAGAGGCAAGCGAAATCGCCCGGCGGCAGGTGCGCAACGGCGCGCACATCGTCGATGTCTGCTTGCAGTCGTCGGACCGCGACGAGATGAACGACATCCCGCCGTTTTACGACCGCCTGATCCGTAAGATCAAGGCGCCGGTGATGATCGACACGACCGATCCGAAAGCGGTGGAATTGTCCCTCACCTATTGCCAGGGGAAGGCGATCATCAACTCGATCAACCTGGAGGACGGCGAAGAGAAGTTCGAGAAGATCTGTCCCATCGCGAAGGCTTACGGAGCGGCGCTGGTGGTGGGTACGATCGACGAGGATCCGGTGCAGGCGCAGGCGTTCACGCGCGAGCGCAAGCTGGCGGTGGCGCAGCGTTCGGTGGCGTTGCTCACCGCTAAGTACGGCATCGCGCCGGAGGACATCGTCATCGACCCGCTCGTGTTCCCGTGCGCCACGGGCGATGAAAACTACATCGGCGGCGCGGTGGAAACAGTGGAAGCCGTGCGGTTGATCAAGGAACAGATTCCGCACGTCAAAACGGTGCTCGGCGTATCCAATATTTCATTCGGGCTCCCGCCGGCGGCGCGGGAAATCGTCAACTCGGTGTTTCTCTACTACACGACCAAGGCCGGCCTGGACCTGGCCATCGTGAACGCCGAGAAGCTGGAGCGGTTCGCTTCCATACCGGTGGACGAACGGCGCCTGGCGGAGGCGCTGCTGTTCAATACGCCGCCCGCCGAAGTGCCGGAGGGACATCCCGCCGAAGAACTGCTGAAGACCGCGCCGGAGGATTGGCGGCAGCAGAGCCGTGAGCAGAAGATCGCGGTGAACCAGTTCCACATTGCGGCGATCGCGGAGCACTTCCGGGGGGCGGGCGCCCGGGTGAAGGCGAAGAAGGAAGATCTGCCGCTCGACCAGCGGCTGTCGAACTACATCATCGAGGGCACCAAGGACGGTCTGGTTCCGGACCTGGACCTGAAGCTGAAGGAGGCGGCGCCGCTCGAAATCATCAACGGGCCGCTGATGGCGGGAATGACCGAAGTGGGCCGCCTGTTCAACAACAACGAACTGATCGTCGCCGAAGTGCTGCAATCGGCGGAGGCGATGAAGGCCGCGGTGAGCCATCTGGAACAGTTCATGGAAAAGGCGGACACCGCGGCACGCGGCAAGGTGCTGCTCGCCACCGTCAAGGGCGACGTGCACGACATCGGCAAGAACCTGGTGGAGATCATCTTCTCCAACAACGGCTACCAGGTGATCAACCTGGGCATCAAGGTTCCGCCCGAGGAGCTAATCAAGGCGTTCGACGAGCACAAGCCGGACGCGATCGGGCTTTCCGGCCTGCTGGTGAAGAGCGCGCAGCAGATGGTGATCACGGGCGCCGACCTGAAGGACCACGGCATCCATGTGCCGTTGATGGTGGGCGGCGCCGCGCTGAGCGAGCGGTTCACGAACACGAAGATCGGGCCGGCGTACGGCGCACCGACGTTCTATGCGAAGGACGCCATGACCGGGCTACGGCTGCTGAACGAGATGATGGATCCGGATCTGCGCGAGGCGGTTCTGGCGAGCCATGTCTTCCGCGATGAAGCGCCCGCTCCCACCGCTTCGGCGGATTCGGAAGGCGCCGCCCTGGGGACCGCGCGCAGCCCGAAGGTTCGCGGCGCCATCGCGATTCCGGAGGCCCCGTATCTCGATCGCAAGGTGCGCGACGTGCCGCATCTGGCGGAGGTGTGGAGCTACATCAACCCGTTCATGCTCTATGGACGGCACATGGGCTTCAAGGGCCACTTCGAGAAGCTGCTGGCAGAGCGCGATCCGAAGGCGCTCGAGCTCTTCCACGACATGGAAGAGGTGAAAAGGGACGCGGCGAAGTGGATGCGCGTGCGCGCCGTGTGGCGCTACTTCGAAGCCGAGCGCGAAGCCAACCGGATTCACCTGTTTGAGCCGGGCGGCGCGACGCCGGCGATGACCTGGAGCTTCGGCCGCCAGGCGAAGTCCGACGGGCTTTGCCTGAGCGATTACGTGCTGGATCCGCTCGACGGCCGGCGCGACCACATCTGCCTGTTCGTGACCACGGCGGGCGAAGGAGTCCGCGAGCACTCCACGGCGGCTAAAGACAAAGGCGAGTTCTTCAAGGCCCATGCGATCCAGGCGCTGGCGATCGAAACGGCCGAGGGCTGCGCGGAGTGGTTGCATCGCCGCATCCGCGAGGATTGGGGCTTCCCGGATTCGCCCACGATGACCATGCAGGAGCGTTTCACGTCACGCTACCGCGGCAAGCGGTACAGCTTCGGCTATCCGGCCTGCCCGAACCTGGACGACCAGCAAGGGCTGTGGCAACTGCTGCGTCCCGAAGAGATCGGCGTGCAGCTCACCGAAGGGATGATGATGGAGCCGGAGGCATCGGTCAGCGCCCTGGTCTTCCATCATCCCGACTGCGCGTATTTCACGGCGGCGGAGGACGCTGAGCCCGTGGCTGCGTCCTGAGTCTGCCAATAGCGCGCGGCGAGCCCGTCCCATTCGACCACCAGCCTGTTGCCGCGGTCCTGGTTCTGCCGCTCCCAATCGGCCAGCAGGTCCATGCAGACGTGGTCGATGTAATTGAGGCGGTCCATGTGCACGTGGACTTCGGTGTTCGGAGGGACACCCTCGAGCGTCGCCGCGAGCTTGGGCAGGCGCAAGAAGGTCGCGGACCCGTCCAGGTGAAGGTCCATGCGCCCGGGAGTGGCCGGTTCCAGGCGAATGCGCAAGTAGGACACTTTGTAGATCAGCTTCACGAGAGACAGCGCCACGCCGACGACCACGCCGGTGAGAAGGTCGAAAAGCACGATGCCGGACAAGGTGGCGAAGTAGATGGCGATCGGAACGCGTCCATACTTGGCGAGCGCGCGGACGTTTTCGGGGTTCACCAGCTTGTAGCCGGTGAAAACCAGCACGGCGGCCAGCGCACTCGTCGGAATCAGGCGGAGAACGTTGGGCAGGGAAAGCACCGCGACCAGCAGCCAGACCCCGTGCAGGATGGCGGAGAGGCGGGTTCTGGCGCCTGCCTGCACGTTGGCGGAACTGCGTACGATGACCCCTGTCATGGGCAGCGCCCCCAGGAACCCACAGAGCGAATTGCCGATGCCCTGGGCGATCAACTCGCGATCGTAGTTGGTCCGCACTTCGCTCTGCAGGCGGTCGACGGCCACGGCGGAGAGCATGGTCTCCGCGCTCGCGATGAACGCCAGGGCGGCGACAATGCCCAGCACGGAGGGGTCGCGCAGGCGGGCGATGGTCTCCCAGGTGGGCAGGCCGACGGAGTCGGCGAGGTGGTCGGGGATATTGACGAACTGGATGGGCAGTTGGAGGAACAGTGCCAAGCCGCTGGTCAGAAGAATCGCGACCAACGGGCCGGGCACCAAGGATAAGGCGGCGGGCCGGAACTTCGCCCAAAGCACCATGATCACGATGGTCAGGATACCGATGACGGCGGCGAGTTCGTGCGGGCTGCCGTCGATGGGGAAGATGCCTCCGTAAATAGCGGCTGGAATCGAGAGCAGGTTCGCGATCCCCGAGGGCCGCGGCTTGTCGTCGAGCATGACGTGGAACTGCCCTGCGAAGATGAGTACGCCGATGCCCGCAAGCATGCCGTAAACCACGGCGGGCGAGATCGCCCGGAACCAGAAACCGACGCGCAGGAACCCCGCGGCAATCTGGATGAGGCCCGCGGCGAGCAGGATTGTCCCCAGCAGCGGAAGCCCGAAATCGCGCACGATTTCAAAGACCAGCACCGCAAGGCCCGCGGCCGGCCCGCTGACCTGCAACGGCGACCCGGCGAGCAAACCGACGACGACCCCGCCCACGATGCCTGTGATGAGGCCCAACGCCGGGGGTACGCCGGAGGCGATCGCGATGCCCATGCAGAGCGGCATCGCTACCAGGAAAACGACGACCGAAGCGGCAAGGTCCTTCCAAAGCGTCTTGGGCATGGCGTCCTCCTCTAGACGGCGACTTCGTCGCTCGCCTTTCGGGCCAGCCGCGGATGGGGCACGGCGTTCGGAATCTCACCGGGTGCCAACGGCACGAACACGTGGTGCTCGCCGTCGAAGGCAATCACCTCGCCGGTGTGCAGCCGGTAGACCCAGCCGTGCAGGGTCAGTTGGCCGCGCGCCAGGCGGGCGGCCACGGAGGGATGCGTTCGCAGGTTATCGAGTTGGGCGAGAACATTTTCCTGCGCCAGCGTGTCGGCCAGCGCCTCACCGGTGAGGTCCGGGAAGTTCTCTTCCACGATTCGGCGCGCCGACTCGGCGTAGCGAACCCAACTGCGGACCGTGGGCATGTCCTTGACTTTGTCCGGATTCAGGATCGCGCCCATCGCTCCACAATCGGTGTGGCCGCAGATAATGATGTTCGGCACGCCGAGGCCCAGCACGGCGTACTCAATGGTGGCTGAAACACCGCCGCTCGCGCCGCCGTAGGCGGGCACGATGTTTCCGGCGTTGCGGCAGATGAACAAGTCGCCTGGCGACGACTGCATCAAAATCGTCGGCTCGATACGGCTGTCCGAACAGGTGATGAGCATGGCCCGCGGCTTCTGCCCGCCGGGCAACTGGAACTGCGGCTCGATAGCCGGGAACACGTCACGCTGAAAACGGGCGATTCCTTCGACAAGTCGCTTCACACACCACCTCCGTGGTTCGCTCTTGGGACGGGGAGAGTTCAGGCCGCTGGGGTGGTGTCGGGCGGGGGGCGAATCGAAACCGGCGCCCTCCGCGCTTGTCTCGCGCAGACCTGCGGCTGTGCCGGGAGGGGTTCCTCACAAGCCGGAGCGAAATCGAAGGGCCGCGCCCACTCTCGTGGCAACGACGGCGCCGGGTGCAAGGGGGCTGTGGAGGCCGTCCGCGCGGCCATGCCTTGGGCGGAGCGCGCCAGGCGAACCGTGCCGCGCCGCCCATCGTTCGCACGGCGGGAGGCAAGCAGGTCCAGGCCGCCCACGGCGAAAACGAAGAGCACCGCCGCTGCCAGCAGGAGGTTCGCTCTATGTGCCAACACGTTCATCGATTGTGCCTACTGGCGGCCAGCGCGACTGTTTCGTATCGTAGCAGCTTGTCCGGAGGATCGAAAGGCGCGTGCTAGAATAGTCCAGTGTCAGGCCCCGGGCTTCGTGCAACGGGCGGCCGTAAACCCCGCCAGGTCCGGAAGGAAGCAACGGTAGCGGCTTAGCTCGTGTGCCGCGGATCACCCGGGGTCTGGCTTATTGGGCCGATCCACCGCAGCCTTCCATGTATCAGGTCATCGCGAGGAAATACCGTCCTCAGTCCTTTGCCGAACTGATCGGGCAGGAGCCTGTTCGCGTCACCCTGGAGAACGCGATTTCCCAGCAGCGCATCGCGCACGGCTACATTTTCGCGGGCCAGCGCGGCACCGGAAAGACCACCGTGGCGCGCATTCTGGCCCGCTGCCTGAACTGCGATCGTGGGCCGACGGCGCATCCCTGCGGAACGTGCTCCAGTTGCCTGGAGATCTCCGGCGGCAACGCGGTGGACGTGATCGAGATCGATGCCGCCTCGAACCGCGGCATCAACGAAATGCGCGAACTGCGGGAGA
>DALYJJ010000009.1:28955-57073 GCA_031969915.1 Bryobacteraceae bacterium | reverse complement strand
GTGCGCTACCGCCCGGCGCGCGACCGCTACAAGGTCTTCATCGTCGACGAAGCGCACCAGATCACCAACGAAGCCTTCAATGCGCTGCTGAAGACACTCGAAGAGCCGCCGGAGTGGGTGGTGTTCATCCTGTGCACCACCGAATCCCATAAGATCCCGGCGACCATCGCTTCGCGCTGCCAGCAGTTCGCGTTCCGCTCGGTGGACTTTCCGGAGCTGATTGAGCGGATGCGCTGGATCTGCGGGCAGGAAGGCATCTCGGCGGACGAAGAAACGCTGGCGGCGCTCGCTCAGGCAGGTGAAGGGAGTGTGCGCGATTCTCTGAGCGCGCTCGATCAGGCCATTGCCTGTTGCGGTAGCGAGTTGCGGGCCGAAGACGTGCGGGCTCTGCTCGGCATGTTTTCGCTCGATTCGCTGGAAAAGGTTAGCGGCGCGCTCGCCGCATCGGATCCGGCGGCGATGCTCGACGTGGTGGCGGAACTCGAACGCTCGGGCCACAACCTGCAACACTTCTGCCGCGAGTTGGCGCGGTACTTCCGGAATCTGCTGGTGGCCAGGATCGCCGGCGCCGCCACCCGCTTGATTGCGGCCTCCGCGCAGGAGCGGCAGCGGCTGGCGGAGTCGGCCGAGCGGTTTGCCGAAGAGGATCTGACGCGGTGGCTGCACCTCACGTTGGAGATGTTCCGCGAGATGCAGTACTCCCTGCAACCGCGGTTTCACCTGGAACTGGGTTTGTTGCGGTTGTTGCACGCCGGGCGGCTGAGCGACGTTGAGCAGGAGCTGTCGAAGCTATCCGTGACGGCCGCGCCGCCCCCACCTCCGGCGAAAGCAGCGCCGATGCCGCCTCCCGCGCCGGTGCGCAGCGGACCAACGCCGTTCGAGAAGAACCTGCAGCGCCGCGCGCCGGCTCCGCCCGCATCGCAGGCGCCCCCGCCCGCGGCAGAGCCCGCCGTTCCTTCCTCCGGCTCCGCCAAGCAGCGGTTGCTCGCGGCGCTGGGCGACAAGAGTCCGATGAGTTCGGACGGCGTTGAGCATGCCGAGGTGCAGGACGGCCCCACCGAATGGCGTTTTGTCGCGCCTGCCGAGTTTCGGCTCGCCATTCAATCGCCGGAGATCGAAGCGGCCGTTCGCCGGTTGGCCGGCCGGCCGGTGAAGATCGTGTTCCAGGCGGGCGCGGGTGGGGGCGCCGCGGTTGCGGCTCCGCCTCCGGGAGAGCCCCAGAAGACCGCCGCCTCAGAAGGCGAGGTGGCGGAGCGTGCTCTCTCGCACCCGGACGTGAAGCGGTTTCAGGAGATGTTTCCCGAATCTCAAGTGCGCCAGGTGCGCAACTTGAAGGAGTCGCAATGAAGCTTCCAGGCAACATGCAGCAGATGATGAAGCAGGCGCAGCACATGCAGCAGCGCATGCAGGAACAGGTGGCGCAGATCCGCGTGGAGGCCGGCGCGGGCGGCGGCATGGTGACGGTGAAGATGGACGGGCACAAGAACGTGCTCGCGGTGAAGATCGATCCGGAAGCGGCGGGTGACGTTGAAATGCTGCAAGACATGGTGCTGGCGGCGTGCAACGAAGCAGCCAAGCGCGTGGACGAAGAGACCCAGAAGATCATGGGCGGTATGCTGGGCGGGATGGGATTGCCGCCGGGACTGTTCTAGCCGATGCCCGATTTCGCCGAACCGCTTGCGCGGCTGATTCAGGAAGTGAAACGGCTGCCCGGCATCGGGCAGAAGTCGGCCCAGCGCATCGCCTTCCACGTTCTGCGCGCCGGGCGGGACGATGTAGAGCGGCTTTCCCAGGCCTTGCTCGACGTCAAGGACCGTTTGGGCCTGTGCGCGGAGTGCAACAACATCAGCGACGGCGAACTGTGCCCGTATTGCCGGGACGCGAACCGCGACCGGGCCTCTCTGTGCGTCGTCGAAGAGCCGCACAACGTGGTCCCGATCGAGACCACGCGAACCTTCAACGGCCTCTACCACGTTCTTCACGGCGCCATCTCGCCGCTTCGCGGCATCGGCCCGGAGCAGCTCAAGATCAAAAGCCTGGTGGATCGGATCGCCGCGGGCGACGTGAAGGAGATCATTCTCGCCACGAATCCCACGGTGGAGGGGGAAGCCACGGCCGTTTATCTCTCGCGGCTGCTGAAGCCGCTCGGTCTTCGCGTGACCAGAATTGCGATGGGGCTGCCGGTGGGCAGCGACCTTGAATTCGCGGACGAAGTGACCATGTCGAAGTCACTTGAGAACCGCCGCGAGATGTGACGCCGCGGCGACCGGGGCCAGGGTGAACGTAGTTCTCATCAGCACCTACGAACTCGGCCGCCAGCCATTCGGGTTGGCGTCTCCGGCGGCTTGGCTGCGCGAGCGCGGCCACCGCGTTTCCCAGGTGGACCTGGCGCTCTCGCCGCTTCCGTCGCTGCTGATCCGCGAAGCGCACCTGGTATGCTTCCACCTGCCGATGCACACCGCGACGCGCCTGGCCGCGCCAATCGTGGAGCGGGTACGGCTGCTGAACCGGGATGCGCAACTGTGCGCTTACGGTCTCTACGCTCCGCTCAACGCCGCGTATCTGCAAAGCCTCGGCGTGCGGCACATCATCGGCGGTGAGTTCGAACCGGCGCTGGCCGATCTGGCAGGTGCGTTGGAAGCGGGAGCACCGCCCCTTCCCCAGCCGCTTATTCCGCTCGACCGTATCGGCTGGCGGACGCCCGATCGCGACGGGCTTCCGGCGCTCAGCCGCTATGCCAGGCTCACCGTGAATGGTGACCGGCGCACGGTGGGCTACACCGAAGCCAGCCGCGGGTGCAAGCACCTGTGCCGGCATTGCCCGGTGGTGCCCGTATATCAGGGCCAGTTTCGCGTGGTTCCCGTGGAGACGGTGCTCGCCGACGTCCGTGCGCAGATCGAAGCGGGCGCGCAGCACATCACGTTCGGCGACCCGGATTTCTTCAATGGTCCCGTCCATGCGATTCGGATCGTCGAGCGATTGCGCGCCGAGTTTCCCGCGGCCACCTACGACGTCACGATCAAGGTGGAGCATCTTCTGAATCACCGGTCCTTGCTCCCCGTGCTGGCCCGGACGGGCTGCCTGTTTGTGACCACCGCCGTGGAGAGCGTCGACGATCGCGTGCTCGCATTGCTCGACAAAGGCCATACCCGCGCCGATTTCATCGAGGCGGTAGATGTGTGCGCGGCGGCGGGCCTGACGCTCAGCCCCACCTTCATTCCGTTCACACCCTGGACGACGAGAGAGGGCTATTGCGACCTGCTGTCGCTGATTGCGGACCTGGATCTGGCCGAAAACGTGTCCCCGGTTCAACTCGCCCTGCGCCTGCTGGTGCCCGCCACGTCGCGGCTGCTGGAGTTGCCGGAGATACAGGCGGTGCTCGGCCCGTTCGACAGCGCGGCTTTGGTTTGGAAATGGCGGCACCCCGATGCCGGAATGGATGCACTTTCCGGGCGGCTGCTGCGCCTGGTGAACGCGGAACAGAAAGCGCGGCGTTCGCGGCGGGAGATCTTTGAACGGATCTGGACGGAGGCTCACGGCGCGCCGCCGGAGGACTTCCGTCTGCTGCCTCGCGCCGCGATCCCCTACTTGGATGAGCCATGGTACTGTTGAGCGGAACCGGTCGAAGAGCAGGTCGCTCTTCTCTGACTCTCAGGTTGCGGCCATGAAACCTGACGACACGAACAGCCCCGCCGAGAATGTGCGCCGGTTCGCGCTCGTGGTGTCGCACGATCTTCAGGAGCCGCTGCGCATGGTCCTCACGTACAGCCAACTGCTCGAACGGCGGCTGGAGGGGCAGTTGGACGCCGAGGCATCGGAGATCCTGGGCTATGTCCGCCAGGGGGCGGAGCGGATGCGGACCCTGATCGCCGACCTGCTGGAGTATTCGCGTGCGCTCAACGGACCTCCACCGACCCGGCCGGTGAAGACCGAGGGCGCGCTGGTGAGTGCGCTGTTTTCGTTGCAGGCTTACATGCAGGAGCACGGCGCCGAGGTCACCTACGATCCGATGCCCGAGGCGTGGGCCGACGACGCGCAACTCAGCCAGGTCTTCCAACACCTGATCGAGAACGCGATCAAGTTTCGCGCTGGGGACCGGCCGCCGCGTATCCATGTGACCATCGGTGAGTTGGAACCGGCCTGGCTCTGTTGCGTGTCCGACAACGGTATCGGACTCGAAATGGATTTCTCCGAGCAGGTGTTCGAGCCGTTCCAGCGGCTCCATCCGCGCTCACGGTTCGAGGGGACCGGCGTCGGTCTCACCATCGCCCGGAAGATTGTCGAGCGCCACGGCGGGAAGATCTGGCTGGAGTCGGAGCCGGGGAAGGGCACGCGAGTGTACTTCACGCTCCCCAAGGAGCCGGGCGAAGGCGAGGCGCAGTGACGCCGCGGGTTCTTCTGGCCGCGGCCACCACCGGCTACCAGACCCGCGTCTTCGCCGCCGCGGCACAGCGGCTGGGGTTTGCGGTGACGCTGGCCACGGATCGCTGCCACATCCTGGAAGACCCGTGGGCCGACGGTGCGATCGCCGTCCGGTTCGAGAAGCCGGAGCAATCGGCGCGACTGATCGAGGGGCCGTTCGACGGTGTGATCGCCGTGGGGGATCGCCCGGCGCTGCTGGCCGCCCACGCCGCTTCGCGCCTCGGGGTCCGGTTTCATCCCGTGCCTGCGGTTGAGGCGTGCGGGAACAAATTCCTGGCCCGGGAGCAGTTCCGCGCGGCCGGCCTGCGCGTACCCGCGTACTTCCGGGCCGCGTTCGAGGAAGGTCCGCGAGCCGCGGCCCGGCGGGCGTCCTATCCGTGCGTTCTGAAACCGCTGGGCCTATCCGCGAGCCGCGGAGTGATCCGCGCCGGCAGCGAAGCGGAGTTCCACGCCGCCTTCGAGCGCATTCGCAGGCTGCTGGCCGCGCCCGACCTGGCGCGGCTCAAGGACGCCCGAAACGGGTTCCTTCAGGTGGAAGACTATATTCCCGGCCGGGAATATGCCTTGGAGGGCGTGATGAGCGGCGCCAGACTGCACGTGCTCGCGCTCTTCGATAAGCCGGATCCGCTCGAGGGCCCCTTCTTTGAGGAGACGATTTACGTCACGCCGTCGCGTGAGGACCAGCGCGTCCAGTCCGCGATTGTCGAGACTGCGCGCGAGGCGGTGAGGGCGCTTGGGATGACCGACGGGCCCGTCCACGCGGAGATGCGCGTGAACGGCCAGGGAGTATGGATGCTCGAGGTGGCCGCTCGGCCGATCGGCGGGCTTTGCGCCAAGGCACTCACTTTCGACGGCGGCGCTCCGCTGGAAGAACTGCTGCTCAGGAACGCCGTGGGCGAGGACGTGCGCGGCGCGAAACTGGACGGGCCCGCCACGGGCGTGATGATGATCCCGATCCCGAAAGCGGGCGTCTACCGGGGCGTTCGCGGCGAAGCGGCGGCGGCCGCCACACCCGGCATTCAGGCCGTGGAGATCACCGCCAAGGACGGACAGGCGCTTCTGCCTTTGCCGGAGGGCGCCAGCTATCTGGGCTTCCTCTTCGCCCGCGGGCCGAACCCCGCGGCGGTGGAACGCTCGCTGCGCCAAGCCCACGCCGAGCTGGCGTTCGACATCGCCGTCTCTCTCCCCGCGTTGGCTCCGGCGCGGGCAGCGAGCTGAACCGGCTAGCCTTTGGTCTTCTGCGGCACGAATCCTTCGGGCAGCTTCGCTCCCTCGCCGAAGAAATACTGGTCCATCTGCTGGAGCAGGAACTCCTGTGCTTCGGAAGTGCCCAGGTTGAGGCGGTACTCGTTCATGAGCATCTTCATATGCTCGACCCACATCTTCCAGGCGTCCTTGGACACTGTGTCGTAGATGCGCTGTCCCAGCGGGTGTCCCTCGAAGGGCACTTCATCAAGCCCCTCCATTTCGCGCCCGAACTTGACGCACATCACCTTGCGCGCGTTGGGATCGATGGGCCGGTTCAGAGGAATGCCGCTTCCACAGGACATGGGTTGTTCTCCTTTGTAGTCATTCCAGGATAGCGTGGCCGGTGGACGGGCTCGAACCTAGCGGAAGTCCTCCACCAGCATGATGTCGGAGTCGCTCTGGTCCACCTGGTTGTAGAGCGCCCACTTGCCGTCCGGTGAGATGCACAGGCCGGCGTTGAACGGGCGGCGATCGAAGGTGAGCACCTGCGTGTCTTGCCTGGTTCGGAAGTTCTGGAAATGCAAGTGGTACTTGACGCCCACACCCTGCACTTCCTGTGTGTCCAGATAATACAGGCCCTCCCTGGTCAACTGCCAGTACGACCAGAAACCCGGCCGGAAGGAGGGGAGCACGGCCTCTTCCTGGCCGCTCTTGAGATTCTTGCGCCAGAGGCCGGGTTCGATCGAGGAACGGGCATAATAGAACCACTCGCCGTCGAGCGACTCCATCCCAAAGAACCCGCCGCCCTGTGTGAACTGCTCGCTCGCCCCGCCCGCCACGGGGACGCGAAAGATCTGCGGCCGGCCGTTTCGTGCCGACGAGTAGTACACCCACTTCCCGTCGCGCGAAAAATTGGGCACGGTTTCGTCCGAAGGATCGTTGGTCAGCCGGCGCGGACTGCCGCCCTCGGCGCTGATGATGTAGATGTCGGCCTGTTCCTGCGGACGCGAATCGAAGACGATGAACCGGCCGTCGGGACTCCATCGCGGGCTTCCCGTGGGCAGCCCGTTGAAGGAAGTCAACTGGCTCGGATTGGACCCGTCGCGTTCGCTCAGCCAGATTTCCAGGTACCCCGAGCGGTTGGAGGCGAAGACCACGCGCTTGTTGTCGGGCGAGACCTGGGGAGCCACTTCCAGCCGCGTGGAGGAAATCAACTTCACCGGCGCCGCGCCGGCGCCCGTGCCGGGCAGCGGATACTGCCAGATGTTCGTGTCGACGATGGTGCGCGTGTACGCCATGCGCCGGCTGTTCGGAGAAACGGCAACGAAGGAGGCTTGCTCACTGGCGATGCCCGTGATCCGTTCCGGCGCGCCGCCGCCGGCGGGGAACTTCCAGAGCCGGTAGTTCGGCATTCGGGTTGTTGAGGCCACCACCTTCTCGCCCCCGGAAGCCCACGCGGCGCCGAACACGCGCTTGCTGTCCGAGGTCACGGCCCGCGGTTCGCCGCCCGCCACGGGAACGGAGTAGATGTCCTGCATGGTCATGGTCGCGGAGCGCACAAACAGCACCCGATGGCCGTCCGGGGAAAAGACCGGACCACCGTCGCCGAAGGTCTTGGGCGGAGGAGTGGTCAGGCGCCGCCGCTGCCCGGTCTCGACATCGAACAGAAAGATCGCCATCGGCTCCTCCGGCGTTTCGCGGTCGGCGAGCGCCAGCAGCTTACCGTTGGGACTCCAGTTCAGATAGGGCGTGTTGATGCCCGTTCGTCCATGACTGGCGGCGGCGAGTTTGCGCTCCGGCCCGCCGAGCGCCGGCACGAGCATGAACGCCGACTCGCTCTCCGATTGGCGTAAGAACGCAATGTGCCGCCCATCGGGGGACCAGGCGGGGCTGATATCGAACGCCGGGTTGGTGGTCAGCCGGAGAGGCGTTCCGGCGTCGATCAGCTTCACGTAGATGTCGTAGTTCTCACCGGACTCTCCGCTCCAGGAGTAAGCGACCTGGTTGCCATCCGGCGAGAAACTCGGCTGGCTCTCGCTCCCCGGAGTGCTGGTGAGGGGCAGCACCTTGAGTTCCTGGGGCGCCGATTGGGTGCGCTGCCACAGCCAGTACCCGCCGCCGGCGAGCAGGACGACCAGCGCGGCGAGCCATGCCAGTGTGCTGCTCCGGCGCTGCGCCGCTGCCAGGATCATCGATTCCGAATCGCGCTTGGCGAATTTGAGGTCCGCCTTCAGGTCCGACGCCGTCTGATAGCGCAGGTCGCGATCCTTCTCCATCGCGCGCCGGATGATGCGCTCCAGCTCCCCGGTGACTTTGGGATTCACGGCCGACGGCGGCTCAGGCTCCCGGTTGAGGATCGCATCGTAGACGGCCGCCGACGTGTTGCCCGTGAACGGCTGCGCGCCGGTGGCCATCTCATAGAGAACCGCTCCGAGACTGAAGAGGTCGCTCCGCCCGTCCACTTCCTTGCCGAGACATTGCTCGGGACTCATATAGCGCAGGGTCCCCATTACCTCGCCCGGGTTGGTGAGCGATCCGGGACCCGTCGAAGGATCATCCTTGGGGCTGATCCGGCTGTCGATGTCGATCTTCGCAAGGCCGAAGTCCAGGACCTTGGCAAGACCACGAGCGGTGATCAGGATGTTCCCCGGCTTCACGTCCCGGTGGACAATACCCTTGGAATGCGCCTCCATCAGGGCGTCGGCGGCCTGGATGCCGATCTCGATGACTTCATCCACCGGCAGGGGCTGGCCGTGGATGCGCTCCTTGAGCGTGACGCCGTCGATGTACTCCATGGCCAGCATCGGCAGGCCGTCGGCCTCGACGAATTCGTAGATCTGGGCGATGTTCGGATGATTGAGCGCGGCCACCGCGCGCGCCTCCAGAACAAAGCGCCGCATCCGCTCCGGGTCTGCGGCCAACTGCGGGGAGAGCATCTTCAGCGCGACAGACCGGCCCAACCGGGTGTCCTCCGCCAGCCACACCTGTCCCATCCCGCCAGTGCCCAGATGTGACACCACCCGGTAATGGGAGACGATAGAGCCCGGCGTTATGTTGGACTTGGAACCTAGCATGGAGGAGCGGTTTCAGCCCTGACAGCGCACGAAAAGCACCCTTATTGTAACGCACGGCCAGGCACGGAACGCCTGTTTCAGACGTACACGATAAGATGTAAGTCTTTCTCAATTTGTTACGCGAACATGCGCCTCTCGGTCGACGCCACGCCCCTGCTGATTCGCAGCGCTGGCGTCAAGAATTACCTCTACCACTGGCTGCGCGCGTTGCGGGGTGCGATGGCGCCCGGCGACGAACTCTCGCTGTTCCCTTGCATTGACACGGTGGGATCTCTCCATCACGAGGCGTCCGTTTCCTCTCGGATGCGGACCATGCGATCGATCGCCGCGCTTCACTTCTCAAACAAGCTGGGGAGGATTCCGCGCTGGATCGAAGCGCCGTCGGACGTTTTTCACGTCACCAGCCAGTTGCGGGCCCACACCCAGGCAGCGGCTGTCACCGCGACGGTCTACGACTTGACGACGGAAGTTTGCCCGGATCTGCATCTGGAGGCCACCATCCACGCGGAGGCGCGCTACCACCGCAAGGTGCTCGCCAAGGCGGCGGGTATCATCGCGATCTCGGCGCACACCAAGCGCGACGCGATCGAGCGCCTGCGCCTGGAGCCATCGCGGGTGTGGGTGATCTACCCGGGCATCGTTCAGGAGTTTTTCGACGCAAAGCCCGCCGGCGACGAGTGGCTGGCGGCCCACGGGCTTCGGAAACCCTTCGTGCTCTGTTTGGGAACGATCGAGCCGCGAAAGAACACGGAGCGCCTGTTGAACAGTTGGGACCGCCTGCCGGCTTCGCTGCGGGACGAGTTTGAACTGGTGGTGGCCGGGTCGCCCGGTTGGAAATCGGAGGCCGTTCTGCACCGGTTGCGGAATGGCGGCGGCTCCGTGCGCTACCTGGGCTATGTGCCGGAAGGGGACCTGCCGGCGCTGATCGCCTCCGCCACCGCGGTCGCCTATCCGTCGTTGTACGAGGGCTTCGGTTTCCCTGCGGTGCAGGCCATGGCGTGCGGGGTTCCCTTGCTGA
The DNA here is from genome assembly GCA_031969915.1 of Bryobacteraceae bacterium. GTDB lineage: Bacteria > Acidobacteriota > Terriglobia > Bryobacterales > Bryobacteraceae > DALYJJ01. The sequence continues at coordinate 47,371 of DALYJJ010000009.1, read as the reverse complement.
CGTCGAATGTCTCCTGCCTTCCCGAGGTGTGCGGCGAGGCGGCCGTTTATGCCGATCCTCGGAGCGAGGCGGAAATTTCGGCGCGGCTGGCGGACGTGCTCACCTCGCCGTCGCTCCGGGGCGCGCTCGCCGAACGTGGGCGCCAACAGGCCGCACGCTACACCTGGGACCGCTGTGCCGCGGAGTCCTTGGAGTTCTTCCGCGCCGTGGCCGGTTGATTCGACAGCAGGAACTTGCCGCCGCTTTCCGCCACCACGTGCAGGGCGTCCTTTCCCACCAGTGCCTCGATGCGTTCGCGGGAAGGGGCTTCCACCAGGAGGTAGTGACGTTCCGCGCCGCGCCATCGCCGGGCGAACTCGGCGCCGGTCAGGAAGACCTCCGGCGCACCGGGCGCGTTGGAACCGTAATGCAAGTTGTTCACACGCCCGTTCAGCAGGAGGCCGCGCGTGTTGGCATAGAAGAACACCGAAGAGAACGTGTAGTACTGGTTGTCGAAAACGACCGTTCCGGGGGGCGCGGATCGGAGGACTTCAGCGAGCGGCCGGGACGAGAGATAGGGATCGAACGCCACCAGCGCGAGCCTGGCTGCGTGCACGAAGAACACCATCATGACGGCAAGCGCGGCGCGCGCGGCGGCCGGCCGGAGCGCCATCGCGCAACAGCCCCCAACCAGCGCGGCCCCCGCCGCGATGGCCAGCGGCAGTTTCAGGTACGCAAGGGCGGCCATGGTGAGGTCCGCCATGTGGCCGAGCGAGAGCGTGTAGAGGTCCGGGTTTCGCGTGAGAGCGCGAGAAATGTCGCCGGGCGCGGGCAAGTGGTGCACCCGGGACAGCAACGCAAGGCAGAGCGCACCGGCGATTGCCGCCACCAGACCGGCGGCTTTCAGCGCGGGCCGCACCCAGGGAGCGCCGCCCGCTATCGCCGCGCCCACGAGTATCGCCAGGGCGGGGTAGCACGGCATCGTGTAGTACTCCTGGGTCGTCGACAGCGAGAAGAAGATCAGCAGGAAACCGGTCCAGCAGAGGGCGAGGAGACGGGCGCGGCCGGCCCGGTCCACGGGACGGTATCCGAGCCTTGCGAGGGCGGGAAACTGGGTGCTCCAGGGGAACAACCAGAGGAAGTGGAACAGCAGGAACAGGTGGCGGGGAACGGTGTTGTAGTCGCGCGGGTAGCGGAGGTTGAGAAAGCGCAGCAGGTGCTCATTGAAGAAGTAGAACCAGAAGAAGCCGCGCCAGACGCCGGGTTCGCTGCGGATCGCGAAGTCGAAGTAGGGCGGATTCGCGAGGACGGCCGTCACGTGCCACGGGGCGGCGATGAGCAGTACGATTCCCGCGCCGCGCAGGGGCCTCAGCCTGCTCCACGTGGCGCGGTGCCAGAGCCGCCGGCAGAGGGCAAGGTAGACCAGCGCGCCGCCCAGCGGGACCACCGCGGCGATGAGCCCTTTGAGCAGCAAGCCCACGCCGATCGCCGCGGCCATGGCCGACGCCCAGCGGCCGGGCCGCGGTTCGTCCTCGTCGAGGCAGCGCAGGAACGACCACATCGCGAAGGTGACGGCGAGGGTGAGCATCACATCCGCAATCAGAATCCGCGTGAAGAGAAACAGTCCCGCCGAGGTCGCGAGCGAGAGTCCGGCCCAGAGCCCGGCCGCCGGCGTCATGGCCCACGCCGCGAAGCGCGCCGTGACCCAGCAGAGCAGGACCGCGGCGAGCGCCACGGGCAGCCGCGCGGCCCAGTCGTGGGGGCCGAACAAGGCGAATGAGGCCGCGATCAACCAGTACTTCAGCGGAGGCTTCTCCAGGTAGACGATGCCGTTCAGCCGCGCGGTGACGAAGTCGCCGGACTCGAGCATGGTCCGCGCGATGGAGGCCTGCACCGCGTCCACGTCGTCCATTAAGGACGGCGGGCTGACGATGGTTCCGAGGAAGACGGCGCAGGCCACCAGCAGAACCACGCACTGGTAATGCCGCTCCATTACTCGTAGCGCAGGGCTTCCACGGGAACCACACGGGCGGCCGAGCGTGCGGGGTAGAGCGTGGCGATGAAGCTGACGAAGATGGCGGCGGCGGACACCCAGACGCCGTCGAACACGCGCGGTTCGAACGGCACGAAGGCAAGTGAATAGACCTGCTCATCGAGTTGCACCCAGCGGTGCTTGTCGGCCAGGAAACTGAGCGTGTAGCCGGCGGCGAGGCCGAGCGCCGTCCCCACCATTCCGATCAGCACGCCTTGCGCGACGAAGATGTTACGGATCTGCTCGCGCCGCGCGCCCATGGAAACCAGAATCGCCACGTCCTTCTGCTTTTCCATGACCATCATGACGAGCGTGATGAAGATGTTCAGGGCGGCGACGAGCTGGATCAGCCCGATGGTGATCACCGTCACGATGCGCTCCATGCGCAACGCGCTCAGCAATTGCCGGTTTTGCTCCATCCACGTGGTGGCGGCCAGTTGCGGCCCGGCGAGACGCTCCACCTCCCGCGCCACCGCCTGCGCCTGGTAGATGTCGGAGATCTTCATCTCCACCGAATTCACGACGTCGCCCAAGCCCATCATCCGCTGCACCGATTTCAGGTTGGAGAAGATCCACACGTTGTCGAGTTCGTAGAAGCCGGATTCGTAGATGCCCACCACGCGAAACTCGTGATAGCTGGGGCGCGGTCCGAGCGGCGTCATCTCCCCGGTCGGACTGATCACGTTCACCACCTGCCCCAGTTGCAGTCCAGTCGACTCGGCGAGGCGCGCGCCAATCACCAGGCCGGGAAAGTCGTTCGGCTTAACGGCGCGTTCGAGCGAACCTTGGCGGAGGTGGCGGCGAATGTCCTCGGTGGCCACCGGGTCCGACAGATCGACGCCTTTCAGAATCGCGCCCGTGCTGTTGCGCGCTCCGCCGAGGAAGATCTGGCCGTACAGGCTGGCATACACGCCGCGCACGCCGGCGACCCCGGCGAAGCGCCGCGACAGATCGCGCCAGTTCTCAATGCCGTACCCGGGTGTCTTCTCAAGAACGCTGACGTGCGCCGTGGCGCCCAGCAGGTTGCGCTGGAGCGTGTTGCGGAAGCCGCTGTTGATGGCCAGCGCGATGATCAACGCCATCACGCCCGCGGCGACGCCGAGGATGGAGATGCCCGTGATCAGCGAGAGCGCCGCGCGTTTGCGCTTGGCGCGCAGATACCGACCGGCCACGAAGAGTTCGAAGCGGCTTTGCACGGGGCGGGCCTACTCCAGGGCCCGGAGACGTTCGGCCATTCCGATTTCGCCCTCCGGGCGGAGCAGCGGAAACAGGATCACGTCCCGAATGGAGCGCGAATCAGTCAGCAGCATGGTCAACCGGTCGATGCCGATGCCTTCGCCGCCGGTGGGCGGCATGCCGTAGCTGAGGGCGCGGAGATAATCCTCGTCCATGCGGTGCGCTTCTTCGTCGCCCCCCGCGAGCATCGCCAACTGCATCTCGAAGCGGCGGCGCTGCTCTTGCGGGTCGTTCAGCTCGGTGTAGGCGTTGCCGATCTCCATGCCGCCCGCGTAGATCTCGAAGCGCTCCACAAAGTCCGGCTCATCCGGCTTGTTTTTCGAGAGCGGCGAGGTTTCCACCGGGTAGTCGTAGATGATGGTGGGCTGGATGAGTTGCTCTTCGGCGACGCGCTCGAAGATCGAGGCCAGCGCCTTGCCGGGAGTCTGCTCGTGCGAGTTGGCGAGCAGCCACGCGCGGTCGTTCACCTGCGCGGAGGTGGGCCGGCCGTCGCCTTGCCAGAACTCGATCACCGCGTCTCGCATGCTGAAGCGGCGGACGGCGCCGAAGTCGAGAGTCGTGCCCTGGTACTCCACCCGTGCGCCGCCGGTGGCGTCGATCGCCACCTGCCGCAGCAACTCGCACGAGAGATCCATCAGGCCGTGATAGTCGGTGTAGGCCTGGTAGAACTCGAGCATCGTGAACTCCGGGTTGTGATGCGTGCTGATGCCTTCGTTGCGGAAGTTGCGGTTGATCTCGTAGACGCGGTCCAAACCTCCCACTACCAGGCGCTTCAGGTACAGCTCGGGCGCGATGCGCAGGTAAAGGTCGATATCGAGTGTGTTGTGGTGGGTGGTGAAGGGTCGCGCCGTGGCACCGCCATAGAGCGGCTGCATCATCGGTGTTTCCACTTCGATGAAACCGCGCTCTTCGAGTTGCCGCCGCAGCGAGGCCACGATGCGGGCGCGGGTGACGAAGACGCGGCGCACCTCCGGGTTCGCGATGAGGTCGAGATAGCGCTGCCGGTAGCGGGTCTCCACGTCCTCCAGCCCATGCCACTTCTCGGGCATTGCGAGCAGCGTCTTGGCCAGAAAGAACAGCTTCTCGGCGTGCACGCTGAGCTCGCCCGTCCGGGTCCGGAAGAGGTATCCTTCGACGCCGATGACGTCTCCCAGGTCAAGAAGCTGGTAGAGCTGGTAGTCCTGCTCGGAAACCGCATCCTTGCGGACGTAAATCTGGAGCCGCTCGCCCTCCTGTGACAGATGAGCGAAGCCCGCCTTGCCCATGCGCCGCACGGTTTGAATGCGCCCGGCGATGCGCACGCGCACCGGCGGCTCCGATTCCTCGAAGGTCTTCGAGCCGTAGAGCGAGACCACCGCGGGAATGGTGTGCGAGAAATCGAAGCGATGGCCGTAGGACTGGAAGCCCAGCGCCTCGATCTCGCGAATGCGCGCGTGGCGCTGAGCGAACAAATCGTCTTCTAACGACAATAGGAACTCCCGAAAACGCTCATTATAATTGAGGATTGGATTCGCTCTCTATTGTGATCCCCGCCTACAACGAAGAACGGCGGCTGGGCGGCACTCTGGATCAGGTTCTTGCCTACCTCGATGGCCATCCCCGCTCCTTCGCAGAAGTGCTCGCCGTCGACGACGGTTCGCGCGATGGAACCGCTGCGCTCATTCAGTCCTACGCGGCCCGCGACCCGCGCGTCCAACTGGTGAGCAATCCCGGCAACCGGGGCAAAGGGTACGCGGTGCGTCATGGCCTGACGCGCGCCGCCGGGGAATGGGTCCTCTTCACGGACGCCGATTTGTCCTCGCCGATGGTGGAACTGGCGAAACTCCGGGAAGCGGTGGAGCGGACGGGCGCTTCCATCGCCATCGGTTCACGGGCGATCGACCGCTCGCTGATCGGCGTCCGCCAGCCCTGGGCGCGTGAGACCGCGGGGCGCCTCTTCAACCTGGTGATGCGCCTGATCACGGGGCTTCCGTTTCACGACACTCAGTGCGGGTTCAAACTGTTCCGGCGCGATGCGGCGCAAGCCGTCAGCCGGCTGCAGCAGATCGACGGCTTCGGCTTCGATGTGGAACTCTTGTACATCGCAAAGAAGCTCGGGTTCAAGTCGGTGGAGATTCCCGTCCGCTGGGACGACGTGGCCGGGACGAAGGTGAGCTTCGCCCGGGGCATGCGGGCCTTTCTCGATCCCCTGGAAGTTCGCTGGTACGATCTGGCCGGCCGCTATCCGGTCAACGCTTCACGATGACCTCGCGAAGTGAATCGCGGGTGAGGAAGAACTTCACCGACTCGAAATCCTGAAACAGGCGTTCGAGCGCCCGGTTATTGAAGAACAGCGACGCCGGCCGCGATCCTCGCCGCGACAGTTGGAGCGACCGGTTATCGACGATGCGGTAGGAGTAACTGGGGACCTCGACGGCGCGCTCGTCGGCGTGAAAGAAGGCCAGCAGGTAGGCGTTGGGCCGCAGGATCGAACGAAGCCGGCCGATCACCGCCGCCAGCAGCGCCGGATGCATGAACTGGAAGGAATCCCAGATCAGCGCGCCGTCGAACTGGCCGTCGGAGAAATCGAGCGTTTGGGCGAGAAACTCGGAGATCAGTTCCGGACGCGCCTGCGATTCGTAGAAGTCCTCGCCGCCCTGCCCAAACACCGTGCCCAAGGTCCGCACAACGTCTTCGGAGTAGATCCGGTGGCCCAGCCCAGTGATGTAGGAGATGTTGGCCTGGCTGGCGCCCGCGAAGTCGAGCAGGGACAATCCCAGCGTGTCGCGGATGCCGCTAAAGAACTGGTCGAGGCCCGGACTCTGCCGGTGGAAGGGGGCGTCGCTCGAACCAGCGGGCCGCTTGGCCCCCGGCGCCGCCGCCTGCCGCTCCGCGCCGGCCGGCACGGGCGCGCTGCCTCCCAAGATGGACCGCAACCGTTCTTTGAACAACAGGACCGCCCTACTCCATTTTCGCCGTCAGCGCTTGGCGTCCGTGCCTGCGCTCACCGGAGCCGCCGCGGGAGCGGAAGCCGGCGCGGCGGCGGCCGCCTGGACTTTCGGGGCCTGCTTGGCGGGCTCGGTTCGCGTGATATCGACGCTGCCCTTGAAGTAGGCGCCCTCTTCGATCACGATGCGCGCGGTGCGGATATCCCCCACGAGGCGCGCCTCACGGCGGATCTCGATTTTGTCGGCCGCGTCCACGTTGCCGGTGACGGAACCGAGCACAACCACCTCACGCGCCTTGATGCCGGCCTGCACTTTGCCGTTGGGGCCGATGGTGAGCTTATGCTCCTGCATCTCCACCGAGCCGTCGACTTCCCCGTCGACGAACAAATCCTCGCGGCTCATCACCTGTCCCTTCACCAGGACGGACTTGCCAATCACCGCGGAGCCACGGGCCTCCATCTCAGCCGGGCGCATGGGCATGGTAGACATCGGGATTCCCTCTCTCTTTGGTTCTGGAGCCGCTAGGGGCGGCGCGGGGGCCGCCTTTGCGGCCGGCTCGTCTTCTTTCCGTCGATTCCACATTCCGGAAAGTCTCCTCCCGATCCGCGGGTGGCGTTGAACGAAACGCGGACCGTCCTTCCCGCTTCCACGGCCTGCGGCTGGGGGCGGGTATTGACCCTATCCTAGCGGCGTCCGGCGAGAATGGCAAACCGAACATGCCTCGGAGGCTTCGACGCGCTCCGGTGTGATAATGGGTCCGTGGCCGTCAAAGCAAGAGATTTGGAGTCGCGGGTGCAGCGGCTCGAGCAGCAGCTTGCGCTGTTTCAGCAGATCAGCCGCTTCATGGTCCGGGAAATGAGCCTGCCCGAGGTCTTGCAAGGCATTGTGTCGCTGATCGTGGACTACATGCAGTGCGATTCCTGCCTGATCTACCTGATGGACCGCGACGAACTGGTGCTGTGCGCGTCGAATACGCCGCATCCTTCGACCATCGGCAAAGTGCGGCTGCGCATGGAAGAAGGTCTTACCGGCTGGGTGGCGAGAGAGCGGCGCATGCTCGCGATCTCCCGCGAGTCGTATCACGACCGCCGCTTCAAGTACTTTCGCGATCTGCCTGAGGACACCTTTGAATCGTTCCTGTCGGCCCCGGTGATCGCCCGGAATCGCGTGGTGGGCGTGATCAACGTTCAACACCGCGCCGCACACCAGCATACCGGCGACGAGATGGAAACGATCACCACGGTGGGAGAACAGGTGGGTTGCCTTTTGGTCCTGGCGCGCATGGCGCCCAGCGCGGTCCAGGCCGCCAACCATGCCGAACTCGCGTTGCCCGCCCCGCCGGCCGCCACTTCATGAGCCTGCGCTATTGCACCGCGCTGCTGGCCGTGGTGTCCGGCGCCGCGCAGCCCCCGCCTTCCACTCCGCCGGAGCCGGAGCCGTCCACCATCCTGGCCAGCCGTTCCGGCACGCGATTCGTTCCCCAGTTCGAGTTCGATGAACACGAACAGGCCCTCCAGATCGTGGATTTCCAGTTTGTCTCCGCCCGGCGCGGCATCGCCGTCGGGCTCCGCGGTTACGCAAACCGCAGGCCGGAGCCGGTGGCGTTGCTGACCAGCGATGGCGGCGTGACGTGGACCTTCGACAAGCTCAAGACCGATCCGTATTCCGTCTTCTTTCTCGACGAGACGCTGGGCTGGCTGGTTGGGGAAGGCGGGATTTACAAGACCGAAGAAGCGGGCCGGTCCTGGCGGAAGATCTCCAGTCCGCGGCAGGTTCGCCGGGTCTTTTTCGTGAGCCCTTCGACCGGGTGGGCGCTCGGTGCGCAGAAGACTTTACTGGCTACCACAGACGGAGGCAAGACGTGGGGTGCCGTGGAGCCTGCCGCGAAACTGCCGGGAAAGCCCGAACATTCGGCCTTTTTGAGCGCAGCCGCGCCCGATTCCAAGAAGATTCTCATCGCGGGCGCCTCCCGCCCCCCTCGGAACGAGCGGCGCCCCCGGGGCCGCCGGCCGCCCGATCCCGAAGAGGAATTGCTCGCGCCGGAGTGGCCTAGCCTGAGTCTCTTCCTGCAATCGAGCGACGGCGGCGCCACCTGGAATGCCGAGGCGGTTTCGTTATTCGGCGTTCCCCAGGTTCTTCGCTACAACGCCCGGGGCGAGGGCGTTTGGCTCATGCGGTTCTTGCGCCGTTTCCCCGTTCCGTCCGACATCATTCGGATGGACCTCGGCAAGAAGCCGGTGACGATTTTCGGACGGAAGGACCGGGTGGTCACCGATGTCGCCATGAACGCCGATGGTTCTACCTGGCTCGCAGCCTATCAGCCGGCCGGGTCCTTACCCAATGCACCGGTGCCCGGCAAGGTGAGAGTCCTCCGTAACTCTTCTAGCGCCAACAAGATCTGGGAGGAGTTCCCTGTTCACTACCGCGCCGTGGCGCGCCAGGTGTTCATCTCTGCGCCCGACCCCGAGAACGTTTGGATCGCAACGGATCAGGGGATGATCCTGAAATGGACGAAGCCGCCCGCCCGGTAAGAACATTTTGCACAGGCGCTGTTTTATCCACATGATATTCGCAGGGGGGTGGCGGTAAGCGATTGTCAACAAAGCAAATGTTTCCTGAGGAAAGAGACCTGGGAATCGCGATTAAGATTTGACTACAAAACGGTTTCGGCGCATGATGAAAGAGGTTCCAAGAGGTTCGAAGGAACAGCGAGCCGAACGAAGCGTAGCGCTCCTGGAACGATGATCCCGGGCGGATTTGAGTAATCGACGCCGCCAGGGGGAGTGAGAGGGAAGCGGGCGCGACGAGAGGCAGGCCTTCCGGGCCGAGGCCAGACCGGGTGCTGTGATCCCGAGGGGGTAAAACCCCGGAGGGGAGCGACGGTCGGGATGGCGGTTCGGAACAGCCGGGCGTGGAACGGGAAACGGGCGACCGATGTGGATCGGCCCTCTCCGGAGACGGAGGGAGCCGGGAGTCGGAAGCGGACCGGTCTCGGGAAGCGGACGGCGGAGAGACGAAGAAGCAGGTCGGGAGCGTCGACCCCGTCTCGGCTGCCCGGTAACGGGTGGTCGCTGCGGGCGAGCAAAAGGCCGTTTCGAGTTTCTGGCTTCTACCGGGTCTACTGTGCGCAGCGGACCTTCTGAGCGTTGAAGCGGTGCGGCTGAAAGGCGGCATCGGGGAGCAAGGAAGGTAAGTTCGACGGACCTGGATGCCACGCTCAGACCGAGCTAGCCGGTTGGGGAGCAAGCTGGACCGCGGGTCACTTGGAACCTTTTCCTTTTTCCGGCTACGGAATTCCTCAAGCAATTTGCTATCCAGCCCCTCCTCTCAAGCGTCTATTGGGATGTGAGCAGCGGCAAATACAACTCCGGAAAGGTCCTGACCATCGCGTTGCTGAGCGTCCTGAGTGTAGTCGGGGCTTGGCGGAGCGATCGCCTGGTCCCCGACCAAGCATGCCGCTTCGTTCGCTACCTGTCAGCCTCGAACACTCCTGAACTCAAAGCCACGCTCTGGGAGCGTGTGGTGTACAGCCTCGTCCTGGCAACCGCCGAGAAGCGCCCTGGCGCGAATCGTACCTAGCCTTTTTTCCCGCTCCAACTCCTGTTCGCCGGCTAGTACCTCCTTTTCTTTTCCTTTTATTTTCAACACGAACCCTCCGGATACCCGGTTCCCCGCCGATAACACCCTTGTGTGAGCAATTTTGGGGGTTGACTTCGTAACCATATAGACACACACTATTGACGGGTTCGTAATGTCATGGTTCTGTAACAATCCGGCCTGGAACTGGACGAGGGTGGTCGTCCTGGCAGGGTTGGCTTGCGGGCCGGTGCCGGGATCAAACGGTATTCAGGAAAGGAGCGCGGGTGTTGCCCACCTTGCGCCACTTGGCCCTCATGTTGTCGAACTGAGGATGGGCGCACCGCGATTGGAGGCGGCAGACGAACTCGATCTCGCAGCGCTCCAGAGGCGCTATCGGAGCGCCCTCGAGCGATACCGGAAACTCCAGCCGGACCGGCCGCTGCGTTCGTTCTTCGATACTCCGGAAGCGAAGAGTCTTTGGGAGCAGTACCGGAATGCGCTCTCGGCGGCGTATCGGAACGCCGGCGCGGACCCCGGTTTCTTCGTCCTCGATGCCGCGGATAAGCAGTTCCGCGTGAAATAGGGCTACTTCCGCTTCAGGTCCGCATAGGGCAACTCGTCGGGCGTGACCCGGATGCCCGTGCTGAACTTGTGCGGGTACTTGCCGCCGCTGTCAAACGTCAGTTCCACAAAGAAGGCGGCCCAACCGCGTTCGGGCTTGGGAATGTTCGCCACGTACTCGCCGCCGGGCTGCGGCTCGAGCGTGGTCGCTTTGTACGCAGTGGGACCGATGCGCTCCTTGCGGAAATCGCGGGCCTGGGGGTTGGCCGCCTGCCACAGCTTCACTTCCGCCGGTTTGTCGAGCACCCTTACCCGGATCGAACCGTCCTTCTCGAAGCTCCAATCGAAACGCGGGCGCGGCTTCTTGTCGATCACCGACTGATAGAAGGCGATGAGCGACTCAAGGACATCGGTGTCGCGCATGCCGTGGTCTGCATTGGCGATGTAGCGCAAGTACTTCTCACCCTTGAGATCGTTGAAGTAGAACTGCGAGGAATCGGAAACGAAGAACTGATCGCCGGCGGCGTTGACGATGTACTTGGGCATGGTCAGGCGGTCGCGATACTCGTAGGGGTCTTCGATCTTCGCGATCTCCTTCATGCGCGGGTTGCCCATCTCCGTGGTGAGGAGTTCGATATAGTCGCCCACCGCGGGCGCGAAGAAGCCGTACGCGCGCCAGTGGTGCCGCATGGAAACTTCGTTGTTGAGAACATCAATCACCATGGGCATGATCGCCGCGACACGTTTGTCCACCGCGGCGGTGGTCCAGGTGGTCCAGCCGCGTTTGGAACCGCCGCTGACGACGAACTTCTCCACCTTCGTGCCGCCGTCCTGCTTCGCTAGAAACGCGATGGCCGTGTCCATTGCCTTCACGGCGCTTTTGGTCATGGGCAGGCGCAGCACCCACAGCGGGTCACCGGTCTCCAGATACTTTCGCATCCCGTAGGCGATGAGCGCGTCTTCGCGAAGCTGCCGGCGGAACGGATCGGAGGTGAAGGTCAACGGCTGGTTGGGGACCTGGCGAAGGTGGGCGACCACGGACTTTGTTTCCGTGGCGATCTTCGCCATGCGGGGGTCGGCTACTCCGGGGCGCCGGCCGTCGTTGCCGCCGCCGTCGATGAACAGCAGCGCGGTATCCGTAGTCACGGTGTCGGGCCGGATGATGGTCAGCGTATGCGTCCAGAGGTGCCGATCCACTTCGCTGGGTTTGCGCCAAGCCTGCGACGTCATGTCGAGCACGTAGGCTGTGATGCCGTCTCCCTTGGCGGTATTCACCAGTTCGTACTTGTAGTTCTCGTCGGGCGCTGAGACGTAGTCGTCGAGCGCCGTGCGCTTCTGTGCCGCCAGGTGGACCGCACCTGCCAGGAGGACTGCTGCAAAGATGAATCCGCGTCGTGTCATGATGGTTCGGCTCGATTGTACCGTGACGCTACCGGACCGTGGAACGTCCTCACACGGCGCACCCCCGGGACCGATAGAATCGAGTGAAGCTGGCTTGGCGGAACATGGCGGAACCTTGCACGATTCTCGTTGGCGAGCCCGATTCCGGGATCAGCGAACTACTGCGCCGTGAACTCAACCCTGAGTTGTGCAGTGTCGAAACTCCGGCTGACGGTGAGCGTCTGTGGCGGCGGCTCAATGAGCACTGTTGCCGGTTGGTGATCGCCGATCGAGATCTGCGCGGCCTGGGCGGCTTCGATCTGCTCCAGCGCATGCAGCACCGCTTCCCCGGCACGCCGGTGATCCTCACCGCGGTTTCTCCGAAGCCCGAAGAGATCATTGCCGCCATCCGGGTTCACGCCTACAGCTTCTTCCGGCGGCCCTACCCGGCGCCCGCGCTCATCGACATGGTGAAGCTTGCGCTCACCGACCCCTGTTGCACGAACGATGTCGAACTCGCCAGCGCCGTGCCGCATTGGGTCTCCGTGAGGATCTCCTGCAAGTTCGACGCAGCCGACCGTGCCGTTCAGTTTTTCCGAGAGTTCGACACCGATTTCGCCGCCGATGAACGGGAGCAACTGGCCACCGCGTTGCGGGAAGTGCTGCTCAACGCGATCGAGCATGGGGGCCAGAGCAACCCCGACAACAAGGTCACGGTCACGCGGCTCCGAACGGACACTTTTGTTGGCTTCTACCTGCGCGACCCAGGCCCCGGCTTTTCGTTCGACGACCTGAAGCACGCCGCGATCTCCAATCCTCCCGACTCCGCCACCGATCACCTCGGTGTCCGCCAGGAGCGCGGCATGCGGCCGGGTGGGTTCGGCATTTCTCTCGCCCGCCAGATGCTCGACGGTTTGTTCTATAACGAGAAGGGCAACGAGGTGATCCTCATCAAGAACCTCGTGCCCGCGCGGGGTGTGTGACGTCCTTTCGAACCCCCGCCCGTAGCTGTCTTGAGGTGGTTATGAATCCGTTCCTTGCGTTCACACTCTCGGCCGTCGTGCTCTGCGCCCAAATCCAGCCGGCCGTGGCGCCCGCACAGGTTGCGCGGAAGGCGTTTGACCTTCTCCTCGCAAGGAAGGCGGCTGAACTGCACGCCATGTTCTCGGAGGAGATGCAGAAAAAGCTGACCATCGAGGTGCTGGAAAAGCAGGTGTTCCCGAGCGTAGCGGGCTTGGGCGAACCGAAGAGGATCGGCGAACCGGTCATTCGCCTCGCCGGTGGGTTCACCGTGGTCGTGATACCGGCCGACTTCGCGGCGGCGGGCGTGAACTTCGAGGCCGGCGTGGATGCCCAGGGGAAACTGGCCGGCATGTTCATGCGCCCGCGCCAGACGGAGGCAGCCGCGGCGTGGAAGCGGCCGCCCTATTCCCAGCCGGACAGCTTTCGGGAGCGCGAGGTCCAGGTGGGTGCGAAGGATTGGCCTCTGCCCGGGACGTTGACCGTGCCCAAGGGCGAAGGCAAGTTTCCGGCCGTGGTGCTGGTGCACGGCTCCGGCCCCAACGACCGGGACGAAACCATCGGGCCGAACAAGCCGTTCAAGGATCTCGCCGAGGGCTTGGCCTCGCGCGGCATCGCGGTATTGCGCTATGAGAAGCGCACTCGCCAGCATGCTCCGAAGCTCGCCCTTGCCAAGGACATCACGCTGGACGGTGAAACCGTCGAAGACGCCGCCGCCGGGGCCGAGTTTCTGCGCCAGCAGGCCGAGGTGGACCCCCAACGGATTTACGTCCTCGGACACAGTCTGGGTGGTTACGCGGCGCCCCGGATCGCCGCGGCCGACGGCCATCTTGCGGGTCTCGTGATCCTCGCCGGAAGTACGCGGCCGCTCGAGGATCTGGTCATCGAGCAGATGACCTACATCGCTTCCCTCTACCCTGAGAACGCGGAGATGCAAAAGCGGCTCGAAACGGTGAAGGGAGAAGTGGCCGCGCTGAAGAAGTTGGACGCTTCGGCCAAGGGCGGCACGGTGATGGGAATGCCCGCTTCGTATCTTTTGGGGCTGCGCGGCTACGACGCGGCGGCGGAGGCGAGGAAGCTGCCCCTTCCGATTCTGGTCCTCCAAGGGGAGCGGGATTACCAGGTGACGATGGAAGACTTTGAGGGTTGGCGGAAGGCGCTTGCGGAGAAGCAGGGCTCGAAGCTGAAGAGCTATCCGGCGTTGAATCACCTGTTCATGGAAGGCGAGGGCAAGGCCAAGCCCGCCGAGTATGGTAAAGAGGGCCATGTCGCCGCCGTGGTGATTGAGGAGATCGCCTCCTGGATCGCGCGCAAATGAGTTCTTCGCTGCTCGCGAGCCGGCTCGAAGTCCTCGCGGCGGCGGCCTTGTTTTCCACGGGTGGCGCGGCCATCAAGGCCACCAGTCTGACGGGCTGGCAGACGGCGTGCTTCCGTTCCTGCGTTGCCGCCGCAGTGCTGCTGCTGTTGCTGCCGCAGGCCCGCCGGGGCTGGTCGTGGCGGGCGGCGGTGGTCGGCGTGGCCTACGCGGGCACGCTGATTCTGTTCGTGCTCGCCAACAAGAACACCACCTCGGCGAACGCGATCTTCCTCCAGTCGGCCGGGCCGCTCTATCTGATCTTCATCGGACCGTGGATCCTCAAGGAGCACACACGGCGTGAAGATTATGCCTTCCTCGCGCTGATGGCCATTGGCCTGGTGCTGTTCTTCCTTTCGAGCGAGGCCCCGCAAAGCACGGCGCCGAATCCGGCGTTGGGCAACGTCCTGGGCGCGTTTTGCGGTCTGTCCTGGGCCTTCACTGTGACCGGGCTGCGCTGGTTCTCCCGCGAAGAACCGGGCGGCTCCATCAAGACCGTGGCCATCGGCAACCTGATGGTGTGCGCGGCGGCGCTGCCCGGAGCGGTATCGGCGCCGGTTTCGCTGTTGGCGCGCGATGCCGCGATTATCGGCTACCTGGGTGTCTTTCAGATCGGGCTCGCCTACTGGCTGGTGACGCGTGGCGTCTCACGGCTTCCCGCGCTCGAAACGTCGATGCTGATCCTGCTCGAGCCGGCTCTCAACCCGGTGTGGTCGTGGATGGTGCACGGGGAGCGGCCCTCCGGTCTCGCCGTGGCCGGCGGCGTGTGCATCCTCTCGGCCACCGCGGGCATGGTCCTGGCGGGCCGCAAGCGAACTTGAGCCGCAGCGCGGCGTTTCAGGCCGTCGGCAGGGGCACTTCGGTGATCTTCAGCTTGTTCCGCTCCATGCGGTATTCGAGCGCACGAACCGCGCCTGCGTCTTCCACCACGAAGGTGTCGATCGGGCCGAACACTGTCTCCAGTTCGTGGGCGTTGCAGGTAGGCAGATAAATGCGCATCACCCGGGGATCGTAGTACCGGAAGAGCATCCACTTGCCGCGCTCATCGCGCACGCGCAGGAACCGGCGAAGGTGCTTGCGCAGCCGCACGAAGCTGGTCTCCGTGCGCAGGAAGATGCCCCAGGCGTTGCCCCAGCCTTGCTGGCAGACCACGCGGGTGAGCGCCTCATCGGGGTCCAGTTGCACCAGATGCGGGGCCGCCTGCTCCACCTGCCAAGGCAGGTCGCCGGCGAAGAGGCAGCATTTCTCCTGGTAGGTACGCAGGACGGCCTCGAAGATCCGCTTGTCGCGCGCGCCATCGAGGATCGCGTACACGTTCATCCGCGAGGGCAGATTCTCGGGCCACAGTGCCTCGCGGACGGCGCTCTGGGTGATGGTCATCGCGAGGATCCCTGCCGGAGGCACTCTTCGCAAAACGGCACGCCGGATTCGGCGGCGGCGACGAGTGCCGCGGCCTGCGCGGCGGCGTCGGAGTTCGCCCCGAGTGTGGGCGCTTCGGTTTCCTCCCGCGGCGCCGAGCTGCTCGGACGGGGACCGGCGCCTGCCGCCGCCTCGGCAGGTGGCGTGGAGGCCAATACTTTCGGCGGGATGCGCTGCTGGGGTTCCGGCTTGGGCTGGAAGAAAATCGCTTCCCCGACGTAGAGCCGCGCGACGAGGTGCCAGAGAACATCGTCGTCCTCCAGCAGGTAGATGGTCGGGTCGGCCGTGCGCATCATGTCGCGGATGGCCGCCATCCGGCTGGCGTCCCGCTTGTGCTCAGAGAGCCAGGAGAACAAGGAGAACTGCTGGCGCGAGGGCAAGCCGATGGGATTCTTGGATTCCCACCACCAGCCGAGCTGCTTGTTTTCCTCTTCAAACGGGATCATGGCCTCTTCTATTTAGGGCGGCGTGCCGGGCTGCTGTCAAGCGGCGGGAGCACCTTGGGGGGCCTCCCACTTGACACGCGGTACAGGAATGTTATCTAAGATCACGTATGCTCAGAAAAATCGTCGTGCTTCTTGCGCTTTCGTGCATCGTCCTGCTGGTGGCACAGGACAAGAAGGAGCCCGGCAAGCTCAAGTTCGCCGCCAAGACCGGCGCCGTCACCTATGATCATCCGTTGCACAGCAAGGCCGTCAAGGGCGATTGCAAGGTTTGTCACGACAAATTGTGGCCCCAGGACGCCAAGGCCCCGCTGAACTTCAAGGCTGGCATGCATAAGCCGGCC
This sequence comes from Bryobacteraceae bacterium, assembly GCA_031969915.1. Taxonomy (GTDB): domain Bacteria; phylum Acidobacteriota; class Terriglobia; order Bryobacterales; family Bryobacteraceae; genus DALYJJ01. The sequence continues at coordinate 31,097 of DALYJJ010000009.1, read as the reverse complement.
GAGGCCGCCAAGACATCGTGCGGGAACTGCCATTATGCCGGCGGCAGCTCGTTCGAGTCCAAAGGCAACTGCAACCGCTGTCACATCAAGAGCGACGTGAAGAAGGGCTGATTCGACGCGGTCACTTTCGGATCAGTTGCTCGGCGTGGCGCAGCGCTTCCGGCGTGAGGTGCTCCCCGCTGAGCATGCGGCCGATCTCCCGGATCCGGGCCTCGCCTGTGAGTTCTTCGATTTCGGCCACAGTGCGGCCTTTCACTTCGCGCTTGGAGACGTTGTAGTGATGGTCCCCGAAGCCGGCGATCTGGGCGAGGTGGGTGACGCACAAAACCTGCTGTGAGGCCGCCAGGTCCTTCAACCGGCGGCCCACCCGCTCCGCCGCCGCGCCTCCGATGCCCGCATCCACTTCGTCGAAAACCAGCGTCGTGGCGCGGCCCGGCTCCGTGACGCAAGTCTTCAGCGCCAGCGCTACGCGCGACAGTTCACCGCCGCTCGCGATCTTGTCGAGCGGCCTCGGTTCCTCTCCCGAGTTGGCTGAAATCAGGAAACCAATCGCGTCGGCGCCACGCTCGCCGGGCTCGCAGGGTTCCACCGCCACGCGGAACACGGTACGCTCCATGCCGAGGCCGGCCAGTTCCGCTTCCACCTTCTTCTCCAACTCGCGAGCGGCCGCGGTGCGCCGCGCGGTCAACACCGCGGCGGCCTCTTCGTATTCTCCGCGCAGGCGGATCTGTTCTCTCAGCAGGGCTGCCCGCCGCTCGCCGGAGCCGGCCAGGGTGTCCAGGCGGCTCCGGGCTTCGGCGGCGAACGAGAGGATCTCCTCGACCGAGGCGCCGTACTTCCGCTTCAGTTTGTCGATCGCGGCGAGGCGGCTCTCGACCTCCTCGAGCCGGGCGGGATCGGACTCCAACCGGCCGAGGTAGCTCCGAACGGCGTGAGCGGCGTCTTCCACCGCGGCCTGCGAGGGCTTCAGTGCGGCGAGCGTTTCGTCGAGAGAGGCGTCAATGCGGCCCAGTTCTTCCAGCCGCCGGATCGCGATGCGCAGTTGCGCGGCGGCGCTGGCCTCCGCATCGTAAACCGCCTCGTAGGCGGCGGCGGCGAGTTCGGACAATTTCGCCACGTTCTGCTGTACGCGCCGCTCCAACTCGAGCGCGGCGTCCTCGCCGGGCGTAAGCGCCGCGGCCTCGATCTCGCGGCACTGGAAGCTCCACAGATCCGCCAGCCGCAGTTGGTCCTGCTCGCGGCGGTCTAACTCGGCAAGCTCGTTGGACGTCTCGCGCCACCGCCGGTACAGATCGGCGGTTCGGCTCACCAGGTCCCCGGCGCCGGCGAAGTCGTCGAGCATGGCCCGTTGCCGCGGCGCGGAAAACAGCCGTTGCTGATCGTGCTGCCCGTGAATATCGCCGAGCAGCGGGGCCAGGTCCTTGAGCAGAGCCACGGCCGCGGGCCGCGAGTTGACGAACGCTCGGGACTTGCCGTTCTCGTGAATTTCGCGCTCGACGATGAGTTCGCCTTCCTCCTCGTCGACGCCCGCCTCGGCGAGCAGCGCCCGCGCCTCCGGCGGGGAATCGAAGATCCCGGCGATGCGGGCGCGCCCGGCGCCGCTGCGTACCGTCTCCGCGCTGGCGCGCGCGCCGAACAGCAGCCCGAGCGCGTCCACGACGATCGATTTTCCGCTGCCGGTCTCGCCGGTCAGCAAGTTGAAACCCGCGTGGAAGCGGACGCGGATGCGCTCGACGACGGCAAAGTTTTCGACCAGCAGTTCGAGGAGCATGCGGCGCGAAACACCAGCATGCCCGACTTTTCTGAGCGCGGCAACGTCTTTCGGATGAAGCCCGCGCGGCCTGCACGATAGAATGAAGGTTTCGCAGGGAAAGGAGTCCCGTTGACGCTTCCGTTCGCGCTGATGCTGCAGGTCAGCATTCTGGAGTTGGTTCTGAAGGCCAACCCCATCTCGAAAGCCATCCTGGTTCTCCTTCTGCTGTTCTCGATTTTCTCGTGGACCATCATCTTCTCCAAGTGGAACGTGTTCCGGCGTGCGCGGCAGGCGAACGCGCAGTTCCTGCGTGCCTTTCGCAAGGCCGGCGGCATGGAGGCGGTGTCGCTCGCCAGCGGCATGGACTTCCTGGGCTTCGGCATCGAGAA
>DALYJJ010000009.1:0-28945 GCA_031969915.1 Bryobacteraceae bacterium | reverse complement strand
CTTCGATTTCGGGTACACGGAGATCGACCGCCAAACCAAGGCGCGCGGAGGAATCATCAACAAGACCTCGGTGGAACGCAGCCTGCAGCTCGGGATCAGCGAGGAAATCACCAAGCTTGAGCGGAACATGAACTGGCTGGCGACGGCGGCCACGGTTTCGCCCTTCGTCGGCCTGCTGGGTACGGTGTGGGGTATCATCGGCGCGTTTCAAGCGCTCGGGCTGGCGGGTAGTGCCAGCCTGCGCGCGGTGGCGCCGGGCATTGCCGACGCGCTGGTGGCCACCGCCGTGGGCCTCGCCTCGGCGATCCCCGCCGCCATCTTCTACAACCACTTCGGGCACGTCATCCGCGAGTTCGGCGCACGCATGGAGGATTTCTCGCTCGAGTTCATGAACTGGTCGGAGCGCACCTACGAGGAGCAGGTGAGTGGGCATCTCCGTTAACGGCGGTGGCGGGGGCACCGGACGGCGCCGTTACGGTTCGCTGACCGCGCTCTCGGAGATGAACGTGATCCCGCTGGTGGACGTGGTCCTGGTCCTGCTGATCATCTTCATGCTCACCGCCCACGTGATGGAGTTCGGCCTGGAAGTGGAAGTGCCGAAGGTGCGCACGGTGAAGGACAGCGCCGAGGAACTGCCGGTGATCACGATCACGCGCGACGGCAACGTCTTTCTCGGAGACAAGCCGGCGAACGTCAATGCGCTGGCCAGCGAGATCCGCGCGCAGTACGGCGCCGCGGGCAAGGCGGTCTACGTGCGCGCCGACCGGAACACCATCTGGGAACCGATGGCACAGGTGATCAGCCAACTGGGGGAAGCGAAAATCGACGTGCGGCTGATGACGCAACCGGAGGACGAAGCGGATCGTCCGCGCAAACGGTAACCGATGGCCGCGCGTCACGACATACTCGACGAACGCGAGGCGCTGGCGCGGCCGCTGGCCGGCTCCGTGCTGTTTCACCTGGCGCTGGCCGGCGCGGCGGTACTCGCCACCTGGCTGTCGGAGCGCGGCCGCGTGCTGATGGGCGACCCGAATTCGTTCGGCGGAACCGGCGTTCTGGTGACGCCCGTGAGTTCCATCCCGCTCCCCAATCGGGGCGGGATCAAGAACCCCGTGGCGAACGACACGGAAAGCAACGTCCCGGCGCGCGCCAAGCCCGAGCCGAAGAAGGCGGTGCGGGAGGATCCCGAAGCCATCGCCATCCGGGGACGCGAGGAGAAGAAGAAGCGGGAGCTGGCGCAGGCGCGGCGGTTTACCAACGTCGAGGAGCGCCCCAATCAGCTCTACAGTTCAACGGGGCAGGCGGCGAGTTCGCCGCTCTTCGGTGGATTGACGGGTTCGGGGGGCGTCGGAGTGGGTCGCGGCTCGCCCTTCGGCAACCGGTTCGGAGCGTACGCCGCGCTGATCCGCGACCGCGCGGCGCAGAAGTGGCGCACCTCTGAGATCGATCCCCGCATTCAGTCCGCTGCTCCCGCCATCGTCCTGTTCGATGTCATGCGCGACGGCAGCGTGCGCGACGTCCGCCTGCTGCAGCGCAGCGGCATCTCCGCGATCGACTATTCAGCGCAACGCGCGGTGATGGAGGCGGGGCCCTTTCCGCCCCTGCCGCGCGAGTATGAACGGGATTCCGCTACTGTAGAGCTTTGGTTTCAGTTAAAACGATGAAAGCCAAAATTGTTTTATCGCTTCTGGGCATTGCTGCCGTCCTGGGGGGCCTCGCGGCCCAACAGAGCGCGCAGAGCGACATTATCGGCAAGATCACCAAGGGCGAACGCGCGGCCATCGCCATCCCCGACTTTCGCGGCGCCGGCGGCACGCAGCCGCTGATGAGCGCCTTCAATGAGACGCTCTTCCGCGAGGTGCAGAACGCGGGCATCTTCAAGATGACGCCCAAGAGCATGATGCCGCTCCAGAATCCGCAGCGCCCGCAGGATTTCGAAGGCGGGCGGCGCGGCACCGGTCTGACGCTGCTCGATTGGTCGTCCCCTCCCGCCGCCGCCAATTACCTCGCCTTCGGGTACGCCGCGGAGCAGGGCGGACAGTTGTCGCTCTACGGCTGGATGTTCAACGTCAACCAGCCCGACATCTCCAACGCGCAGGTGATCGGCAAGGTGTACTTCGGCACGCTCGATGAAGCGGGCGCGCGCAAGGTCGCGCAGGAGTTCGCCTCAGACATCCTCTCGCAGTTCGGCGCCACATCGCTGGTGGGCTCAAAGGTCTACTACGTATCGCAGCGCGGCAGCGTGAAAGAGATCTGGCAGATGAACTACGACGGCTCCGACCAGAAGCCGTTCAGCGGGTACAAGTCGATCAGCACGATGCCCAATGTCGCTCCGGACGGCTCGAAGATCGCCTTCACCACGTTCGCCCGCGGCAATCCCTCGATCGCCGTGCACTCGCTCGAGACCGGCCGCCGCCTGCCCTTCTACAACCAGCAGGCGTCGATGAACGCCACCCCCAGTTTCACACCGGATGGAAAGATGATATTGTTTTCATCTACACTGTCTGGCATAGCGCAGATTTACGCCGCCAACGTGGACGGCAGCGGGCTCCGGCGGATCTCGAATGTACGCGCGATCGAGGTCGAGCCGAAAGTGAATCCCCGGAATGCCAATGAGATTGTGTTCGTCTCGGGTCGCTCGGGGCCTCAGCAAATATATAAAATGAACCTAGACGGCGCGGACGTAATTCGCTTGACGACGGGCGAGGGCGAAGCGAGCAACCCTTCGTGGCACCCTGATGGGCAGCACATCGCGTTTGCTTGGACCCGTGGGTTCGAGCCGGGCAACTGGAACATCTTCATCATGGATGTGGCCACCCGGGAGACTGTGCAGCTAACGCATGGCAGAGGCCGCAACGAAAATCCGAGCTGGTCGCCCGACGGCCGGCATCTCGTCTTCTCCTCCAACCGGAGCGGGACGAATCAGATTTGGACAATGCTCGCCGACGGTACACAAGCGGTGCAGTTGACGAGCCAGGGCATCAACCAGATGCCGGTTTGGAGCAAGTGAATTTTTCCTAGTGCAGTTGTAGCTTTTCGATATCGCAGGAGGCAAGACGTTCAGGATGAGCAAGCGAAACATAGCGGCGGTCCTACTGGGACTCGCCATGATCCTCTTCATCGCCGGCTGCCGCAAGAAGCCCGCGCCGGCGCCGCCACCGCCACCCCCACCCGAGCCCGTCCAGGTAAAGAAGGCTGAAGCGCCGGCGCGCGTGGTGAACTTCAGCGCGGAACCGTCCACCATCGAGCGCGGCCAGTCGTCAACTTTGCGCTGGAACGTAGAAGGCGCAACCAGTGTGACCATTGAGCCGGGCATCGGCACAGTGCCGGCAAGTGGAAGCCGTCAGGTCTTTCCCACCAGCACCACCACGTATACCCTGCGGGCCACGGGTCCGGGCGGCGGCGCCAGCGCCACCGCGTCCGTCACTGTGACTTCGCCCCCGCCGCCTCCACCGCCTCCACCCGTGGCCAAGCCTAAGCGGAGCATCAGCGAGGTGCTGGCCACCGAAGTCCAGGATGCGCTCTTTGATTACGACAAGAGCGACGTTCGCGAAGACGCGCGCTCGATCCTGACCCGGAACGCGGATGCGTTGAAGACCATCTTCAACGAGTTCCCCGGTTCGGTGATACAGATCGAGGGCCATTGCGACGAGCGCGGCTCGGCCGAGTACAACCTCGGACTGGGCGACCGGCGCGCCGCCGCGGCCAAGGAGTTCCTGGTGCAACTTGGAGTTCCCGCCGACCGTCTGAAAACCATCAGCTACGGCAAGGAGCGTCCGCAGTGCACTGAGAGCGACGAAAGCTGCTGGCAGAAGAATCGCCGCGCGCACTTCGTCGTCGGGCAGTAACGTACGAAATGAGGCAGGGGCCGGCGTCGAACCGGCCCCTCCTTTTTCAGTTCGGGAAGGGACAACTCATGAGACTCAACCGGCTGGCGCCACTCGTGTTGTTGGCGGCGCCGCTTGCGTTCGGCCAGAAGAAAGAGGTCATCGAGCTGCAGCGCGACGTTGCCCTGCTGCAGGACCAGGTGCGCACGCTGCAACGCGCAATCGATGAGAAGATGGCGGCGCTGACTGTGCTGATGGAGCAGTCTCTCGACCGCATCAACAAGTCGAACACCGCGGTGGCGGTGCTCGAGAGCGGGCTGCGCGACCGGATGTCGCAGCAGGAGCGCGGGCTTACCGGGCCGATCGCGAACGTCGGGACCAAGGTGGACCAGATGGCGGAAGAGTTCCGCTTCGTCAAGGAATCGATCGCCGACTTGAACTCGCGCATGTCGAAGTTGCAGGCTCAACTCACCGACGTGAAGAACGCGGTGACCACCCTGCCCACGCCCGCCGCGCCGCCGCCCGGCACAGTTCCCCAGGCGGGCGCCAACACGCCGCCTCCGGGCATGTCCGCCGACACGCTCTACAAAGACGCGCTGCGCGACTACCAGAGCGGCAAGTTCGATATTGCCATGGCCGAGTTCAGCGACTATCTCCGCTATTACGGCAGCACCGACCTGGCGGCCAACGCGCAGTATTACGTGGGCATGATCTATTACAACCGCGAGGACTGGGACGCGGCGCGCACCAATTTCGACCTGGTGCTCGAAAAATACCCGGAGAACAACAAGACACAGGACGCGCAGTACATGAAGGGAATGGCGCTGCTCAAGGGCGGGCAGCGGACCGCCGCCGCGCAGGAGTTCCGCGAACTGATCGCGAAGTCTCCGGCCGGCGAGCTGTCGCAAAAGGCGCGGGCGGAGTTGAAGAAAATGGGGCTGAGCGCCGCGGCGCCCGCCCCTGTCCGCCGCAAGAAGTAGACTGGTTTTCGATGATCCCTCCTCAACCGGCGGAAGGTCCTCCGCCGCTCGCCACGTACGAATCCCTGGCCAAGCTGATCGATCACTCGCTGGTCCGTCCGGAGTTGACGGAAGCCCAGGTGGAAGAGGGCTGCCGCCTGGCGCGCGCATACGGTGTCGCGAGCGTAACGGTGCGGCCTTCGGATGTCGATCTCGCGGTGCAGTGGACGAAAGGTTCGGACGTGAGAGTGGGTTCGGTGGCCGGCTTCCCCCACGGCTCGACGACGACACCCGCGAAGCTTTTTGAGATCCGCGATCTTCTGCGCCGCGGCGCCCGCGAGATCGACATGGTTCTCAACATCGGCAAGATGGTGTCGCGCCAGTTCCAATACGTGGAGATGGAAATCTACCAGGCGGCCCAGGCCTGCCATGGCGAAGGCGCGATTCTCAAGGTCGTTTTCGAAAACGCCTTCCTCGGCGAGGATATGAAGGTCATCGCCTGCAAGATCTGCAACCGGTCGGAAGTGGATTTCGTGAAGACGGCAACGGCCTACGCCGAAGGCGGCTACACGATCGAGGACCTGAAGCTGATGCGGCGCTTCTGCGTTCCTGAAGTGGGCGTGAAGGCGGCAGGCGGAGTGCGCACACTGGAGGCTGCCCTGGAAGTGTACAATGTGGGCTGCACCCGGATCGGCGCCACTCAAACGGCTCACATTCTCGACGAGTGGAAAGCACACCTGGCTCGCTTGGCCGCGGAGACACAGAAAATCGGCGAGTGAGCCGGCGGCCGGTCCCGACGCACAATTATGCCGCACCGAAGCACTCCGCCTTCTATCTGCATCGCACTCGGGTTCCCGACGGTGGAACGGCTGCTGGAGGCGGCCCGGCGCGAGATGGAGAACGGCGAGCGCTTCGTGGAGTTCCGGCTCGACTACCTTCCCACGCCCGAGGCGGGGATCGACGCGATTCGCCTCTTTCTTGCGGATTACCCCGACGCCTGGGTGCTGGCCACCTGCCGGCGGCATCAAAATCAGGGCAAGTTCAACGGCAGCGTTGAAGAGGAAATCCGGATCCTCGAGACTGCGGCGGCGGCCGGGGCGCGCGCGGTGGACATTGAGATCGAAAGCGCGGAGAACGCCGGCGGGCGGTTGGATGCACTGCGCGGCAAGGCCTTCCTGGTGCTCTCCTACCACAACTTCGAAGGCACCACCGCCGTGGAGACCGTCTGGCGGCGGATGTCGAAGATCAACGCCGACGCCTACAAGATCGTCACCACGGCGCGCAAGCCATCCGACAACTGGCGCGTCTTGAGCCTGGCGCGGAGCCACCCGCGGACGCCCCTGGTGGTGCTCGCGATGGGGGAGACGGGCTTCCCTTCACGGGTCTTGTCGCCCGCTTTCGGCGGCCTCTACACCTACGCGGCTCCCATGGCGGCCGAAGGGACCGCCGCGGGTCAGGTCTGCTCCAAGATGCTGCGCGGGCTCTATCGCATCGACAAGTTCTCAAAGGCCGCGAAGATCTACGGCGTGGTGGCGGATCCGGTGCGGCACTCCATATCGCCGGCCGTTCACAATCGCGCGTTTCAGGCGCGCCGCATCGACGCCGTCTATCTACCGTGGCTCGTGCACGGGGGCCACTTGAAGGACCTGTTCGTTCTGGCCGACAACCTCCCGCTGGCCGGCTTCAGTGTCACCATCCCGCACAAGCAGAAGATCCTCCGGTATCTCGATATCGTCGACCCGATCTCGCGGCGCATCGGCGCGGTCAACACGGTCTGGAAGAAGGCCGGCAAGTGGCGCGGCACGAACACCGACGCCAAGGCCGTGACCGGGCCGCTCGGCAAGCTCCTCCGGCTGGCGAATGCGACGGTGCTGCTGGTGGGAAACGGAGGCGCCGCTCGCAGCGCGGCGTTCGCGCTGGCCGATGCGGGCGCACGGCTCTCGATCGTCGGGCGCAACCCGGACCGTGTGCGCGCGCTCGCGAAAGCGTGCGGAGGGGAGGCGCTGCTCCGCGAGCAGATCAACTCGCATCGCTTCGACGTCCTGGTGCATGCCACGCCGATCGGCATGTACCCGCACGCCAACCAGTGTTACTTCGACGACCGCATTCCCGCCGACGTGGTCTTCGACATGGTCTACAATCCGCTTGAGACGCTGCTCATCAGGCGCGCCGTGGAACAGAAGAAGACGGTGGTGCGCGGACTGGAGATGTTCCTGGAGCAGGCGGCGCAGCAGTTCGAGTTGTGGACCGGCGAGAGCGCGCCGCGCAGCGTCATGGAGAAAGTGGCCATGGAGGCCCTGAGCCACGAGACGGAGGCGGCAAAATGAAATTCACGCGGCGGGAAGCGGCTCTGGCATTGATCGCGGCGGCGCCCGCGGCTGCGCCGGCGCAGGGGCAGACGCCCGCGCCGGCGGCGAACGACGAGCTGGCCGCGGCGCGCGAGTTGTTCGCTCGCAATGCCGACGCGCTTCTGAAATACGAAGTGGCGATCGCCACCGAACCGGCGTTTGTGTTTCGCGCACTGTAGCGCCATGCCAGGCATCACCAACGACGTCTTCTTCGCGACGATCACCGAACTGGGCGCGGGGCTGCGCGCCAAGCAGTTTTCCTGCGTTGAACTCACGCGCGCGTTTCTCGATCGCATGGAGAAACTGGGGCCGCGCTTCAACGCGCTGGCTCTTCTGCTGCGGGAAGACGCCGTGAAGCAGGCCAAGGACGTCGACGACGACCTCAGCCGCGACCGGCAACGCGGCCCGCTCCAGGGCATTCCGTGCGGCGTGAAAGACCTGCTCGCGCTGCGCGGCCATCCCACGACATGGGGCGCGAAGCCTTACGCGGGCCAGGTCCTCGAAAGCGACGCGTCGGTGATCAAGCGCCTGAAGAAAGCGAACGCCGTCCTCACCAGCAAACTGGCGATGGTCGAGTTGGCGGGCGGGCCGTCGTACCGCTACGCCGCGGCGTCGCTGACGGGACCAGGGTTGAATCCGTGGGACCGCTCGCGATGGTCGGGCGGGTCATCGAGCGGATCGGGTTCGGCGGTGGCCGCCGGACTGGTCGCCTTCGCCCTCGGCTCGGAAACCTCGGGCTCGATCCTCACTCCCAGCGCCTACTGCGGCATCACTGGGCTTCGGCCCACCTATGGACTGGTCAGCCGCGCGGGCGCGATGGCGCTCTCCTGGACCATGGACAAGATCGGGCCCATGTGCCGGTCGGCTGAGGATTGTTCGCTGGTGCTGCAAACCATCGCGGGGAGCGATCCGGCGGACCCCGCGTCGGCACGCAAGTCGTACTTCCACTCGCCGAAGTTCTGGCGGAAGTTCGAAGACCTCAAGACCGGCTTCGCCGCGGTGGATTTCGACGAGTGGCCCGAACCGGCGATGCGCGAGCCCTTGCGGAAAGCGCTCGGCGTGTTGAAGGAGATGGGTCTTCCGCTGGTGGATGCGAAACTGCCGGAACTGCCCTATGGCCCCGTCACGAGCACCATCATCGCCGCCGAAGCGGCTTCCATCTTCGAACCGCTGATGGCCAGCGGCAAGGTGGAGGAACTCGCCGACGCGAAGCAAATCGCGGGTCTCCGGGCGGGCCTCGAAATCAAGGCCAAGGACTACCTCAAGGCCATGCGCATCCGCACCGAAGTGCAGGACGCGTTCCGCCTGATCTTCAGCAAGGTGGATGTCATCGCCGCACCCGCGCGCACCAACATCGCGTCGAAGGTCAGCGATCCGCTCGATCGCCCGCCGCAGCGCGAACTGCCGAAGGAAGCGGGCTTCTCCCGCCTGATCCCGGCGGGCAACCTGGCGGGCTTACCGGCCCTCTCGCTGCCATGCGGTTTCGCCGAGGGGATGCCGGTGGCGATTCAGTTGGTGGGGCGTCCGTTTTCGGAGAGCAACCTCATCGCGATCGGCATGGAGTTTCAACGGCGCACCGATTTTCACAGGCGGCGGCCGGAGTTGTAGCGGTCAACGCAGGCCCGCCAACCGCCGTCCGGCTTCCTCCAGCGTCTCTTCCCGTTTGCAGAAACAGAAGCGGATGATCCGCGAGCCGCGCTCCGGCGGATCGAAGAAGCTTGAACCGGGCACGGCGGCGACGCCCGCGGTTTCGATGAGATGCTTGGCGAATGTGACGTCGTCCGGGAAGCCGAAGTCCGCGATGTCGCACAGGATGTAATACGCGCCGGCGGGTTTCGAAGGGCGAAATCCCGCCTGCGTCAAGATCCGCAACAACAGATCGCGGCGCGCGGTGTACTTCGCGGCCAGGTCCGCATAGTAGTCGTCCGGCATTTGCAGCGCCGCGACGCCGGCTTGCTGCAGCGGCGCCGCCGCGCCCACGGTCAGGAAGTCGTGCACCTTGCGGACGACCGCGCTGATCTCCGGCGGCGCCAGCACCCAACCCACGCGCCAGCCGGTGACGGAGTAGGTCTTGCTCATGCTGTTAATCGTGATCGTGCGCTCGCGCATGCCCGGAAGCGCCGCCATCGGGATGTGGCGCGCGCCGTCGTACACGATGTGCTCGTAGATCTCGTCGGTGATGGCCAGGCAGTCGAACTCCTGGCACAGCCGGGCGATGACCTCCAGTTCGTCGCGTGTGAAGACGCGGCCGGTCGGGTTGTTTGGCGTGTTGACGATGATCGCTTTGGTCCGCGGAGAAAACGCCGCCCGCAGTTCGTCCGGATCGAAGGTCCAGTCCGGCGCGCGGAGCGGGACGAGTTTTGAGACCGCGCCGCTGAGCAGCGCGTCCGGGCGGTAGTTCTCGTAGAACGGTTCGAAGACCACGATCTCGTCGCCCGGATTGGCGACGGCCAGGAGCGAGGCGATCATGCCCTCCGTGGACCCGCAGCAAACCGTGATCTCGCGCTCGGGGTCGTAGTCGAGACCGTAGCAGCGGGCGTACTTGGCGGCGATGGCGTCGCGCAGGGGCTTCGCGCCCCAGGTGATCGCGTATTGGTTCACGTCCTCGCGCAGCGCCTCCGCGGCGGCTTCTTTCAGCACGGCGGGAGCGGGGAAGTCCGGGAATCCCTGAGCCAGATTCACCGCTTTGTGGTGCACGGCGTGTCGCGTCATCTCGCGAATCACGGACTCGGTGAACGGCGCGGTGCGCTGGCTGCGAAAACGAAACATTCCTTTAACCATACTTCCCGGTAGACCCCCACTGACAACAGGGCTCCGTTCTTGATAGACTAGCAAGCAAGCTTTGAAGGGTACTTTCGCGTCTTCATATCTCAAGGGGACGCGCGGTTAGTTAAGTCGAATTTCCTTAGGAGAAACACATGTCTCAGGCTCTCCGTCGAGCAGCAGCCTTCAGTGCGCTACTGCTCGTCCTGGCAGTATCGGCCTTTGCACAATCTGACAATTCGAACATCTCCGGCTTGGTGAAAGATCCGAGCGGAGCTGCGGTTGCCAACGCCAAAGTCACGGTCAAGAATGAAGGCACCAACTTTGAGCGCACGACCACCACGAACGAATCCGGTTTTTATACCGTCACCAACATCGCGCCCGGCTACTACACGGTGAGCGTGGAGTTGGCCGGCTTCAAGACGTTCAGCAAGACACGCAACAAGCTGGAGGCGGCGATTCCGCTGCAGGTGAACGCCGATCTCACGGTCGGTCAGTTGACGGAAGTCGTCAACGTAGAAGCGAACGTCGCCGCGCTCAACACGGAGACGGCCACGGTCGGCAAGACGGTGGAACAGACGCAGATCCAGAACCTGACGCTGAACGGTCGCAACCCGCTGTTCCTGGCGCTTTTGAAGCCGGGTGTCCGCGGCGGTGCGCTGTCGGGCTTCAGCTTTGGCTTGACCAGCGGCGGTTTCGCCATGAACGGCGGCCGTTCGCAGGATTCGCTGATCACGTTTGACGGCGCGGTGGGCATCCGCACGCGCGCCAACGGCACGTCGATCGGCACGGCTGATCTCGACACGGTGCAGGAAGTGCAGATCCTTTCCGCCAACTACCAGGCCGAATATGGCCGGTCGGCGGCGGGTCAGATCCGCATGGTCACCAAGTCCGGCGGCCGCGATTTCCATGGCTCGCTGTACGAGTACTTCCGCAACAGCCAGTTGGACGCCAATAGCTGGGTGCGCAACCAGAGCGCGGCGACGAACTTCGTGGCGCCGTTCCGGTTCAACCAGTTCGGCTACAACATCAACGGTCCGGTGACCATCCCCAAGGTTTTCAACAGGAACCGCGAGAAGCTGTTCTTCCTGTGGAGCCAGGAATGGGTCCGGTTCCGCCGCGAGGACACGAGCATTCAGCGTGTTCCGACGTTGGCCATGCGCCAGGGCAACTTCAGCGAGTTGCTGGGACCGAACCTCTACTACGCGACGCCGCAGACGATTATCGATCCGTCCACCGGTAGCGCCTTCCCGAACAACGTGATCCCCACGGCACAGCAGAGCCCGAACGGCATGGCGTTCCTGCGGACCTATCCGCAACCGAACGGCCTGTATGCGGGCAACGCGAACTTCCTCCAGGTGCGCCCCAATCCGCAGAACCAGCGGAAGGACAACATCTCGTTGGACTTCAACCCCACCCAGAACCAGGTCTTCCGTTTCCGCCACTCGCGGTATGAGTGGACCTCCCTCGATTCGTTCCGCGGCGGTTTCGACTTCGCCATCACGGACTGGTCGCGCCCGAACCGCACCGCGAGCCTCGGCCACACCTGGACGTTGAGCCCGACGATGATCAACGAGTTCCTCGTCGCCGCTTCGGTGGACCGCGTGTACATCGGCGTGGACCGCACGGGCGAGCGCTACCTGCGTTCGCGCAGCGGCATCAACTACCCGTACCTCTTCTCTGAGCCGAAGGAGATCAACGACAAGATCCCGACGATTCAGATCCCGACGTTGACGACGATTGACGGCGGTCCGTATCCGGCGCAGTCGACGGGTCCCATCTACCAGGTCTCGAATAACTTCACCAAGATCGCCGGCAACCACACGTTCAAGTTCGGTGGTCTGTGGGAGAAGTCCGGCCAGAACGACTTCGACCAGATCAACGTGACCGGCGTTCCGGGCGGCACCAATAACCAGAACGGCCGTTTCGTGTTCGACGACGTTCGCCCCGGCGGCGCGCCCGGCACTCGCGTGGGTCTTGCCAACGTGGCCATGGGCCTGTTCTCCACCTACGCCGAAATCGGTCCCCGCAGCTACACTCCCTATCGCGGCCAGATGTTCGAGTTCTTTGGGCAGGATTCCTGGCGCGTCAGCGAGCGGCTGAAGTTGGAGCTCGGTTTCCGCAGCACCTGGCAGAACGGCTACTACAAGTCGCTGTGGGGCAACATGGCGTACTTCTCGCCTGCCGCCTACAGCACCTCGAACGCCGCCGTGATCGATCGCGCCACGGGCAACATCCTGTCGGGCGATCGCTTTAACGGCGTTCGCATCCCCGGCAGCAGCTTCCCCGAAGCGGGTCGCGCCCGCGTTCCTGCCATCGCCAGCGGCCAGTTTGACCGCCTGCTCGATGGTGGCAACGCGTTCCCGTCCGAGAACCAGTTCGACATCATGCCGCGCTTGGGTCTTGCCTATAGCATCACGGGCAAGGACGTGCTTCGTGCGGGCGTCGGCGGCTTCATCTCCCGCCCCGGCGTGTACGACAGCGTCTTCCTGGGCGGCAATCCGCCGTTCCAGCCGATGGCCTCGGTAACGAACGGCAATGCGGACAACCCGGGCGGCGCTTCGCGCGTGGCTTTCCCGCAGTTCTTCATGACCATCGACCCGGCCTATCGCATTCCGCGCAGCTACAACTGGAACATCAGCTACCAGCGGCAGCTCTTCTCCGACACCACGGTGGAAGTGGCTTACGTGGGCACCACCGGCAACTACCTGGCGCGCGAGCGCGACCTGAACCAGTTGCCGACCGGCACGACGTTCCGTCCGGAAAACCTGGCGGATGCGAGCCGTGGCATTCCGCGCGCGGACGTGAACTTCCTGCGTCCGTTCCGCGGCTTCGCCAACATTCCGATGCTCGAGCACTCCGGCCGCAGCGAGTACAACGCGCTGCAGGTCGAAGTGAACCGCCGCTTCAGCAAGGGCCTGCTCTATGGCTTCGCCTACACCTGGTCGAAGTCGATGGACAACAACTCGGGTCCCCGCGACGGCTTCATCGACGCCTACAACCAGGGTCTGAACTGGGGCAAGTCGGGCTTCGACACGCGTCACGTGGCGGTGGTCAACTTCGTGTGGGAGATGCCCTTCTTCCGCAACACGAACAGCAAGGCCACGCGCTTTGCTCTCGGTGGCTGGCAGCTTTCCGGTGTGACACAGTTCCAGACCGGTACGCCGTTCACCATCGGCCGCGGCGACGACTACCTGGGCATCGGCTCCACCAACTTCAAGCCGTGGAATCTGAACGGCACGACGACGGTGGAGAAGCGCTTCGCCAACCAGAACGCGAACCGCAACTACACCGGCATCACGGATTTCTGGTTCAACCCGCGTCCGGGCGGTTCGGCTTTCGCCAGCATCCCGGCCAACGGTACGTTCCCGAACCAGAACCGCAACTCGCTCGACTTCCACAACCCGGGCTTCCAGAACTGGAACCTGGCGGCGTTCAAGTCGTTCCGCGTTCGCGAATCGCAATTTGTCCAGTTCCGCTTTGAGGCGTTCAACTGGGTCAACCACCCGAACTGGGGCGGCGTCAACAGTGACCCGCTCGCCGCGACCTTCGGTATGGTCACCGGCAGGAGCAGCCAGCGCGAGCTTCAGCTCTCGCTGCGCTACCAGTTCTAGTTCGCTTCCACCTGTAACGCAAAACGCCGGGCGGCCTTCGGGCTTCCCGGCGTTTTGCTTTGATAGAAGGCATGGCGACGGCCGTTGTCAATCGCGAAGAACTGGTGCGGCGCGCGCTGCTGCTGGAGTACCTCACCGTCGGTTACAACGCGCTTGAAGCCGTCGTCGCGATCGCATCGGGCGCCGTGGCGGGAAGCATTGCTCTCATCGGCTTCGGCGTTGATAGCGTGATCGAAGTCTCCAGCGCCCTCGTGCTCCTCTGGCGGCTGCACAGCGACGCCCACGCCGCCGGCCGCGCCGCCCGCGAACGCCGCGCCCTCCGCCTGGCCGGAGTTTCGTTCCTCCTCCTCGCCGCCTACGTCGCCTGTGATGCGGCCGCCTCGCTCTACCGGCGCGAGTCTCCGGAGTTGAGCGTGCCCGGCTTGGCGCTAGCCGTGGCGTCGCTGATCGTGATGCCTCTGCTCGCTCGGGCCAAGCGGCGCGCGGCTGGTTTGCTGGAAAGCGCCGCCCTACGCGCCGATTCGAAGCAAACCGAACTCTGCGCGTACCTCTCCGCCATCCTCCTCGGCGGCCTCGCCTGCAACGCCGTCTTCGGCTGGTGGTGGGCCGACCCCGCCGCCGCCCTCTTAATGGTTCCGATCATCGCCCGCGAAGGCGTTCAAGCACTTCGTGGTCATGGTTGCGGGTGCAACTCCGGTCATTGAAACACC
Organism: Bryobacteraceae bacterium; assembly: GCA_031969915.1. Lineage (GTDB taxonomy): Bacteria > Acidobacteriota > Terriglobia > Bryobacterales > Bryobacteraceae > DALYJJ01. The sequence goes on along the minus strand of DALYJJ010000009.1, from coordinate 14,724 downwards.
GGTAACAATGCGCTCCGTTCGCCCCTCTGAGCGCACGTTTCGTCCCAACCTTGTTCCCCTCCGGCCCCACCGCCGCTAGTTTGGAGTCAGCCAGATTTCTGACACAGGGGTCCGAAGATGAAACAACTGTCGCTCTTCGCGCTTTCGCTTTCTCTCTCGGCTGTTCTCCACGCGCAGGTCGCGGGCCGCATCACCGGCTCCGTCGTGGATCAGACGGGAGCGGCGGTGCCGGCGGCGAAGATCAGCCTTACGCTTCCGGGCGGCAGCACGCCCGTACTGACCACCGAAACCACCGCCGACGGCCTGTTCAACATTCCAACGGTGAGGCCGGACTTCTATGACTTGCAGGTCCAGGCCTCGGGCTTCAACAAGGCCACGCTCTCGCGCGTGAAAGTGGATCCGACCAAAGAGACGTCGCTCCCCGCGATTCGCCTGGACGTGTCGTCCACCAGCGAGACCATTGAGGTTCGCGAATCCACGGCGGCCGTGCAGATCTCCGCCTCCGAAGTCACCACCACGATTTCCCGCGCACAGGTGGACTCCCTACCGGTGCTTGACCGCCAGGTCTCCAACCTGTTTATCACCCAGGTGGGCGTAAGTTCCGCCCGCACGGCCACCACGATCAACGGCCTGCGGCCCAGCTACTCGAACCTCCTGCTCGACGGCGTGAACATCCAGGACAGCGTGCGAACGAATCCGCTCGACTACGTGCCCAACCGTCTGACCATCGGCCAAGTCGCCGACGTCACCGTCGCTTCGGCCAACGTCAACCCCACCGTCGGCGGGAACGCCAACACCATCAGCTTGACGACGCCTTCGGGAACCAACGAGTTCCACGGCAACGCCTACTGGTACAACCGCAACAGCTACTTCGCCGCCAACGACTGGTTCAACAATCAGAGCGGCATCAAACGGCCGCAGTTGAACCTGAATCAGCTTGGCGCCTCGATCGGCGGCCCCATCGTGAAGGACAAGCTGCTTTTCTATTCCAACTACGAAGCCTACCGCTTGAAACAGCAGACCCCGGTCACCCGCACCATTCTCACCCCCGAGGCGCGGCGCGGCATCTTCCGCTATCGCGACGCCGGCGGCTCCGTGCAGAGCTTCAACGTCCTCACCAATCAGCAGGTGCAGATCGATCCGTTCATCCAAAACCTGCTCAGCCAGGTGCCTGAGCAGAGCAACTTCTCGGGCCTCGGCGACGGTCTCAACACCGCCGGCTATTCGTTCAACGCGCGCAGCAACACCACGCGCGACAACATCACCAACAAGCTCGACTACTACCTGTCGACCAGGCACACTTTTTCCGGCAGCTACATCTGGAACCGGGATATCATCGACCGGCCGACCTCCGGATCGTTCTATACTCCCGAGCCCCCGATTTTCAACGACAATAACGCCAACTTCTTCTCCAGCGGCTGGCGCTGGAGCCCCACGCCGACGCTGACCAACGAACTGCGCGGCGGCTTCAACCGGGCTCACGGAACGTTCAACCGCCGCACGGATGTGCCGGCCTTCTTTGTCGCCAACAACAGCAACTCGCTGCCGCTGATCTTCAGTTCGCCGATCAACGAGACAATGCCCGAGGGCCGCAACACCGATACCTACAGCCTCCAGAACAACGCCAATTGGGTAAAGGGCCGGCACACGATCTCCTTCGGTTTCCAGGCCACTATGATGCGCACGAACCTGTTCGGGTTTAACGGCATCGTCCCCACGTACACGCTCAGTGTGTTTTCGAACAACATTCAGCAGGGCTTCGGCGGCGGCTCCATCCCCGGCGCGAGCGCCACCGATATCAACCAGGCGAACTTCCTGCTCGGCGCACTCGGTGGCCTTGTCAGCCACTCGGCGCAGACGTTCAACGCGGTGGACCGGACGTCGGGGTTCGCACCCGGGCAGGAGTACCGCTACTTCATCGATCACGACAACTACGCCCCTTACATCAGCGACACCTGGAAGGTCCGCAAGGGCCTGACGCTGGTGCTGGGCGTCCGTTTCGAGTACTTCAGCCCGGTGCGCGAACGCAACGGTCTCTACATCCAGCCCCGCACGCCGAGCGGCAATTACATCGAGGCCCTGCTCGGCAACCCGACCATCGATTTCGCGGGCAGCGATTTCTACAAACGCGATTGGAACAACTTCGCGCCTAACGTCGGCTTCGCCTGGGATGTCTTCGGAAACGGCCGCACCGCGCTGCGCGGCGGCTACTCCATCGCCTACGTCAACGACAACCACATCAACAGCAGCTACAACACCTTCACGGTGAACAACGGGCTGAACACGAACGTGAACGCCACCAACCTCAACGGCCGCGTCACCGGTTCACTGCCCGCCATCGCCGCGCCGCGGTTCATTCTGCCCACCACGCTACAGGCGGAGTTCAACAAGACTCCGAGTTCCGCGCCGGTGCAGGGCATTCTCCATCCGGAAATGCGCATGCCCTACACCAACCAGTGGAACCTCGGCCTGGAGCACGAATTCAAGGGCTTTATCTTCACCGCCCGCTACGTTGGAAACAACACCGTGGGGCAGCTCCGCCAGATCGACTTCAACCAGATCAACATCAACCAGGGCACCTTCCTCCAGGACTTCCGCGCCGCCCGCAACAACGGTTTCCTCGCCCAGGCAGCCACCGGCCGCTTTGACCCGCGCTACAACGCGAACATCTCGGGCAGCCGTCCGCTGCCGTTCTTCGACTCGCTCCCGGGCGGCGGCTTCCTGACCAATGCCGCGATCAGCAACCCCATTCTGAGCGGCGAAATCGGCTCCCTGGCACAGACCTATCAGGCCAACCAGATCTTCCCCAACGGCCAGCCGAACTTCAGCTTCTTCCCGAACCGCTTCGCGCTGTACTCGAGCGTGCTCGCCAATACCGCCCGTTCCAACTACAACGGCGCGCAGTTCGAGGTCACCAAGCGGATGCGGAACGGCATGGTGCTGCAGGCCAACTACGCCTACTCGAAAGCGCTGAGCACGGCGAGCGCTTTCCGCGGCATCGAAGCGCAGCTCGACAACAACAATCGCTCCCTCGAGAAGGCGCGCGCCCCGTATGACCTGACGCATGCCTTCAAGTTCAATCACCTGGTGCCGCTGCCCTTCGGCGCCGGCCGCCGTTTCAACGTGGACAACCGGGTGATCAACAAGATGGTCAGCGGCTGGGCCTTCAGCGGGTTCCTCATCATGCAGAGCGGGAACCCGGTGTCGGTGCTCTCCAACCGCGGCACGTTGAACCGCGGCGCGCGCTCAGTCGGCGTCAACACCGCCACCGCGCTGGTCGACGGCGAGACGCTCCGCAACGCCACCGGCCTGTTCAAGAACGGCAACGGCGTCTACTGGATCAACCCGCAGCACATCGGGCCCGATGGCCGTGGCGTCGCCCCCGACGGGCGCCCCACGTTCGCCGGCCAGCTCTTCGCACACCCCGGACCCGGCGAAGTGGGCCAACTCCAGCGCCGCTGGTTCAACGGGCCGAACTTCAACAACTACAGCTTCTCCTTGCAGAAGGACACGAAGCTAACGGAGCGGCAGAGTATCCAGTTCCGCGCCGACTTCTACAACCTGACCAACCACCCCAACTTCTGGCCCAGTTCCGACCTGGCCGGCGGCGACCATCAAATTCAGAGCCAGAACTTCGGGCGCATCGTAGCGATGACGTCGTCCACCGACGGCATCAGTTCGCGTGTCATGCAGTTCGGGCTGTTCTACCGGTTCTAGCGGGCCGGTGATCGCGGGAACGGGCCGGTTCGCTCTCGATAAAGGGGGCGAACCGGCCTTTCCTTTTTGATGGCCCGAGGCTTGGGGTTCATCCACGGCAACCTTGCCGCGCCCCTGACGCTGGCGAGTTGGCCAGTGAAGCCGGCCTGCCCGCCGGTTGAATGGGGGGGTAGACAAACTACATCCATGGCTGTAGACTCTCTACAGGCATGCCGAAAGAGGAACCGTACCAGAACCGGATCGAGATGCTGCAGGGGACGCTCGACCTGGTGATCCTGCAGACGCTGCGCTTGGGGCAGCAGCACGGGTACGGGATTGTGCAGTCGATCCGCGCGCGGTCGGGAGAGGTGCTGCAGGTGGAGACGGGCTCGCTGTATCCGGCACTGCACAGGCTGGAGAAGCGGGGGCTGGTTCGTGCGGAGTGGAAGAGCAGCGAGAACAACCAGCGGGCGAAGTATTACCAACTGACGGCGGCGGGCCGGAAGCAACTGGAACATGAGCAACAGCGCTGGGACCGGTACGTGGCCGCGATGGCGGGCGTGCTGAGGCCGCAAGCGAGCGAGAGCTGAGACGATGCGATTCGGGAACCCGTGGTGGAAGCGGCGCCGGCGCGAAGAGGAGTTGGACGAAGAGTTACGCGTGCACCTGGCGATGGCGATACAGGACCTGGTGGCGCAGGGCGAGGACCCGCGTGAGGCGGAGCGGGCGGCGCGTCGTGAGTTCGGAAACGCCACGCTGGTTGGCGAGACGACGCGCGCGATGTGGGGCGCGGCATGGCCGGAACAGGTGGTGCAGGATCTCCGGCATGCCTGCCGCAATTTGTGGCGAAGGCGGATGGCGACGGCGGTGGTGGTGGCATCGCTGGCGCTCGGCATCGGCGCGAACATTGCGTTGTTCAGCGTGGCGTACCCGATTCTGCTGCGCCCCTTGCCGGTGAGCCATCCCGAGGAGTTGGTGGAGCTGCTGCAGAAGTATCCGGAGGAGCCGCGAGGCAATGGCTACTGGACGCAGGCGAGCTACGACTACTACCGGCAGCACAACGAGGTCTTTTCGGCGCTGATCGCGACCTCGATCGATCACGTCACGCGTTTGGAGACACGGCCGCCGGAGGTCTCGGTGGTGGTGGGAGAGTCGGTGGGGCCGGATTACTTTCGCGCTTTAGGCGTGGGGGCGGCGCTGGGCCGAGTGATTGGCTCGGAGGACCGCGGCGCGGCGGTGGCGGTGTTGAGTTGGAGTCAGTGGCGCACGCGCTTTCAGGGTAGTCCGGCGGTGCTGGGGACGCGCATTGTCGTGAACGGACAGGGGGCGCTGGTGATCGGCGTGGCCGCGCGGCGGTACAGCGGATTATTGGCCAACGCCCAGACGGAGGTTTGGACGCCGCTGAAGCCGGGGCAGGGGTTGAATCTGCTGGGGCGGCTGAAGCCGGGAGTGACGCTCGAGCAGGCGCGCCGGCAGATGGAGGTGCTGTACCGGTTCACGAGGGAAGAGCGCGCGGCCAACAGCAAGGACCCGCGGGTGCGGGATCTACGGGTGGAAGTGGAGCCCGCGCGATCCGGTATGGCGTCATTGCGGGACCGTGTGGGCGCACCGCTGCAGATCTTGCTGGCGCTGGTTGCGGTGCTGCTGCTGCTGGCCTGCGTGAACATTGCGGGCATCGTATTGGCGCAGGCGGCAGGCCGCGGGAGGGAGATGGCGGTGCGCGCGGGGCTGGGCGCCAGTCGCGGAAGGCTGGTCCGGCAGGTACTGACCGAGACGTGCCTGCTCTCGCTGATCGGGACGGCCTTGGGCGTGGGCGTTGCTTATGCGGGAACGGCGACGCTCCTCCGGATTCTGGACAGCGGACGGCTGCACGAGCGCGTGCGGCTGCTGGTGGAGGTGGACGGGGCGGTGGTTCTCTTTGCAGCGACGCTGGCGCTGGTTGCGGGCCTGGCGATTGGGCTGGCGCCCGCGGTGCACGTGATTCGGCCCGAGCACTTCACGCGGCTTCGTCCCGCGGGGGCGGCGCTGCTCTCGCGCAGCCAGCGGCGGTTTGGCCGGGCGCTGGTGTCGATGCAGGTGGCGCTGGCGCTGCTGCTGTTGGCCTGCGGAGCGCTGTTCACGGCGAACCTGGCGCAACTGCGGGGCAAGGACCTGGGCTTCCAGCGCGACCATGTTCTGCTGGCGCGGCTGGAGGCGGGGCGCAGCGGTTACAGCGGGGAGCGCCTCGCGGCGGCGCTTCGGCAGGCCGTGCAGGAGGCCAGCGCGATCCCCGGAGTGCTGACGGCTTCACTGGCATCGCCAACGCCGCTGATGGGGGCGGCAGCGTCGGCATGGCTGGCGGCGGAGGGGTTCGAAGAGCAGCCGAAGGAGCGGCGGCGCATTCTGATCAGTTGGGTGGCGCCGCGCTACTTTGAGGTTTTGCGGATTCCGGTGGTGGCGGGGCGGGATTTCGCGGCGGGGGATGAAGCGGAGACGCGAACGGCGATTTTGAGCAGGGCGGCGGCGCGCTACTACTTTCCGGGGAAGAGCGCGTTGGGGAAGCGCATCACGCTCGACCAGATGACGCTGACGAAGGGTGCGTCGACGTACGAGGTGGTGGGCGTGGTGGGGAACGCGCATTACGGGGAGATTCGCGAGACGGACCAGCGGCAGGTCTACCTGCCGGCGTTCGGGCCGGGGCGGGTGACGGCGCGGACGATCGTGCTGCGCACAGCGGTGGGGCCGGAGGGCGTGGCGCGTGACTTGGCACAGGTGGTGGAGCGCGTTGCGCCCGGGCTGGCGCTCGCGCGGGTGGGCACGCTGGAGGCGCAGATCGACGCCTCGATTGTTCCGGAACGGCTGATCGCCACGCTCTCCGGATTTTTCGCGGTGGTGGGTGGGCTGCTGGCGGGAATGGGGTTGTACGGGTTGCTGGCGTACACGGTGACGCAACGAACGGGGGAGATTGGGGTTCGCATGGCATTGGGAGCCACGCCGGCGGCCATTGTGCGGATGGTCGCGGGCGAAGCGATGGCGATTACGGTAGTGGGCGCGCTGGCGGGGCTTCCGCTGGCGCTGTTCGGCCGCACGGCGGCGGCCCGGCTACTTCCCGAAGTAACCGCGACGCCGGGCGTGGCGGTGGCAGCGGGCGTGGCGGCGTTATTGCTGATTGCCGCAGCGGCGGCGGTTACGCCCGCGCGGCGCGCCACACGCGTGGATGCGGTGCAGTGCCTGCGGCACGAGTAGGCGATTACTTGGCGGCGCCCATGAGGCGGAGTTCGTCTTCCGCCATGTAGATCTTGTCCTGCAGCTTACGCTTTTCGGCTTCGTCGGCGCTTTGCAGTTTCTCTTTCCAGGCGGCGAGGTTGCGTTTCAGGATCGCCGCTTTGCGATTGTCGACGGGGGCGGCCGGCGCTTCGGACGGCTGAGGCGGCGCGGCAGCGGCCTTTTTCGCTGGCTTGGCGGAGGCGCCGCCGCGGCCGGGTACGGCGGCGTGGAAGCCTTTCACAGACTTGGGCAGCGCGAGTTTGCCGCCGAACGTTTTGCGATACAGATGCGAGAGCGAGGCGGCCTCGTCGAGAAGCCCCTTAAACCGCTCCTCCATCTCCTTCTTCGCCTGCGCCTCCAGCTCAGCGGCCTGTTTTTGGAGGGCGAGGAACGATTCCAACGCGCGAAACTCAGGCATTGGCGGGCGGAGCGGGCGGCTTCGGAAGCGGCTGGGTCTCTTTGGGCTTCTCGGGTTTCTTGTCGGCGGCCTTGGCCGGGCTGATGATGACGTGCGCGTTGCGGCCTTCCAGGCGCGGTTGGCCTTCCACGGCGCCTACACCAGCCAGGTCCTCGGCAAACCGCATCAGCAGTTTCTTGCCCAGGTCCACGTGCGCGATCTCGCGCCCGCGGAACTGCACGACCGCCTTCACGCGGTTGCCTTCCTTCAGAAACCGGATCGCGTGGTTCTTCTTGAAGTCGTAATCGTGGTCGTCGGTGTTCGGGCGGAACTTCAGTTCCTTCACCTGGATTACGTGCTGTTTCTTCTTCGCTTCGTGCTGCTTTTTCTTGTTCTCGTATTGCCACTGGCCCCAGTCCATGGCCTTTGCCACGGGCGGTTCGGCGGTGGGCGCGATCAGGATCAGGTCGAGCCCAAGCTCCTGGGCCCTGCGGATAGCCGCCGGGGTGGGCATGATTTCCACGGAACCATCCGGGAAGACCGCCCTGACTTCGCGGGCGCGGATGGCTTCATTGACGTTTTCGCGGATTCTGGGACGAGCACGGGGGGGAAAGTTTCTCGGTGGGTACATTCAGCTCCAGTTCGAAATTTGCGGGGCGGGCCGCGCACGGTCCTCCCGCTCGATAGTTCTCCTTGATAGCCAGTTTAGACGGAAGGCGTCCGCAAGTCCATCGAATTGTTGACCGGAATCACTTACCCGGACGATACGAGAAGTCCCAGATCTGGAAGTTCACTTTCGTCTCGGTGTACTCGACCACGGCGTACTCGCCCGGCTCCAACGGGTTCACCGGCCAGATCTTGTAGAGGCCCTCGCCCACCTGGTGGCGGAAGATATCCACGGCGTCCACCGTTTCGATGCGTTCGTTCACCACCGGAACGATGTCCACCTTGGCGACGACGCGGTTGCCCGCTTTGGTCGGCGCCAGTTTGACGATCGCGAAGCGCTCCGGTTCGGCGAGCCGGAAATAGAACTCCGGCTTGCTCGCAGTCACGGCCAGCGGCGCCGTCGCGCCGTCCAACTCCACGGTGGCCTTTCCGGACATGATCGGAATCGGCGTGATGGCTTTCAGGATCGATCGGCGCTTGTTGCCCTGGATCTTCGACTCCGCTTGCTTGATCGCCCGAAGCTCGCCGCCGTCGATGTAGTAGGCCCCGGGGTTCTGCGGAATGCGCTCGATCTCCGCGCGCATGGCCCGTTCGAACTTCTCTTCGGCGTCGAACTCGGCCTGCTCCTTGCGCGCCGTCTCTTCCCGCTCCTGTGCCGTGTCCTTGGTCTTTTTCAGATCCACCAGTTCGAGCGGGATCTCCTCCCAATCGCCGCGCTCCACCGAGTAGTAGCGGACACGGTCGCCGTCCACCTTGTACTCGCGAACCACGTGGAACGTGCCGTCCTTCAAATAGAGGCGCTGGTTGGCGGCCCCGGCCGCCGCGAGGCACAACAGGATTGCGAGAAAGGCCCGCCGCATACCGCTCCTACTGAGTGTAACGCGCGGGTGCGGCCGCAAGTTTCCGGAATGGGATGCTGAGTGACCCGGCCGCGCCGGTGCGGATGTCGCGCACCGCGATCTTCAGCGCCGCCGCTCCTTTGGCCTCCGGCAGGGGCCATCGCGTGATCCACCCCTCGCTCTTGACCCGCCGGTACGTCTCCTCCTTCAACGTCAGCTCCACCCGCTTGGACTCGGGGCGCCCCACCTGCCGGCCTTCGGCGTCGCGCTGCACGAACAGAAGCTCCACCAATGCCGACCAGCGGCCTTCCGCCGCCTGCTGAAAGTCGATCCAAGCCGGATCCACCTGGAGCAACAACTCGATGCCGTTCTCGGCGCTTCGGGCCGCCTGCGCGTTGATGCCGATCCGTGTCGCGTCGATGGGGCTCCACACCAGGTCGTCCATCATTCGCTCCCCGCCCGCATCCTCGCCACCCGCCGCGGCCAGGTATCCCATGCGGTGGCGCGCGCGCAGTCCCTCGCGCAGGACCCTCACCTGGATGCGCCGCCACTTGCCGTCCAGGGCGCCTTCCGGCCGATAGGCCAACGAATAAGAAACGCGGGCGTCCTCGAACGCCTCCGCCACCGCGGCGTCGACATCGTTCCGGTTCTTGAAGACGCGCCCGCCGGTCATGTCGGAGAGCGTGGACATGCCCTCCCAGGTGCTTTCCATGGCCCGAAGGGGAGTGCTCACCGTCACCGGGCGGCCCCGCGTGTACTTCACGGTTGCCTCTTCCGCCGGGTTCGTGAAGAGTCCCCGAGCGTCCACCGAATACACGGCGATGTTCGCGTCGTTCAGCGCCCGGCCGGTTCGCGCCGCCTCATCCCCGAAGCTGCCCCGGAGGCGCGTGCTGGCGCGCGAGCGCTGGGTCATGTTCATCTGCAGCGGAACGCCGGCGGTGACCCAGATCAGGTTCTTGCGGCCGGGCATTCCCGCCAGGCGCCGCGCGATCGCCGACAGCGCTTGGAGCGTGGAGCCGATGCGGTCCGCCGTCTGCAGATCCCCTTCCCGCTCCGCGGGCGCCTGCAGCGGGTCGCGGCCCAGTTCATCGATGATGCCGCTGAACGGAGGCGGGAGATTCGAGTTCGCGCTTCGGCTATTCTCGCCCCGGTGGAGGTCCAGCAGGCTCAGCAGAACCTCGGTGTCGCTGGTGAATTCGTGCAGCACCCGGAGCTTGCTGCCCAGGCTGTAGAGGGCGATCCGGTCGCTCGGCCGTACGATCTTCAAGAACGCCCGCACCTGCTCTTTGGCGTACGCGCGGTCAGTGAACGGCGTGTTCAATGAGTCCAGCAGGATCACGGTCACGGCTGCGTTGGAAGCCTGATGCCGGCCCAGCCGGTTGGAGAAGGTGTTGGGAGGCAGTTCGACGGCCGCCGCCCGCTCTTGCGCCTCCTCTTTTTGGAAAAACAGGATCTTCTGCGGCCGGCCGTCTTCGAGGAGTTCCAGATCCTGCGGTGTCAGGTCCGCGACCGGACGGCCTTTGCCATCCTGCACGATCAGGCTCACTTCCACCAGGCGCGTGCTCGTGCGGAGGGTAAGCTCCGGTGGAGGCTGCTGCGCGGAAACGAGCAGCGCGACCAGGGCGATGGCTGCTCGCGGCATACACAGACTATAGCTCTACGCGCCGGGCTTCAGGTCACGCAGCGCGTTCTGTCCCTGCCGCGTGAAGTTCAGTGAGTGCGTCAGCACGCGCATCTGCTCCTGCGGCGCGTGAAAGCCGGCGGAGTTCTCCGCTTCCACCAGATCCAGGTAGAACTGGGCCTTGCGCTGGAAGTCGCGCGCCTTGGCCAGCGAGGCGTCCGAAGCCCCGGCATCCTTCGCCGCCTTGATTCCGTTGATCAGTTCGATCACTGCGTCCATGGCCATGTTGCGCGACTCATAGAAGCGGCTCTGGATCTGTTCCACGCGATCCTTCATCTCCTGCTCGGAGAAGTGATGGCACCCCTGGCAGGCGCGGTTGACGTTGAGCAACGGGCTGCGTACGTGGTGGTCGCTGATCTTCACGCCGCCCTCGCGTTTGTAGGGCATGTGGCAATCCGCGCAGGCCACGCCCGAGCGAGCGTGCACGCCCTGCATATAGAACTCGAACTCGGGGTGCTGGGCCTTCAGCGCGGGAGCGCCGCTCTCCTTGTGGACGAAGTCTTTATGGCCCACCTCGTCGTAATAGGCGAGCATGTTCTCCGCCTTCAGCCCCTTCGCCCACGGGAACGTCAGCCGTTTCTGATCGCCCTTGAAGTAGTACTCGACGTGGCACTGCCCGCACACGAAGCTGCGCATCTCCTGCGCCGTGGCCTGCCGGTTGACGTCGTAATCCGCCACGCCCTGCGACGCCTTGTAGGCCTTGATTCCTTCCATGAAAGCGGGCCGCGTGATGCGCAGTTGCATGGTCTTCGGGTCGTGACAGTCGATGCACGCCACAGGATGCTTGGCCTGCTTGGTGATCTCCGCGTAGGGAATCGCATTCATCTTGTCGAAGCCCGCGGTGAGGTCGCCGCCCCCGAGCGTCTTCATCAGGGTGTATGTGGAGGCGTGGCAATTCAGGCACGCGCCGGGCTGTTTGAACTCCAGCACGCGGCGCGTGTAGCGCTGGTCGTCCAGCATGTACGCGTGACCTCGCTCTTCGCGGAAATCCACGGAGAAGGGATAGCCCGCCCAGATCGTTTTCAGTCGTGGATCTTCCGCCAGGCGGCTCTGCGAGATGGCGCTGCGCGGATCGAGTTGCGTTGGGTTATGGGCCATCGCCTCCGAGCCCCCGTAGCGGGTGCGCGTCTGGTCGACTGTGCGCTTATACGCGTCGAACTGGAGTGGAAAGTTCTTTCCCCAGAGAGCGGGGTCGTCCGTGTTGTCGTCCAGTTCCACTACGCGAAAGAAAGCGTTCTTCGCTTCCTGCTTGCGTTCGACGATATTCACCAGGAGTGCGGCGAGAGCGAAGGAGGCGGCCGCCGTGATGACGATCGCGAGAAGTACCCGTTTTCTCATGTTGCTTACGATTCCCCTATTGATGTCCCACCGAGCGATGGCACTGCACGCAGGAGACGCGCTGGCCCGCTTTCCGCGTGCCCTGGATATCGTGGACTAACTCCTCATGGCACTTCAGGCAAGCGGACTCGGTGACGTGATGATTGCGGCCCGTGATGCTGATCTCGTCCGGGAAATGCCCGGTGGTGAAGGCCCAGGAATGGAAGAACCCGTTGAGGGCCTTGGTGGAATACTTCGGAATCATTCCCGGGGGCGTGTGGCAGTCGTTGCACACCGCGGCCTTTCGATGGCTCGACTTCTGCCAGGACTCGACATTCTCGCGCATGACGTGGCAGTTGCCGCACGCCGCCGGGTCGTCCGTCAGGTACGACGAGCCTTGGGCATATCCGAACGTGAACAGACCCACGCCCAGCGAAACTCCAAGAAAGAGTGCCAGGAGCAACGGTGCGATTCTGCCGCTCGTGCTCTTCACCTTCATCGCTATCGACTCTGACAAAATCCGGACGGCCGGGCAGTGACTCCCGTCACTGCAAGACGCCAAGCCCGCGACGACAATGGAAGCGCAATGGCTCTGCGCCCGTTGGCTCTCTTTCTCCTAGCCTATAGCGTGGCGGCCGCGCAAGGGGACGTGCAATTCCAGGGCAGCTTGCGGACCCGCTTTGAAGGGTGGGATTGGTTCGGCGCCGCAGAGGGCTCCCGGTATGCTTACTCGGGGTCCATCCTCCGCTTCGGCCTCGCCCAGCAGCGGCAGGCGTACGATTGGCAGTTGGAGTTCGCCGCTCCGCTGCTGCTGGGCTTGCCGGACGACGCCCTGGCCGCCGCGCCGCGCCTGCAACTCGGGCTCGGCGGCAACTACTTCGCGGCCAATGACCGCCACCGCAACGCGGCGATGATCTTCCCGAAGCAGGCCTTCATCCGGTTCAAGAAGGTGCTGGGTGACACGTCGACACTGCGCCTCGGCCGCTTCGAGTTCAACGACGGCACGGAGGTCACGCCGAAGGACGCGACGCTCGCCGCATTGAAGCGCGATCGCGTCGCGCAGCGCCTGATCGGCGCCTTCGCCTGGACCCACGTCGGCCGCAGTTTCGATGGCCTGCACTTCGCCCATCAGCGCGGGAACGTGACTTACACCTTCGTCGGCGCGCGCCCCACGCGGGGCGTGTTTCAAGTGGACGGATGGGGCCAACTGGACGTCGCTTTCGGGTACGCGTCGGCGACCGGCCAGCTACCGGGCAAGCGCCACAACGGGGAGTGGCGCCTGTTCGGCATTTACTACCACGACTGGCGCGACGTGTTGAAGACCGACAGCAGGCCGCCGGCGGTGCGCAGCACGGACCGTGCCAACATCCGCATCGGCAGCTTCGGCGGCCACTACCTGCACTCCGCGGCCACCGGCTCGGGAACCGTTGAACTCCTGCTCTGGGGGCTCGGCCAGACGGGCCGCTGGGGCCGTCTCGATCATCGCGGCGCCAGTTTCGCGGGGGAGGCGGGTTGGCAGCCCGCCGGCTTGCCCCGGCTGAAGCCCTGGATTCGCGGCGGCTATCATCGCTCCTCCGGCGACGGCGACCCGAACGACAATCAGCACGGCACGTTCTTCCAACTGCTGCCCACGCCGCGCCCCTTCGCGCGGTTTCCGTTCTTCGACCTGGTGAACAACGAGGACGTCTTCGGTGCGTTGATCCTGCGGCCGCACAAGGCGCTCACGCTGCGCGGCGAAGTGCACGGTCTGCGGCTCTCGGACCGCAACGACCTCTGGTATCTGGGTGGCGGCGCCTTCCAGCCATGGAGCTTCGGCTACATCGGCCGGCCGTCCAGCGGCCGCAGAGGCCTTGCCACGCTCTACGATGTGAGCGCCGATTGGAACGTGAGCGCGAGCACCTCGGTCACGCTGTACTACGGACACGCCGCCGGGCGACGGGTCTTGGAGAGCATCTACCCGGAGAGCAAGAACGGGAACTTCGGCTACGTGGAACTCACGCGCCGCTTCTAGCGGCCCAGTGCATGCAAGTGCCCTTGGGAGCGAACGAACAGCACGCCGCCCGCCAGCGCCGGCGTGGCCATCAACGGCTCGCCGAACGAGATCGGCTCTTCGGCCGCGAACTCCGCCCCGGCTCTCACGATGTGCAGGTCGCCGTCCTCGCTGGCCAGGTACAACTTGCCGCCTCCGCTCACCGGTGACGCGCTGAAGGTTGCCCCTTTCGCGGAAACCCGCTTCTGGTAGACCGGAGTCCCGGTCCTGGCGTCATAGCATCCCAGCACGCCGTTGTCCCCGGCGATGTACAGGTGCTCCCCCACAACGATCGGCGTGGTTGTGTACGGCCCGCCCTTCGAAGCCTTCCACGCGAGTTCACCGGCGCCGAGCCGAAGCGCGAAGAACGGCCGCCCCGGCGGATATCCTCCCGCGATGATCACGGTGCCGTGCGCGGCGATGGGCGTGGGCGTCTTCACCTCGGTTTCGTCGGCGAACCGCCACAGCTCCTTTCCGGTCGCCGGATCAAGCCCATAGGTGAAACGCGCCGCCGTGGTGATCAACTGCGGGCCTCGCGGCGTGTCCAGCACCACCGGCGAACTCCACCCGGAAACTCCTGGCGCTTGGTCCGCCACAGTTCCTCGCCCGTCGCGAGAGCAAACGCCGCAACGAAATCCTCGTCCTGCGTGTCGCATTGGACAATCACGCGGTCCCGCCAGATCAAGGGCGAACTGGCGAAGCCCCATTGCGTGTCCTTCTCGTCCTTCAGGCCGACGTTGAGCGTGCCGAGGTCTTTCCGCCAGAGCGGCTTCCCGGCTGTGTCGAAGGCGTACAAGCCCTCGGATCCGAAAAACGCCACCACGTACTTGCCGTCGGTCGCCGGGGTGGAGTT
>DALYJJ010000008.1:49606-77221 GCA_031969915.1 Bryobacteraceae bacterium | reverse complement strand
CGATTCCCGCCGCCGCCGCGCTCTGGGTCGAATAGCACGAACGCGGCAGCCGGTTCCGTTCCGGCGACTACCTCGTCGAAATCGCGCTTCCCGGCGGCCACCAGGTGGAGAACGCACTCACCGCGCTCGCCGCCCTCGATGCGCTGGGCATCAACAAGGACGACATTGAAACGGGCATGGCCGCCGCCCGCTGGCCCGGCCGCCTCGAGTTCGTCCGTGAGAACCCCACACTCGTCTTCGACGGCGCGCATAACCCCGCCGGCGCCCGTACGCTGGCGGCCTACATCCGGCGCTTCCATGCGCATCGGCGCATCTGGATGATCTTCGGCGCCATGCGCGACAAACCTGTCGACGAGATTGCCGCTACGCTCTTCCCGCTGGCCCACCGGGTCATCGCCACGCGCCCGGACCAGACCCGCGCTCTCGAACCGGAAGCCATCGCCGCGCAGGCGCACCAGCCGGTCCAGGCCGTGGCCTCCGTCCGGGAGGCGTTCGCGATGGTCGAGCGCCTCGCCTCCCCGGAGGACGTCGTCTTCGTCACCGGTTCGCTCTACCTCGTCGGCGAAGCCCGCGCGCTTCTCCTCGAGCAAGGAGCGTGAGCGCATGGACCGCGTCACACCAGGCCTTCTCCGCGCGCTGTTCATCACGGACCCGCTGATCATCCTGGCCACGATTCTCATGGGATCGATCAGCGTGCTCGTCTCCTTCTTCGATCACGGCGGCTACAAGCAGGGTGTGATCGCCCGCTGGTGGTCCTGGATGCTGCTCCGGATCGCCGGCGTCCGCATGAACGTGATCGGTCTGGAGAAGCTCGACCTCAGCGCGAGCTACGTGTTCGTTTCCAATCATGTGAGCTATATGGATACGCCCGTGGTGCTGGCGCACATCCCCGTGCAGTTCCGCTTCCTCGCGAAGAAGAGCCTGTTCCGCATCCCGTTCCTGGGCACGCACCTCACCCGCGCCGGACACATGCCCGTTCCCCGCGAGGATCCCCGCGCCGCGCTGAAGGTGATGACCGAAGCCGCCAGGGTCATTCGCGAACGCAACATCTCGATGCTCGTGTTCCCGGAGGGCGGACGGTCTTCCGAGGGGCTCCAGCCCTTCAAAGAGGGCGCGGCCTACATCGCCATCAAGGCCGGCGTGCCGCTGGTGCCCCTCTCCATTACCGGCACCCACGCCGTGCTGCCCATGGGCTCCGTCCACATGCGCGCGGGCCGCGTCGAACTCCGGATCGGCGAACCGATTCCCACCGCGGATCGTGCGCTTCAGGACCGCGCGGCGCTCACCGCCGAGGCCCGCGCGCGGGTGGCCGCCCTGCTGTCGCAGTAAGCTGTCGCAGTAAGATGGTGATCCTATGCGAGTCTTCCGCTTCCCGGTAGTTTTCGCGCTCGCGGCGCTCGCGGCGCTCGCGCAGACCCCCGCGGCTGTCACGATCGAAGAGTACGAACCGAAGTCGACGCTCGTCGTGCCCCGCACGGAGATCAAGCGCGCGAAGTACCCGTTCGTCGACGTTCACCTCCACATCGCCGACCGGCCCGACGAGCTCCTCCGCACCATGGATTCGTTGAATATGCGCGTGATGGTGAGTTCCTTCGTCCGCGGCGGCGTGGGCGAGCCCTTGAAGAAGCGGATCGAGTCCTTGCGCGCCGCCTCACCCGACCGGTTCGTCGTCTTCGGCAACATCGACTACCGTGGCCTCGACGAACCCGGCTACGCCGAGCGCGCCGCCGCCCAGGTGGAGCAGGATCTGCGCGCCGGCTCCCGCGGCCTCAAGGTCTGGAAGGACTTCGGCATGATGCTCAAGGACAAAGATGGCAAGCGCGTGCCCGCCGACGATCCCCGCTTCGACAAGGTCTTCGAAGTGTGCGCGAAGTACCAGGCGCCGGTCCTCATCCACACCGCCGACCCCAAGCAGTTCTGGGACCCGATCGACAAGTACAACGAGCGCTGGCTGGACCTCAAGCTCCATCCCAATCGGGCCCGGACCGGCGAACCGTCCTGGGATACGCTCATCGCCGAGCAGCACCGCCTCTTCGCCCGCCACCCCCGCACCATCTTTATCAACGCCCACATGGGATGGCTGGCGTTCGACCTGGCGCGCCTCGGCGCCGTGCTCGATAAGCTGCCTAACGTCTACCTCGATCTCAGCGCGACCATCGTCGAACTGGGCCGCCAGCCCCGCGCCGCACGCGCCTTCTTCACCCGCTACCAGGACCGCGTGCTCTTCGGAAAGGACACTTGGCGCGCGGACGAATACGCCAACTATTTCCGGACCGTTGAAACCGCGGACGAGTATTTCGACCACGAACGGAAATACCAGGGCGTGTGGAAAATCTATGGCATGGATTTGCCGGACGAAGTGCTGCGGAAGCTTTATTACCGCAACGCGCTCCGAGTGATTCCCGGAATTCCCCGCGAATTATTCCCGGCGAATTGATTCTGCCGCGGGCCGGGTGCGCGAGCTACCGCGAGTGGACCCGTGGATCGAGCGACAGCGCCTGCTTCACGCGCACCGAGGCCTCGTCTTTCCTGCCCACGGCGTAGGCGATCAGACCCGCGTGGAACAGAAACGCGGCATCCACCAGCCCCGATTCGAGCACCTGGCGGATCACCTCGTCGGCTTCCCGGTACCGGCGATCCCGGTACAGCTCCCAGGCAACCTGGTCGAGGAGGTAAGGGTTTACGGGCGGCGCTGGCGCCTGGACTGGATATCGCATCACTTCGGCTCGCATACGTTTCGGCGCTCTCCTGGATAGACGAACCAACCGCCGTTTGGTTCCTTCGAAGATGGATACGATGGACGGAGGACAAAGTTGATGCAAAAGAAACGTCTCGGCAACAGCGACCTTGAGATTACTCCCACCGGAGTGGGTGCGTGGGCCATCGGCGGCGGCGGCTGGAAGTTCGGCTGGGGTCCCCAGGACGACAGCGAATCAATCGCCGCGATTCACGCCGCCCTCGACGCCGGCTGGAACTGGATCGACACCGCCGCGGTCTACGGCCTGGGCCATTCCGAGGAGATCGTGGCCAAGGCGCTCGAAGGCAGGCCGAACCGCCCCTACGTGTTCACCAAATGCGAGCGCGTCTGGAACGAGAAGGGCGAAATCAACGGCGTGCTCAAAGCCGATTCCATTCGCCGCGAATGCGAAGCGAGCCTCCGCCGGCTGAAGGTCGACACCATCGACCTCTACCAGATCCACTGGCCGGAGCCGGACGCGGACATCGAAGAGGGCTGGACCGCCATGGCCGAGTTGCAACAGGCCGGCAAAGTGCGCTGGATCGGCGTCTCCAATTTCACCGCCGCTCAGATGCGGCGCGCGCGGACCATCGCGCCGATCACTTCGCTCCAGCCGCCGTACTCGGCGATCTCTCCGGAGATCGAAAGCGACCAGTTGCCGTACTGCCGCGAGAGCAACGTCGGCGTCATCGTCTACTCGCCCATGAAGAGCGGCCTGCTCACCGGCAAGATGACCAGGGAGCGCGTCGCCGCCCTGCCGGACGACGACTTCCGCAAGCGCGCCCTCAACTTCCAGGAACCCTACCTCTCGCGAAACCTGCTCCTCGCCGATCTGCTCGCCGCCATCGGCGCCCGCCACGGGCGCACCGCGGGCGAAGTCGCCATCGCCTGGACGCTGCGCCACCCGGCTGTCACCGCCGCCATTGTCGGTCTCCGTTCGGCAGCCCAGTTCGAAGGAGTGGCCGCGGCGTCGGAGTTCCGCCTGAGCGTGTTTGAAATCGCGGAGATCGAGGCCTTCCTGATGGCGAACCCCGTGGCCGCCCGTCAACCTTGACCCTTTCGGTTAGTGTTTGCTACGTTAGTGTCTGCTATGTTAGCACCCGCTAACCCTGGGTCCCGCCCCCGCATGTCGAGCCAGGACCGCCGCCAGGCGATCATCGACGCCGCCGTGAAGCTCTTCTCGGAAAAAGGATTCAAGGGAGTGACCACCCGCGAACTCGCCGCCGCCGTGGGTGTCTCCGAACCGGTGCTCTATCACCACTTCGCGACCAAGCGCGACCTCTACACCGCGATCATCGACACGAAGAGTCAGGAGGGCCAGGAGAAAGTAGCCGCCTTCCTGGGTCCCTTCCTGGAGATGGACGACGACCAGGGATTCCTCCTCGGTCTCGCGGACCTGATCCTACACTTCTATAGCGCCGACCCCGCGTACATCCGCCTGCTCCTCTTCTCCGCCCTGGAAGACCATGAGCTGAAGGAACTCGCCTACCAGCGGCAGAAGGTCGTGCTGCTTCAGATGGTGGCCGGCTACTTCGAACGGCGGATGACGGCAGGCGCATTGCGGCGGATCGATCCCATGATTGCGGCGCAATCGTTCATGGGGATGGTCGCAAATTACGCCATGGGAGCGGTCGTATTCGGGTGCATCGATCTCGAGGCCACGCGGGACCAGGTGATCCCGTCGATGGTCAACGTCTTCTTGTCCGGCCTTCGTGCCTGAGAGGCTTTCATGAAATCGAAGTTCGCAGTGATCCTGACTCTTGTCTTGCTGTTCCTCGCCGGTTGCTCACGGCAGCCGGCGGAAAAGAAGGTGGAGGCCGCCAAACCCGTTGAGCCTCTCTCGATCCTGACCGCCGTCGCCGAGGCCCGCACCGTGGAGCGGACGCTGCCGGTGACCGGATCTTTGCACCCGGACGAAACCGTAACCGTGAGCGCCGAGGTGCCCGGGCGCGTGGTCGCCGTTCGCGCCGACTTTGGCCAGTTTGTTCGTAAGGGCGAGGTGCTGGTGGAGCTCGACAAACAGGAATTGTCCCTGCAGCTCGAGCGCACCCGGGCCGCCCTGGCGCAGGCGCTGGCGCGCGTTGGGCTCAGCGCCACGCAAGAAGAAGTCACGCCCGAATCGACGCCCGCGATGCGGCAGGCGCAAGCGCAGTTGGACGACGCGCAGTCGAAGTACGAACGAGCCGAACGGCTCGCGAAGAGCGGCGACATCGCGCGGGAGCGGCTCACCGAGCTCGAGAAGGCATACACCGCGCGCAAGGCCGGGTTTGAGGCCACGCGGGACGACTTGCGGACACAACTGGCCACCATCGCGGGTCTGCGCGCGGATGTGCGCCTGGCGCAGAAACGGCTCGCCGATGCCGTCGTCCGCGCGCCGTTCGACGGCACGGTTTCCCAGAAGCACGTCTCGCCCGGCCAGTACACCAAGGACAACACGCCGTTCCTCACCCTCGTGAAGACGGACCCGCTGCGGTTGCGAGTGGACGTGCCCGAGCCCGCCACCAGCGCGCTGAAGATAGGCGCCGAGCTGACGTTCACGACGGACGCCGTTCCCGGCGCCGAGTTTCGCGCCGTGGTCCGCGAACTGAATCCCTCTCTGGACCCGCGGGCGCGCTCGCTCACAGCGGAAGCGCGGCTGCAAACAACCAACGCCCGTCTCCGCCCGGGCATGTTCGTGCAGGTCCGGCTGGTCACGCAGAAAGCGGAGCAGGTGGTCGCCGTTCCGCGCACCTCGCTCTACACCATCGCCGGCCTCACCAAAGTCTTCACCGTGGAGCAGGGGCCCAACGGCGAAACGGTCAAGGAGCACCGCATCATTCCGGGCGCCGACCTCGGCGCGCTGGTCGAGGTCCCCGCGGGCTCCGTCAAGCCGGGTGACCGCGTCGCCGTTTCCCGTCTGCCGCAGCTTTCGAGCGGCGTTCCCGTGCGAACGCGCGGCGCGGCGGGGCCGAAAGGATAAGCGGCCATGCAGAAACTCGCCGACATCTGTATCCGGAGGCCCGTCTTCGCCACCATGCTGGTCATGGCGCTGGTGGTCATGGGCCTGGACGCGTATCGCAAGCTGGGCGTGGACTTCTTCCCCAAGGTCGAGTTCCCCATCGTCGTAATCAGCACCACGCTGCGCGGCGCCGCGCCGGAAGAGGTGGAATCCCAGGTCACCAAGCGCATCGAGGAGGCGGTCAACACCATCTCGGGCATCGACGAGCTGCGCTCCAACTCGTCGGAGGGCGTCTCCATCGTCTCTATCCAGTTCGTGCTGGAGAAGGACCCCGAAGTAGCGGCGCAGGAGGTGCGCGACAAGATCTCCACCATCCTCGGCCAACTGCCGCAGGATACCGATCCCCCGGTGGTCGAAAAGCTCGCCACGGACGCCGCTCCGGTGCTCAGCATCGTCGTCTCGTCGGCGCGAGACCTGCGCGAAACCACCAAACTGGTGGACGACCAGATCAAGAAGAATATCGAGTCGCTGCCCGGCGTCGGCCAGGTGAAGTTCGTCGGCGAACGCCAGCGCCAGATCCAGGTCTGGCTCGACGGCGACAAGCTCGCCGCCTACAATCTGAACATCGATCAGGTCCGGGCCGCCCTGGCTGCCCAGAACATCGAAGTCCCGGGCGGCCGCGTCGATCAAGGAAATCGCGAACTGTCGCTGCGAACACTAGGCCGGGTGGAAAAGCCCGCGGATTTCGCACGCATTGTCGTGGGCAATGTGGCCGGCACGCCGGTGCGCATCAGCGACATCGGCGACGTCGTCGACGGCTATGAAGAACCCCGCTCGCTCGCCCGTCTCGACGGCCAACCGGCGTTGATCCTCGAAGTCCGCAAGCAGGCGGGCACCAACACGCTCGACGTGATTCAAACCGTGAAGGACCGCATCGCGCTGCTCCAGGCAAACCTGCCTTCCGACCTGCGAATCACCTATTCGCGCGACCAATCCAGCTTCATCCGGGATTCGTTCCACGCCGTGCAGGAACACCTGATCCTCGGCGGCGTGCTGGCGGGCATCATCGTGCTGCTCTTCATCCGCAGTTGGCGGGCCACGGTGATCTCGGCGATCGCGATCCCAACCTCCATCGTCGCCACCTACACGCTGATGAACTGGATGGGCTTCAGCCTGAACCAGATCACCATGCTCGCGCTCACGCTCGTGGTGGGCATCGTGATTGACGATGCCATCGTGGTGCTCGAGAACATCTTCCGCTTCATGGAGGAGAAGAAGATGTCGCCCATGGAGGCGGCGGCCGCGGGCACGCGCGATATCGGACTCGCGGTCATGGCCACCACATTCAGCCTCGTGATCATCTTCCTCCCCGTGGCGATGATGGAAGGGATTGTGGGCCGCTTCATGTCGAGCTTCGGCTACACCGCGGCCTTCGCCATCATGGTCTCGCTGCTCGTGAGCTTCACGCTCACGCCAATGCTCTGTTCGCGCTTCCTGAAGGCCAAGGGCCACGAGGCGGAATCAACCAAGGAAACATGGCTCTTCCGCGCCACCGCGCAGCCCTATCGGAGCATGCTCGTTTGGTCATTGCGCCACCGCTGGGTCATCGGCGGCGTGTCCCTCCTCGTCATCCTCTCCAGCGGGCCGTTGTTCATGCTCATCGGGAAGGACTTCCTGCCCACCGACGACCAGAGCGAACTCGAGGTGCTCTTCCGGATGCCCGCCGGCTCATCGCTCGAAGGCAGCGAACGCATGCTCGCGGAACTGGAGAACGAGCTCAAGACGCTGCCCGGCGTCCAGTACCTGCTCTCCACCGTCGGCGCGGACCTGCGCCGGCAAGTGGACCGGGGCTCCGTCTACGTCCAACTGGTCCCCATGAACCAACGCAAGCAGAGCCAGAAAGAGATCATGCTGCTGGCGCGCGAGCGAATGCAGAAATATCCGGACATCACGGCCAGCGTTCAGTTGCCGCAGTTGATCTCCGGCGCCGGGGTGAACTCCGACCTCATGTACACCCTGCAGGGGCCCGACCTCGCCCAACTCGAGAAGTACGCGGAACGGCTGAAGAAAGCGTTGCGCGAGACGCCCGGCGTGGTGGACGTCGACAGCTCGTACGAGCCCGGAAAGCCCGAATTCCGCGCGCGGATCAACCGGGACAAGGCCGCCGACCTCGGCGTGAACGTCGCCAGCGTGGCCACCGCGCTCCGCACTCTAGTGGGCGGCGACCAGCAGGTAACCACCTTCAAGGAAGGCGACGACCGCTACGACGTCCAGCTTCGCGTCAAGAAAGAATTCCGGGACTCGCCCGCCGCGCTCGACCGCCTCTACGTCCCCTCTTCGACGCTCGGCAACATGGCCATCTCCAACGTTGCGCACTTCGAGCCCGCCATCGGGCCTACCGTGATCGAACGCTACAACCGGCAGCGGCAGATCCTGATCATGGCCAACACCGCCGGAGGACAGTCGCTGAGCAACGTGCTCGAAGTGGTCAACCGGACGATGGACGAGATGAATCTCCCGCCCGGTTACCGGGGCGGGGAGGCGGGCCGCTCCAAGGAATTCGGCCGCGCGGCCACCAACTACATGATCGCGCTGCTGCTTTCGATTGTCTTCATGTACATGATTCTCGCGGCGCAGTTTGAGAGCTTCATCGACCCGGTGACCATTCTGCTCAGCCTTCCGCTGTCCGTCCCCTTCGCGCTGGTTTCGCTCCTGATTACCCGCGAGAACTTCTCGATTATCTACACCTCGCTCGGGATCCTGGTGCTCTTCGGCATCGTGAAGAAGAACTCGATCCTTCAGATCGACCACATCAAGAACCTGCGGCGCGAGGGCACGCCGCGGCTGGACGCGATTCTGCACGGCTGCGAAGACCGGCTGCGTCCGATTCTGATGACCACCGCGGCGCTCGTCGCCGGCATGTTGCCCCTGGCGCTGGGCGGCGGGCCGGGGTCCGGTTCGCGGCGCACCGTGGCCATCGTGGTCATCGGCGGGCAGACGCTTTGCCTGTTGTTGACGCTGCTGGTGACGCCGGTGGCGTACTCGGTCTTCGACGACGTCGCCAACTCCACGGTGTGGGGGCGGCTGATCGCCCCGCTGCGGCGCTTCTCGCCGCGCCGCGCGTTCACGAGCTTTCTGGGAGCGTTGCTGCTCGTCGCGCTCCTCGCTCCGGCAGCCCGTGCCGAAGGACCCGCGCGAATCGGAATCGGGATCCTCCAGGTGAAGATGACCATCGAGGAGGCCATCGAGCGCGCGCTCAAGAACAACCTCGAAATCGAGATCGAACGCCAGAACCGCGCCGGCACCTATCAGGGCGTAAAGGCGGCGAGCGGTTTCTACGATCCGGTCTTCCGCTGGCAGCCTTCCGCGGAGAAGCGGAACACGCCCGTCGGCAATGTGCTGCAGGCCGCGGACGGGCGCCTGGTGGATCGCCTCTTCGGCCAGAATTTCTACCTGCGGCAGCCGCTGCCGTGGTCCGGCTCTTCGTTTCACGTCGACTTCGAGAACAGCCGCCAGGCCACCAACAATCCCTTCGCCGCGCTCAACCCCTATGTCACGTCGCGGCTCATTCTCGGCTTCTCGCAGCCGCTGCTGCGCGATCGCGAGATCGATCAGCCCCGCGCCCAGTTGAAGATCAGCCGGAAGCAGGCGTCGCTCTCGGAAGTGGACCTGAAGCTGAAGGTGATCGATGTCGTGACGCGCGTGCAGCAGTCCTACTGGGACCTGGTCGCCGCGCGGCAGGACGCGCAGGTGAAGCGCGACAACGTGGAGTGGGCGCGCGAACAACTGGCGCGTAGCGAGCGGCAAATCGAAGCCGGCACGCTCGCGCCGGTGGAGTTGTCCGCCGCGCAGGCGGAACTGGAGCGTCGCCTGGACACCTACATCGCCTCGATCGGCGCGGTGACGGAGGCGGAGAACGCGCTGAAGACGATGGTCGCTTCGGGGCGCGACGACACGCTGTGGGGCGACGAGATTCTCCCGGTGGATACGAAGACGCTCTCGCCGCTGGTGTTCGACGACCTGAAGAGCGCCACCGCGGAGGCCCTGCGGCGACGGCCCGAACTGGATTCGTTCGACCTGCGCAAGGACATCAACGACGTGCAGAAGCAACTGGCGGCGAGCCAGACGAAGCCGCAGTTGAGCCTGAACGCGAACTACATCAACCAGGGATTGGGCGGCGCCGTGGGTTCGACGGCGAATCCCTTCACGGCGTCGAACGCGGCTTTGTACGAGCGGCTGAACCGCCTCTCCGGGCTGGCCGGCCTGCCCGCGCTGCCGCTCCCCACGTTTGGCGGCGCCTTGCCGTCTAACCTGATTGGCGGGCTCGGAACGGCTTGGGGCGGCGTGTTCGGCGGCGATTTCCGCACGCTGGCCGCGGGCTTCACGTTCGATTTCAACGTGCGCAACCGCACGGCGGAGGCGCAGTTGACGCAGTCGGTGATCGGCGAGCGGCGCATCGGCCTGGAGAAGGCGCGCGCCGCGCAACTGATCGAAGCGCAGGTCCGCAACGCGATGCAGGCCATCGAGACGGCGCGCCAGCGCATCACCGCCGCCGAGGCCAGCGAGCGAGCCGCGAAGGAGAAGCTGGACAGCGAAGTGCGGCTGTTCACTACCGGCGAATCGACCAACTTCCTGGTGCTCACGCGGCAGAACGAATTCGCCGATTCGCGGCGCCGCGCGGTGGTCGCACAGCTTGATTTCAACCGCGCGGTGGCGCGGCTCGAGCAGGCCGTCGGGGCCACCCTCGAGCGCCACAAGATCACCGTGCAGTAACGGATTTCGCGGGCGTCAGATTCTTTCCTCATGCCCGAGCCCGGGCGGTTGCGCTAGGCCGCCCGGGCTTTTTTTCGCCGCGCGCTCCCTGCCGCTGTCACCAGCACCGGACCCTGACGGACCACGTGGCCGGACCACCAGCCTCGGAGAGGGTCTTCCGTCCCCGGGCGGTTAGGAAGAATCCGCCGCCATCTGATGCGGCGCCGGAGCGGCGAACCGGCTGGGTTACCTAACCTGGCGATGAAGTATGAATGCTTCGCGTGAGCACACGAAGTCGATTCAAAACTCTTCTCGCGCCGAGTAACCGGGTGTAGACTAAAACAGTAGTTCAGGGCCTGTTTGTCTGTAAGTGGACCGGTCTCGGACGATGCTCCCCTTACTTCGCAGTCCGCGAGGTGTTCCCCATGATCAGCCGGGTTGTGCCATTACTCATCTACTCCTCCTGCGCCGCATTACTTGGGCAGACTTACACTATTTCGACGATTGCCGGCGGCGGTTTACCCGCAGCGCCGGGGCCGGCTCTGTTAGCGCAGATCGGTGAGCCCTCGGGGCTGGCTATTGACGTGCGCGGGAATCTTTACTTCACATCCTTGCACGCGATCTATCGAGTGGATTCCAATGGCGTGCTGACTCGCCTGGCGGGCACCGGGCGGCCCGGCACTCCGAGCGAGGGCGCCGTGGCAGTGCGAGCGCCACTGTTTGAACCGAGCGGCGTAGTAGCAGACGCTTTGGGAAACCTGTATGTGTCGGACATGATGAACGCAGCGGTCTACAAGGTATCCGCAGCCGGCATACTCACAACCGTGGTGGGCAACGGCTACGGTTACTCGGGCGACGGGGGCCCGGCCAGCAAGGCACAGGTCTCACGTCCCAACGGCCTTGCGCTCGACGCGGCGGGAAATCTGTTCATCGCCGACTCCGCGGATCACCGCATCAGGAGGGTGGCCCCCAACGGGATCATCACGACCATCGCGGGTACTGGCATTGGTGGCCATTCGGGCGACGGCGGGCCGGCCTTGAAAGCTCAATTGCAGTCGCCGAATGGTATCGCGGTGGACTCCCTCGGCAACCTCTATATCTCGGACTTCTCGAACCACCGGATCCGTAGGGTATCGCCGGCGGGCGTGATCGTCACTGTGGCGGGCACTGGAACGGAGGGCTACGCCGGGGACGGCGGGCCAGCCGCCAGCGCGCGGATCGGCTATCCAAGAGGCGTCGCGGTCGACGCCTTCGGAAACATCTACTTTTCCGATACGGGCAGCGATCGAGTCAGAAGGGTCAACCCGTCGGGCCTCATCCTAGCGTTTGCGGGCGGTGGCGTTTCCGCGGGCGTGGGCGATGGCCTGGCAGCCACCAGTGCCAGGCTCTACTGGCCACACGGCGTGGCGGTGGACGGTCAGGGCAACGTGTTCATCGCGGATCGGTTGCATCTCCGCATACGAAAGGTCGCGGCCAACGCCCTGATCTCAACAGCGGCCGGCGTGGGTAAGTCCGTCGCCGCTGGGGATGGCGGCCCGGCCACGGCGGCGCAACTGCTGAGCCCGCGCGCGGTGGCCCTCGACCGGACGGGCAACCTCTACATCGCCGACACAACGTCGGACCGAATCCGAAAAGTATCGCCTGCGGGCGTGATCTCCAGCGTGGCGGGGGGCGGCACTTCCGCCGGAGCCCCGGATGGTAGTCCCGCCACCAGCATCCAGCTCGCGGCCCCCGGTGGAGTCACCGTCGATCAGGCGGGGAACGTGTACCTCGCCGACTCCCAGAGCCACCGCGTCCGGCGCGTGACCCCAGCCGGAGTCTCCAACACCGTTGCGGGCACCGGCCTCGCGGGCGCCAGCGGCGACGGCGGACCCGGCACCGCCGCGCGCCTCTTCTACCCGCATGGACTGGCGGTCGACTCCACCGGCAACCTCTACATCGCCGACACGATGAACCACCGCATCCGACGCCTCTCGCCGGAGGGCGTGATCACCACGGTCGCCGGGACTGGCGTGGGCGGCTACACCGGAGACGGGGATGCGGCCACGCGGGCCCAATTGAACAGTCCGTATGGGGTGGCTTTCGACGGCACCGGAAGCTTGTACATCGCCGACACCGGCAATCACGCGATTCGCAAAGTGTCGCCCGCGGGCACCATCACCACCGTTGCGGGCACCGGTCAGCCGGGCTTCGCCGGAGAGGGGGAGCCCGCGGTCCGGGCTCGCCTCTACGGCCCGTACGGTGTTGCGGTGGATGCGCCGGGCAACATCTATGTCGCGGACGCCTGGAACATGCGGATCCGGAGGATCTCGCCTGATGGAAACATCGCGACCATCGCGGGTGCGGGCACCCTTGGCTACTCCGGCGACGGCGGGTCAGCCCGCAACGCTGAGATTGGGTATCCGTTTGGAGTCGTGGTGGACCCGGAGGGCAGGGTGTACGTTGCCGACAACTACGGGCACGCTGTCCGGCTGCTTCGGCCAGCAGCCCCTCCGCCCCTCATCGTGAACACTGGCGAGACACTGCCGGCGGGGACGGTGGGCGGCGCTTACGAGCAGACGCTCCGGGCGGAAGGAGGCGTTCCCCCTTTCACGTGGGCAATTGCCGACGGAACGCTGCCGGCAGGGCTCACGCTTTCGCCGGCGGGCGTAGTCGGCGGCACGCCGTCGAGCGCGGGCACGTTCCGCTTCACGGTTCGGGTACGCGATTTCGCCGGGTCCACCGCGGTCCGTGCGATCACCTTGACCATCGTAAATACATCGCGCCTGACGATGAATGGGCCGCAGGTGTTGGCGGCGGCAACAGCCGGCGTCGACTACTCAGCGTCGTTCACAGCGACGGGAGGATCGCCTCCCTACCGGTGGTCGCTCGAAGCATCAACCGCAGCTCCGGGACTAGCGCTCTCATCGGCGGGTGTTCTTTCCGGCCGGCCCACAGCCGCTGGCTCGTACACACTGTTCGTCGAAGTCCGCGACAGCGCCTCAGCCGTCGTGACCCGTGGGTTCGGCTTGTTGGTTCGCGGCCAACCCTCACCGGTCATTCGGGCCGTAGCCGGCACAGGCAGCCCCGGCTACTCCGGAGATGGCGGAAGCGCAACCGCTGCGGCCCTCAATCGGCCCACCGGTATGGCCGTGGATTCCGCAGGCAACCTCTACATCGCGGATCAGATCAACAACCGAGTGCGCAAAGTGGCGGCTGGCGTGATCACCACCGTTGCCGGAACCGGGACCGCCGGGTTCACCGGAGATGGCGGCCCGGCAACCACCGCAAGTCTGCGCGCACCGGCAGGGGTCGCCGTGGACGCGGCCGGCAACCTCTTCATCGCCGATACCGGCAATCAGCGAATTCGCAAGGTGACGGCGGGAGGGATCATCTCTACCATTGCCGGTACGGGCAGCCCGGGTTTCGCCGGCGATGGAGGACCAGCCGTCAACGCGCGCCTGAACTCGCCTTGGGGCTTGGCTCTCGACGGCGCGGGCAATCTCTACTTCTCGGATCTGGAGAACCGCCGCGTGCGGAAGATCGAGGGCGGTATCGTCACCACTGTGGCCGGGAACGGCATCCAGGGCTACAACGGCGACTACGGCCGCGCCACTGCCGCGCAACTGGATCGCCCCGAGGGCATTGCACTCGACCTGGAAGGCAACCTCTACATCGCCGACGGTAACCGCGTGCGAAAGGTCTCACAGGGAGGAATCTCGACCGTGGCCGGAGGCGTGGAGCAGGGGAGTCACGGCGATAACGAGGCCGCCACCGCCGCCCGGTTATCCGGCGCGGCAGATGTCGCGGTGGATGCCTCGGGTACGCTCTACATCGCCGATCACGCGAACTTCCGCGTGCGAAGGGTCAGCCGTGGCCTGATCACCACACTGGTAGGAAGCAGCCTGCCGTCCAACGGAGGCGACAATGGGCCGGCTTCGCAAGCTGGTTTAGGCTGGGTGGGCGGCGTCGCAGTGAGTGCGGCGGGCGACGTTTACGTCGCGGACTGGAGCTATCATCGCGTGCGCCGCGTTCAGATGAGTGCTGTTGCTCCGCTGGCCATCGTAACGCCCCCTGCGCTCCCGCATTCCACAACCGGGACGCCCTACGCGCAACCGTTCGGCGCGACGGGCGGAACGCTTCCTTACACCTGGACCCTGGCTGCGGGGACCTTACCGGCAGGACTGACCCTGACTCAGTTGGGCATGCTGAATGGATCGCCGCTGGCGGCGGCGACTCACGACTTCAGCGTTCGTGTGAGAGACGGGGCCGGCGCAGCGGCGGACGCGGCTTTCCGGATCGTGGTCACCGATGCCTCACGGATTACTTTTGTGTCAGAGTCCCAACTGGCTCCCGGAATCATCGGAGCCGGCTACTACCGAGTACTGCGGACGGCGGGCGGCGCCGCACCGCAGCGTTGGTCGCTTGTTTCGGGCACGCTGCCACCGGGCCTCACGCTCAGCGTGGACGGAGTGGTCTCAGGAATACCGACGGGCGCCGGAACGTACCGCTTCACTGTGGACGTGAAAGACGGAGCGGGAACCGGTGCGTCGATGCAGATCGCGATGGTCGTCGTGGAGGGCGCCTCCGATGTCATTTACACACTTGCGGGAAAGGGCGAGTTCGGCGCCGTCGGCGACGGCGGCCCGGCCGTCGATGCCCGGCTGAATCAGCCGCACTCGGTAGCCGTGGACGCTTCGAGAACCGTGTTCATTGCCGATTTTGGCCACAGCCGGATCCGGAAGATCCTCGCAGACGGGACCATCGTGACTGTTGGCGGAACAGGGATCTCCGGCT
Source organism: Bryobacteraceae bacterium (assembly GCA_031969915.1). GTDB lineage: Bacteria > Acidobacteriota > Terriglobia > Bryobacterales > Bryobacteraceae > DALYJJ01. Next base: position 62,018 of record DALYJJ010000008.1, on the reverse strand, counting down.
TCTCGGGCGATGGAGGACCCGCCGCGCAAGCGCAGATTCGGTATCCGGACAGCCTCGCGCTCGATGAGAACGGAACCCTTTACTTCTCCGATTCCGGTAATGCTCGCATCCGGAAGATCACGCCGGCGGGGATCATCAGCACCGTGGCCGGGACGGGCGCATCCGGCTTCTCCGGCGACGGAGGGCCCGCAAGCGCAGCCCGCTTGAGCACGCCGAGGGGCGTTGCGGTTGATACCGCAGGCAACGTCTTCTTCGCCGACGAGAACAACCATCGGATCCGCCGAATCGGTTCCAACGGGGTAATCACGACCATCGCTGGTAACGGTGATCCCGGCTACGCCGGGGACAGCGGCCCCGCGACCCAGGCCAGGCTCTCCAGTCCGCGGGGCGTCGCCGTGGACCGCAACGGCAACGTCTACGTCGCTGACGTCGGCAACGGCCGCATCCGCCGTATCGATGCGAACGGAGTCATCACGACAGCGGCGGGCTCCGGATTGCCGGGGTTCTCCGGAGACAACGGTCCGGCCACAGCGGCAAGGTTGTTCTACCCCCGCGGTGTCGCGGTGAATGCCTCGGGTAGGTTCTACATCGCGGATACCGATAACCACCGCCTCCGGATGGTGACGCAGGACGGTACGATCTTGACGCTTGCGGGCACCGAAACGAGGGGCTTCGCCGGAGATGGCGGACCGGCCCGCGCTGCCCGCCTGAGTGCTCCACTCAGCGCGGCGATCGATTCGGCGGGCAACATCTACATCGCAGAAGAAACGAACCATCGCATCCGGGTGATTCGCACACCTTATTCTCCGGCGCTCTCCATTCTGACGGTTCCCCAACTTCCGCGGGCCGTCGAGGGGATCGGCTACAGCGTGACGCTGATGAGTACCGGCGGCGCCGCTCCACACTCCTGGTCGCTTCTGTCGGGATCGCTGCCCGGAGGCTTGTCAATCCAGGGAGACCGCATCACCGGCACGCCCTCTGCGGCTGGATCGTTTAGCATCACTCTGCAAGTCCGCGATGCGACAGGCACCGTGGTCTACCGCATCTTCAGTCTGACGGTGCATCGGCCGTCCTCCAACCAGCCCCTGATCAGCCCCGGCGGTGTTATCAACGCCGCCAGCAACGCGAAAGGACAGGCTGTCGCGCCCGGGTCTCTGGTTTCGATCTATGGCCTCAATCTGGCGCCGCGACTCGCTCAGGCGGGAGACCCGCCGCTGCCCACGACACTCGAAGGGGTCCGCGTGACCTTCAACAACGTCCCGGCGCCACTCCAGGTGGTGTCCCCCACCCAGATCAACACCCAGGTTCCGTGGAACGTGCTCTCCGGAGGTAGGACCAGCGGAAGCGCCGAGGTTGTGGTGACCTCCGACGGGGCAAGCTCGGAACCTGAGACAGTGGCCATCGTTCCCATCGCTCCAGGCATTTTTGCGGTGCGATACGGCGTGGGTCCGGCAATCGCAATCAATCCGGATGGAACGCTGGCCGCGCCACCGGGCGCAGTGCAGGGTTTCGCATCGCACGCGGCGAGCGTTGGCGATGCCGGCGGTCTGCTCGTCCTGGCCACGGGATTGGGGCCGCTGGACTCCACGCCGGCCAACGGAGCCAACTCTCTCGACCGGCTTCGCAAGACGGTGACGACGCCCGAAGTACTGGTCGGCGGCTCTCCCGTTCCGGTCGTTTTCTCGGGTGCCTCACCGCAGTTCGCCGGTGTGAATCAGATCAACATTGCGATTCCCGCAGGCACCCCAGTGGGCGACCAGCTTCCACTTCAGATACGCGGCGGAGGCATCACTACGACTGACCAGGTGACCATCGCCGTAGCGTGGCCTCAGGGCGGGTGCGTGACCCTCGCCGGCCGCTGGCTGGCACGAGAACAGGGCACCTTGCGCTGCACGCTGACCATCAACGGCGAGTCGGAGACAGACACCGACACGATCAGTTCGGCGGACATCCTGACGATGACGCAGACCGGGTGCCAGGTTGCTTACACCTCCCCGAGTCTCACCGCGGTCTTCCAGTCCGGCCGCTCGCCGAGACAGGGCGAGGTGTCCGGCGCTACAGTCAGATTCTCGGGAATCATGGGCGAGATCGCGGCCGGGTTTGTCTATGAGCGGAACGTGTTCGAAGCCACCGGCACCCTGCGCGGCAATGTCCTGGCCCTGACGGGGAGCGGTGCGCTGATTGCGCGCGGCGTGTGGCAGGGCATGAATGCCCAGTTCTCATGCACGGCCAACACCACGGCAACGATGACGAAGCAATAGCGGCGCGCCTACTCGTCGTAGGGCCATTGCGGCTTGGTGAACAAACCGCCGTCCACCCAGACCGTCTGGCCGGTGACGAAGTCGCCTTGCGGGCCCACGAAGAAAACCACCGCGCGCGCCACGTCGAGCGGCGTTCCAATGCGGCCGAGCGGCGTGCGGCTGGCCCAGGTGCCCGCGTAATCGCCCGCCTCTTCCTTGGTGCGCTCGATTTCGATCGCTCCCGGCGCGACGCAGTTCACCGTGATCCCGTACTTCCCCAATTCGACGGCCGCCACTTTCGTGAACTGCTCAATGCCGCCTTTGCTGGCGGTGTAGTCGACGAGGTTCGGGAACGGAACCTTGTTGCAGCCTGAACCGATGTTCACGATGCGGCCCCCACCCGACTCCTTCATCCGGCGGGCGGCCTGCTGGGTGCACAGGAACGTGCCTTTCAGGTTGGTGTCGATCACCCGGTCCCACTCCGCCTCGGTCAGATCGAGAAGCGGTTTCCAGGTCTGGACGCCGGCGTTGTTAACCAGGATGTCGAGCTTCGGAAACTGCGCCGCAGCCTCGTCGAACATGCGCGCGATGCCGGCCGAGGAGGCCACGTTCGCCTGCACGGCGAAGGCGCGGCGCCCGATCGAAACAATCTCCGCGACGGTGGCCTCGGCGCCTTGGCGGTCAGAGTTGAAATTCACGGCAATGTCACATCCGTGGCGGGCCAACTCGAGCGCAATTCCTTTTCCGACGCCCTTGCTCGCGCCCGTCACCAGGGCGTTCATTCCCGAAAGCAGTCCGGACATGGCGACGATTGTAACTCGCGGCGAAATGCTTCGAAATTTCCGGTTGCCCACCTCCGTCCTTTCATTGGACACTGGAAGCTCCAGGAGGGGCTTTCCCAAGTTGAACCTACGACTGACCGAAGGTGCGCAGGTCTACGAGCCAACCGAGCGGTGGACCACGACGGACGCGGCGGAACTGTACGATGTCGCCGCGTGGGGCAAGGGCTATTTTTCCGTGGGCGACAACGGGCATTTGTGGGTGCATCCGAGCAAGGAGGCGGATCGCCGCGCCGACCTGAAGAGCATCGTCGACAGCCTCATCCTGCGGGGCATCAACCTGCCGATCCTGATCCGCTTCACGGAGATTCTGAAGCACCGGCTGGGCGAGCTGCACGACGCCTTTCAAGCGTCGATCGCCGAGCACAACTACAAGGGCGGCTACTGCTGCGTGTATCCGATCAAGGTGAATCAGCAGCGGCAGGTGGTGGAAGAGGTGTTCGAGTACGGGCGTCCCTACGGGTTCGGCCTCGAAGCGGGCTCGAAGCCCGAGCTGCTGGCCGTGCTCGGCGTCGCCGACAACGAAACGCCGATCGTCTGCAACGGCTTCAAGGACGACGAGTACATCGAGATGGTCATGCTGGCGCAGAAGATCGGCCGCAAGATCATTCCGGTGGTGGAGAAGTACACCGAGCTCGATTTGATCGTCAAACACTCGCAGCGGGTTGGCGTGCGGCCCCACATCGGGCTGCGCGTGAAGCTCGCCAGCCGCGGTTCGGGACGCTGGAAGTCCTCCGGCGGCTACCGCTCGAAGTTCGGCCTGACGGTGAGTGAGGCGCTGAGGGCACTTGACCAGCTAAAGGCCCTGGGCATGGAAGATTGCGTTCACCTGCTGCACTTCCACCTTGGCAGCCAGATCACCAACATCCGCCAGATCAAGGCTGCGGTGATTGAGTGCGCGCGCATCTACGTGGAGTTGAAGCGCGCGGGCGCCGGGTTGAAGTACATGGACGTGGGTGGCGGGTTGGGCATCGATTACGACGGTTCGCAGACGGACTTCGAATCGAGCGTCAACTACACGCTGCAGGAGTACGCCAACGACATCGTCTACCACGTGCAGAACGTGTGCGATGAAGCCGAGGTGCCGCATCCGACGATCGTCACCGAGAGCGGTAGAGCAATTGCGGCCTACCACAGCGTGCTCGTATTCAATGTGCTCGGCGTGAGCGGATTCGGTGAGCAGGACGCGCCCACGGAGCTGCCCGACGACGTGGAGCAGCCGCTCGTCGATCTGCTCGAAACCGCGCGCGGGCTGAGCAGCAAGAACCTGCTCGAGAGCTTCCACGACGCGCAGCAGGCGCTGGATTCAGCGCTCAACCTGTTCAGCCTGGGCTACCTCCCGCTGGCCCAGCGCTGCATCGCAGAAAACCTCTATTGGGCGATCTGCCGGCGGATTCAGCGCATGGCGCGCGATCTCGAGTACTTCCCCGAGGAGTTGGAAGGCCTCGACTCCCTGCTTTCGGAAACGTACTTCTGCAACTTCTCGCTCTTCCAGAGCATGCCCGATTCGTGGGCGGTGAAGCAGTTGTTCCCGATCATGCCCATCCACCGGCTGGCCGAGCGGCCCACGCGTCATGCCGTGCTGGGAGACATCTCCTGCGACTCCGACGGCAAGGTGGATCAATTCATCGATCGGCGCGACGTCAAGAAGACCTTGCCGCTGCATCCCTATGACGGTGAGCAGTACTACCTCGGCGTGTTCCTGGTGGGCGCCTACCAGGAGATCCTCGGCGATCTGCACAACCTGTTCGGCGACACCAACGCAGTGCACATTTCGCTGGGACCCAGCGGCGAGGTGATCCTCGACACGGTGGTGAATGGCGACACCGTGCGCGAGGTGCTCGACTACGTGCAGTTCAATTCGCGCAACCTGATCGAGAAGTTCCGGCGCGACGTGGAGAGCGCGCTTCGCGAAGGGAAGATCGGCTACGAGGAGTCGGGGCGCCTGCTGCGGTTCTACGAGGACGGCATGTACGGTTACACCTACCTGGAAGACGCGCATGAGCGATAACGCCGCGCGCCGGCGGAAGCGCTAGGCCGGACGACGACGACGCGCGCCGGCGGTGGTCCACTTCACCGCGGCCACACTGACGAAGATGATTCCCATCGCGATCGCTTCGCGCTTGCCGAACGGCTCGCGGTAGAACAACCAGCCGAGAATTACCGCCACCACCGGGTTCACGTAGTTGTAGACCGTGACCAGGGCCACCGGCAGCCGCTCGAGCGCGTACACAAAGGCGCTGTAGCCGACGATCGACCCGAACGTCACCAGGTACAGCAGCGCCGTCACGCCGGACCAGCTCCATCGCACGGGTTCGTGCGGAACCAGGAACGCGATGGGCACGAATGCCAGCCCGGCGGCGAATTGCTGCACGGCGGCGTTGACGATCGGATGCGATTCGGTGATTGTGCGCCGTTGGAGCAGCGATCCCGTGCTCCACGCCGCGCACCCTACTTGCAGCACCAGAAACCCATGCAACACACGGTTGCCGAGGCCTTCGGTCAACACCCCCGGACCCACTAGCAGCGCTGCGCCCCCCAGGCCCGCCACCATCGCGGCCACCGTCGGCAGGTGCAACCGCTCCCCTCCCGGCAGCGCCGCTTCCACGCCCACCATCCAGAACGGCCCGGTAGTGATGAACAGCGCCGCGAGCCCGCTCGGGATCCACAACTCGGCAACGGTGAGCGCGCTATTGCCGATGCCCAGAATCAGGAAGCCGAAGAGCGCCGTCAACCACAAGGCGCGCCCTTTCGGAAACACGCTCCCGCGCGTTTTCGCGGCGGTGAGCAGGATCGCGCCCGAAAGCAGAAAGCGCGCGGCCACCAGCGTGGCCGGAGGAAACGACTCCAGCGCCACACGAATTCCGAGATACGTTGTTCCCCAGAAAAAACAAACGGCGCCAAGCGCGAGATAGGCTCTTCGAAGCGATGCGGAACCCAAGTATTTCAGGGTACCATCGACACTTGATCCTCACCCTTACGTTGAACCCCGCCATCGACCACAACGTCACCGTGGACCGGCTGGCCTTTGAGGATCGCGCCTATATTCTCGAAACTTCGGAATCGGCGGGAGGACGCGGCATCAACGCTTCGCTCGTGATCCGCTCCTTCGGCGGGGAGACGCTCGCCCTGGCGGCTTCGGGGGGAAAGAAGGCCAAGCGTTTCGAAGAGTATCTGGCCCAGCACAACGTGCCGTTCGATCTGGTGCGCGTGAAGAACGAACTACGGACCAATCTGACCATCACCGACCAGCAGGGCTTGACCGTGAAGCTCAACGAGCGCGGCCCGGAGATCGACGCCGCCGAACAGCAGCGCATCGAGAAGGCGGTCTGCAGCCGGCTCAACACAGCCACCTGGCTCATGATCTGCGGCAGCTTTCCGCCGGGCGTGCCCGCCGATTATGCGAAGCGGCTGGTCGCCACGGCGCGTAAGCGCGGAGTGAAAGTGCTGCTCGATACCGACGGCGACCCGCTCATCCAGGGCCTGGAGGCCGCGCCGACGGTCGTGGCGCCCAACCAGCAGGAGGCCGAGCGCCTGCTCAGCCGGGCCCTGATCACGCGGAATCATTTCACCGACGCCGTGGAGCGGATTAAGGGCATGGGCGCGGAATCGGTGATCCTCTCGCTCGGCAGCCGGGGCGCGATCGGCATCGACGCCGCACATCGCATTGTGGAAGCCGTCCCTCCGCGGATCGAAGCCCTGTGTCCCATCGGCGCCGGCGACGCGCTGGCCGCCGCTTCGGTCTGGGCCCTCTCCAACGGCAGCGAGTTCGCCGATGCCCTGCGCTGGGGTGTGGCCGCCGGCACCGCGTCCGCGCGCCTGCCCGGCCTCAGCTTTGCGACGCTGGATCAGACGAAGGCCGTGTATCCCCTGGTGGAACTGCGATCGATTCGCTAGCCCCGGTGCGTACCCTTCGCTTGTAGAACGTGTCGGACGTCCTGGTGATTGTCGTGATCAGTACGAAGAACACCACGAGCAGCGAAGCGAACGTGGCGATTCCGCCGATCACCAGGTAATCGACGCTCGTTCGGGGTCCGGGAAGGATCTGGAAGAGAATCCCGACGCAGGCCGCGAAAAGACAGACCGTACTGGCGGCCAGTACGGCCACCTTGCCCGCGGGTTTCATTCGTACCCATTCTATCGGCTTATCCGTGTTCATTCGGTATAGCGGTCCAGCGCGCCGATTGCACGCCCTCGCCAAGCGCCATTTCGGCGGTGAGAGCAGCCACGGCTCCGTCCAGCGCGGCGGGGGTGTCGAACTCGAATTCCATTGCCGTCAACCCGGCGCCGCGTTTCTCGGCCGACACCGCGTGCACCGCCGCGGGCAGTGCCCGGACACCGGCCAGTACCGCCTCCCGCACCCCGGCGATGCCCGCCTTCTCGCAGACCAGTTCCACCCGGTACGTCATCGGTGTTCCGCGGTGACCCGCCGCGCGGCGATCCACCAGCCGCGACAGCGGGCGCAGGGCGATGTTTGCGGTCAGCAGGAAGGCCGTGATCAGAATTGCGTCCGCCTCCTGGCCCGCACCCGCGCAGGCGCCCACCGCCGCCGAGCACCACAGCGTTGCCGCGGTGGTCATTCCGCGCACGCTGAAACCTTCTTTCAGGATCGCGCCGCCGCCCAGAAACCCGATGCCCGAGATGACGTAGGAGATGGCCCGGACCGTGTCCGGCGCCTGACCGATGGTGGCGGCCAGGTCCACGAACGCAGCCGCACCGAAGCAAACCAGCGCATTGGTGCGCAAGCCCGCCGGCCGCTGCCGCCATTCGCGCTCCACCCCGATCAGCGCGCCGAGCAGGAACGCGATCGCCAGCCGCAACAGTGTCGGCTCCGCCAGTTTGTCCCACGGGGACATGACGGAACCAGCATACGCCCGTCAATCGTACTTTTCGTAGACGATCTGTTTGCGGTCGAAGCCGAGATCTTTCAGGATCGCACGCACGTCGTCAACCATTTCTTTCAGACCGCACACGTAGACGTCCAGGTCGCGCCGCTCGCCTAACGCCTCCCGAAGCAAGGGCTGCACGCGCCCCACACGCCCTTTCCATTCCGGCCCGGGCCGGGTGATCGTCGGCGTGAACGTGAAACCCGGCCGGGAGGCGGACAACGCCTGAAACTCTTCGCCGTAGAGCAGCCCGTGTTCATATCGCGCGCCGAAGATGAGGTGCGCCGCGCGCCCTGAGGACACCAGCCGTGGATCGTGCAGCATCGACCGGAACGGCGCAATCCCGGTCCCCGTCGCGACGAAGATCGAATCCCGCAGCGGTTCGCGCAGCACAAACTGGCCGAGCGGCCCCCGCATGGCCACCGTGTCTCCCGGCTGCATGCGAAACAGGTGCGGCGAAAAGCGTCCGTCCTTTACTTCGTTGAGACAAAGCTCGAACCGGTTTCCGTCCGGCGCCGACGAGAGCGAGTAGGCGCGCGTGATCCTCTTTCCGTCGAACTCCTCCGTGAGGGAGACGAACTGCCCCGGTATGAAGTCGAGTCGCGCGACTTCGGGAGCTTCAAATAGAAAATGGCGAACGTCCGGATTCAGGTTCCGGTATTCGATGAGCCTGGCAATCATGGCATCCGGTTGGATGCGCCGGGCCCGCCGCCGGGTGCGTTTGCGCTACGCGCTCGCAATGTACGCGCGCATCTGCTGGATCTCCGTCGCCTTGCTCTCCAGCTCCACATCCATTAGATCGCGCATCGAAATCATCCCCTTCACGCGCCCGTTATCCAGCACCGGCAAGTGCCGGCACTTGTGATCCTGCATGCGCTCCATCGCTTCCGCCGTGGTGGCGGATGCTTCGATGGTGGCCAGGTTGGTGGACATCACGTCGTTCACCGGCGTGGTTGCGGGATCGCGCCCCGCCACTACCCCGCGAGTCATCAGATCGCGCTCGCTGAAGATGCCGCTCAGCCGCTCCCCCTCCACGACGAGGATGGCTCCCACCTTCCGGCGAGCCATGGTTTGCGCGACATCGAGTACCGTTTGCCGGGGCTCGACGTAGAAGAGTTCTCGGTCTTGGAGAATGTTCCGGAGTCTGATCATCCAACCCTCCCAGTGGGTGGTTCGGGTACGGTATCACGGCGCGCGGCCGAAGGGAAGGGGGCCTGACACCACGCGACACCACGCCAGATGTGGCGCGCTACGTGCTCTTCCTTCCTCTAGAGCCCCGCTATGAAGAGTCTGTTACCGATTTACTTCGTTTTCGCCGCGCCCGCCGTGTGGCCGGCGGGAGCCTCCCATGTGAAGTCGGTTCACGTGGAAGGCCCCGCTCCGGGCCTTGCGCTCTTCACTCGGGCAGGGAGCCCACTGGACGAAGACACCCTGACGCGCGACGTGCGCCAGCTCTGGGAAACCGGCTCGTACGAGGATGTCCGCGTGGAACGCCTTCCCGCCGGAGACGGTGTGGCGGTCGTCTTTCACCTGGACGCCAAGCCCAAGACCTTCCTTGGCAGGGTCACCTTCACGGAGCGGAGTCCCGATCGCAAACTGCGCATGGCCGAAGGCGCGGAGATGGACCGCCGGCGCGCTCACACCATCGCCCAGACCCTGCAAAAACAGCTCCGCGACGAAGGCTTCGCGTTTGGCCGTGTGTCCACCGAACTCGCTCCTGCCGGCCTCCGCCGCGTCGACTTGCACATCGACGTCGATGCGGGCGGCCGGTACCGGATCTCCGGGGCGGATTTCGCGGGTGACGCCGGCGTCCCCGAATCCGCTTTGCGCCGCGCTCTGCGTCTGACTCGCAAGGACCGGCCCTACGTCGAAGACGCGGTCGACGCCGACCTCCACCGCCTTCGCTCGCTCTACGCGCGCAACGGGTACTTCGACGCGCGCGCCGGCCTTGCCGGCGTGGGCTTCCAAGGAGACCGCGTGCAGCTCACCTTCTCCGTCGAAGCGGGCCGGAAGTACGACGTGCGCGAGGACTGGTGGCGTGAGGAGTGCCGTTGCCTGCTGGCCGAACGCCGCCAGTCAGAGGCGGAAGGACGCCTCGATTTCACCGCCCGCCTGCTGGTTCGCGGGGCGCCGAAAGGCGGCTTGCGAATTGAGCGCGAGACGCACGCGAGCGAACCGTATCGCGTCCGCCGTATTCAGTTCCACGGGAACCATGTGTTCGGCGACCTGACGCTCCGCCGCGCCCTGGTGCTTGACGAGGGCGCCCCGTTCGATCCATCCCGGCTCGGCCGGAGCGTGGTGCGGTTGAACCGCCTCGGACTTCTGCGGGAGACCGGTGAGAACGACGTCCGCGTGGTCCGGGACGAGGATGCGCGCACGGTCGACATCGCGATCCACGTCAAGGATGGGCCTCGCGGCCGGTGGTCGCTCTCCGGCCCGGCCGGAACGATGCGCCTGGGCGGCCCGCTTAGCGGGTCTCTCGTGACGCGGCTTCCCGTGCTCAGCACATTCAACGCGGCTGTCAGCCTGATGGCGTTCGCGAATCCGTTTTCGCGGCTCCTGCCCGCCGCGAAGAACCGCGAGTGGCAACCGTTCGCTCGCATTGACCGGCCGTACCTGGTGGGTCACGGATGGTCGTCGGGCTTCACGCTCATGCCACAGGCGGGCTGGCAGGGCATGGCGGCGCTCTACGGTGTGAACCAGGCGCAAGGCCGCCTGATGGGCCGCCTGCGCGGAGAAACACCGGAACCTCAGCCGCTCGCCGTTGCGGTGGAGCGTGTGGGGGACGACGCCGCGCCCCGTGTGGCGTTGACTTTGCTTTGTGAACCGGAACGTTCGAAGTGGCGCCGCGTTCGCACCAGCGCGGTGTTTGCCGCCGAGATGGCTCTCTCCCTCGGCCTGGCCGGCTGGTGAAAGGGTCAAACGTAAACGCGCTTCACGCGCGCGCTGATGCCGCACAACACGCTGTAGGAAATGGTCCCCGCGGCTCGCGCCAGTTGCTGAGCGTCCTGGCTGCACTCGCCTTCGGAGCCGATGATCGTTACCTGGTCCCCCACCCGCAACTCCGGTATGTCTGACACGTCGATGGTGGTCAGGTCCATGCTCACGGCGCCGAGGACCGGGGCGAACCGGCCGCCGGCGATCACCCGACCTTTGTTCGACAACCGGTGCGGAACACCATCCGCGTAACCGGCCGCCACCACCGCGATGCGCGTCGCCTTCGCGGTGACGTGGATGCCGCCGTACCCCACGCGCGCGCCGGCGGGAAGGTTCTTTACCGCAATCACCGCCGCGCGCCACTCCAGTGCCGGTTTCACGTCCAGCGCCCGTTTCGGGGCGCCGCCGCGAGCTGGGCTGACGTAGCCGTAAATCGCGTGCCCCGGGCGCACCATGCACGTGCTCACGCCGTCGGCCCAGCACTCCGCGCGATTGTAGGCGACTGGGTTGGTGCTTGACAGATGCAGGTACCGGGGGTTGAAACCGGCCGCGCGCAGCGTACGGAGCGCCGCTTCGAAGCACAGGATCTGTTCGCCGGTTTGCGGGTTCGCGTAATCCGCGGAGGAGGCGAAGTGCGTCATCAGCCCTTCGAACTCCAGCCGCTTGGCCCGGTGCAGCGCCTTGGCGATCTCCCCGGCCGGAGCGCGGGTTCCCAGCCGGCCCATGCCGGTATCGATTTTCAGGTGAAACGGCAGCGTTCGCCGGGTGAGCGCCGCCAGGCGGTTCAGTTCGCGGAGGTCGCGCAGCGAATGGATCACCGGCGTCAGGCCGTATTCGAGCATCGCCGGGCGCGACCCCGGCAGGAAGTCGGCCATCACCAGAATCCGCGCGGTGATGCCGTACTGGCGCAGCAGAACGCCTTCTTCCGCGTTGCTCACGGCCAGCCAGCGCGCGCCCTCGCCCGTCAGCACCCGCGAAACCTCGTTCGCTCCGTGACGATAGGCGTCCGCTTTCACTACCGGCATCACCTCTACGCGCTCACCGACCACCGCGCGGACAGCCCGGAAATTCGAAGCGATCTGCGAGCGCGACACCTCCACCCAGGAGCGGAACGGGTACACGGGGGGCATGGCCTTATTGTGCTCCGCTTCGTAAGGAAATCAGCAACTGCTCGTACTGGTCGGTGACGCGGTCCCAGCTATAGCGCTCCTCGACGCGGGCCGCCGCGCGCAACCGCCACAGCGTGCGCGCCTCAGCGGGCATGGCCAGCACGGACTCCAGGGTTTGGGTCAGCGTCTCGTGCTCAAACGGCAGGGCCGCCCCGCCCGCTACTTCCAGGTTCTCCCGGGTCTTGAGGAACAGCGTGAGAGCGCCGCGACCCATCGCTTCGATCAACGCCGGGTGAGTGCCTCCGACCTCGGTGGCGTGGATGTACGCGAAGCAGTGGGATTGCAGTTCGCGATAGCCTTGCCCGTAGACGCCGCCCGGCATGACGATTCGGGCGTCGCTC
>DALYJJ010000008.1:42879-49583 GCA_031969915.1 Bryobacteraceae bacterium | reverse complement strand
GATGTATTCTTCGGCGTACGGCGCGTCGCCAATGATCGCCAGCTTCATATCGGTGTTGAGCCGTTCGAACGCTTCGCGCACCAGCAGCGCGTTGTTCTCCGGCTCCAGGCGGCTCACGTAGAGGAAGTAGCGGCCGGGCTCCAGGCCCAGCCGGTCCAATGCCTCCCTGGTCTCTTCCCGGGCCGTCTCGGCGCCGTATGGAATGAAGGTGCTCGGGGTGCGGTACCGCTCCAGGTAGTATTCACGGATCGCCGCTGCGTCGCTCACGATCTCGTTCGGACAGACCGTGGAGAGGCGCTCGGAGAGCAGATACCACTGCCGCGCCGCCCAGTTCCACTTCTTGCGCTTGCGTTCCAGGCCGTCAACGTTCAGCGCAACCGGCATCCCCAAGGCGCGCGGAAGCGCGGTGAAGACGGCGTTCGCCGCGTTGCAGTAGAGGACGGCATCGTGTCGATGCGCCAGCAGGTGCAGTGTCGAAAGTGCCGTGTGCGCGATGGTGTCGAAGTACTTGTGGCGGATGGTGGGCAGGTAGACGAGCCGGACGCCGCGGAAGGTGGGCTCGTCGGGGCGCTGCCGGCAGTACACAGTGACCGTGTGGCCGCGGGCGGCGAGCCGCGTCGACAACTCCTCGGCGAAGGTTTCGAATCCACCGTAGCGGGCGGGAATGCCGCGGGTGCCGAGCAGCGCGATCCGCAACGGCAAAGGTCAGCTCTTGGCGGTGCGCGTGCGCGCGACGGCGCGCGGAGCAGCCTTCGGAGCGGGCCGGCTCACCGGCTCATAGTGGAACCAGCTTGCCATGTACTGATCGTCGACGCGCATCCGGCTCATGATCTGCTTCCGCTTCTTCAGTACGCGCTTCCAGTTCGTGGCCAGGTACCAGAATGCCTTCAGCGAACTCTGCTCGCGCAACAGGCAGCAGCCCACCACCACCAGGTCGCGCATCGTGATCGACACCCACATGCGCTTGTACAGCAAGGGCGTCATGTTCTTCAACCGCATCAGGAAGCGGTTCTTCACCGAATGCATGTTGATCACGGCCGGCAAGGCCCGGCGGTTCCCCGGCAGGACTTTCCGCACATGATAGCCGCGCGCGAACGGAGTATAGAGGCAGCGCCACCCGAACAACTGCGCGCGCCAGGCCACGTCGGCATCCTCGCGGTAGACGAAGAAGTCGGTGTCGAAGAACTCCCCGTCCACGGAGACATCCTCAATCATTTCCCGCCGGTACAGCGCCGCCGCCGCCGTCGCTCCGAAAACGTACTCCGGCCGCAGGTAGTGGCCATTATCCACTTCCTGGCTTCCGCGGTCCAGGTGCCGGAGCATGGGCGTGAAGTAGATGCCCGTGGAATCCACAATCGGCTTCTCGGGAATCGAATAGTCCGGTGTGATGGTCAGCAGTTTTCCGCACACGCTGCCGATGCGAGGGTTGCTGTTGCCGGCTTCGAGGAGCGCCCCGAGGAAGTTCGGCATCAACACCACGTCCGGATTCAGGGTCAGAACCCAATCGCCGCTGGAAAGCCCGATGGCCTGGTTCTGCGCCGCTGCGAACCCCATGTTCTCTTCGTTCCGGAAGACGCGTACCCGGTCTTCGAATTGGTCGAGGATGTCGTTGGTGCCGTCGGTGGAAGCGTTGTCCACCACCACCACCTCAATCGCCGGGCCTTTTTGATCGAGCACCGATTCCAGACAGCGCTTGATGAAGCGGCCGCTGTTGTAAGTGACTATGGTTACCGAAATCAAATCGCGTTTCGCCATGCGACGAGGTTAAGATCCTGTACCTGAACTGGATTTGATGTACTGGGGGGTCCCTTTCCCAGTGTGGCCGGTACCGTCCACCGCGCCGCGCCGCCCTTCGATGAGCGACTGACCCGCAAGCCGTAAGATCACAACAAAGTTTGATCCGTGTGCCAAACTCCGATTCTTGACAATCCCCGTAATGGTCCTTGGCAGCAACCCGGCTAGCAAGGCGCCGGCAATTCCCCGCACCGCGTGGCCCGGATAAGCTTTCGCGGCGTACTTTAGAAGGCTAGCATACCAACATGCCTGGCGACGGCCGGGAGTGAGATTTGACACCGAATGGCCGCCCCGATGCCGCACCGCCACGCCCGCCGCCAGCCGGATTCGGAAGCCGGCCCGCCTCAACCTGCGGCAGAAATCAACATCTTCAAACCACACCGGGTGGAACTCCTCGTCGAACCCGCCCACCAGGCCCCAGGCCGTCTTGCGGATCAGGAGGCACGCTCCAGCCGGTTGCTCCACGTCCTGGTCTTCCGTCAGGTCCAGGTCCAGGCAGCGGTAGCGTGCGTTCACCGGGTTCCCCGGTAGCAGCCTGTTGATCCCGAGGACTTCAAAGATCAGCGCCTTCGCTTCCGGCAGGCGGCGTATGGAAAACCCGAGCTGCGCCCGGCCGCTGTCGTCGACCAGCACAGGCGCCGCGGCGCCCACTTCTCCGTCCTCCAAAGCGGCTGCCAGCGGTTCGATCGAAGAGGGCAGTTCGGTGTCCGGATTCAGCAGCAGAACCGCCGGGGACGAGCTGGCGCCGATGCCTTGGTTCGCCGCGGCAGCGAAGCCTTTGTTCGTGGTATTCACGATCACCTGCGCGCCGGCCCGTTGCGCGACGGAAACCGAGTTGTCGGCGGACGCATTGTCCACCACGAAGATCTCAGCGGGGTTCACGCGCCGGCAGGAGGCAATGCAGGTGCCCAGCACCTCGGCCGAGTTGTACGACACGATCACGATCGAGACCGCCGTCATCCGCGCCTCCGTCCCGCCAGGCGGAAGTACCAACGCCAGTAGGCGTCAAAGCCGGTCTCGCGCTGGAGTTCGAGAATCAACTGTTCCTGATCCTCCAGGATGGCGTCCAACGCGGCTCCATCGCCGCCGGACCCGTCGCGCACCGCGCGAAAGCCGCGAATGCCCTCCCACTTCCCGCGGAGCCAGGCGAGAAACGCGCCGTGGCGCAACGCCACGAGTCCCCAAAGCAACTGCGCCGTCCACACCTGACGGCGGTACCGGCCGAGCCAAAATTCGGGCTGATGCCTCGCGATAAGCCACACCTGGTTCCGCGCGATCCGGCGCGTGGTCTCCGCGTGCCACGGTCCCAGCGTCGCGCTGCCCGCATGAACCGCGGCGGCCTCGGGGACATACAGCCCGCGGTAGCCGTGCACTGCGCAGCGGAGACCGAATTCGACGTCTTCCAGGTACGACTCAAAACTCTCCTCCAGGCCACCTACGCGCCGGAACAATTCCGTGCGAAACAGCGCGGCCGTCATCGGTACGCTCCAGGCCCTCCGGGGTTCCTCCCATACCGAACCGTACCGGCGACCCTTCCCGGCCCGCCAGGCCGTGCCTCCCCGGCACAGCAAGTCGAACGAGCCGTCCAGATACTCTTCCCTACCCGCCTGCATCAGCCGGCCGCCGGCGAACCAGGCGTCGTTCCCGCCGCGGGCCAACGCGCGGACCAAACGCTCCAGCCAATCCTCCGCCGGCGCGACGTCATTATTTATGATGACGACAAGCTCAGTCGCCGCTTCTGCGACGCCGCGGTTGACAGCGCGGCTGAATCCGTAGTTCCGGTCCAGCCTGATCACGCGAGCGCCCAGCGCTTCCGCGTGCTCCGCGGAACCGTCGCTCGATCCGTTGTCGACCACGACAATTTCCCCAATTGGATAAGTCTGAAGCCGCAAACGTTTCAACAACGGTTCAAGAAGTTCGCGGCGATTCCAGTGGGGAACCACGACGGTGACCGTGGCCATGGGAGCTAGCTGCGGTCGCGCCAGAGATGACGCGGGGGCGGGTAAAATGAGCATATCATCACGGCTTCCCCTTTGCAAAACGTTTCCGAATGAGGAAGAGAAGGTTGTGAAAGCCGTCCCGCCACGGGTTCAGCTTAATTTCTCCCAGGCGCGAGGTGTACAGAATGGAGATCTCCGCGAAGCTGATCCTCGGGTGCTTCAGGGCTTCGATCTTGATCTCCTCCGAGAAAGCCATGCCGTCCGACTCGAGCATCATATGGTTGAGGATCGAACGGCGGAACACCCACATGCCGGACTGTGAATCCCGCACCCACCGGAAATAGAGCAGCGACATCGCAAGCGACAAAACCAAATTGCCGAACTTATGTTTCAGGCTCATCGCCTCCGGGTCCCGCACCGGAAATCGCGACGCGTTCAGAAAATCCACCCGTAGATGGAGGAATGCCTCCAGTAGATAGGAGATCGCGTCGGGCGGGTAACTATGGTCTCCGTCGAGCGTGACGATCACGTCTCCTTGGGCGTGGGCGAAGCCCCGCTTGTACGCCCGCCCGTATCCGCGCACATGCTCCTTCACCACGTAAGCGCCGAACGACTCGGCCACCTGCGCCGTTCGGTCCGTTGAGCCGTTGTCGACGACGATCACCTCATCGACGAACTCCGGCATCCGCGTGAGTACCTTCTCGATGCCCTGCTCTTCGTTCAGGCAGGGGATGATCACCGTGATCTTCAGACTCTTGTACATGGAACGGCGGCGAAGCTCTATTGTACGAGGCCGCTGATAAGATGAGGGCATGCGGTATCTCTTGTCGCTTTGCGCCCTGGGCCTGTGTGCCGGAGCGGCGCTCCCCGCGGAGCTCGGACAGGTGCAGTCGGTGTACCTGCTCCCCATGGCGGGCGGCCTCGATCAGATGCTGGCCAACCGTCTAACGCAGTTGAAGGTATTCCGCGTGGTGGCCGACCCGAAATTGGCCGACGCCGTGTTCACGGATTCTCTGGGCGTGCGGTTCCAGGAACGAATGTCGGAACTCTATCCGGCGGAGCCGGCGCCGCCGCCGCCCGCCGCTGCGGCCAAGCCGGCGGACGCGGTGAAGGAAGGGAAGCCAGCCGAACCCGGAACGGACGAAGCGGAGGCGAAGCGGCTGGCCGAACTCAAAGAGATGTACAAGCCGCAGGGCTCTTCGTGGTCTCGTGGAAAAGGAACCGTCTTTCTCGTCGACCGCCGCTCGAAACACGTACTGTGGTCCACGTTCGATGAGCCGGGCGACCGCCGCCCGCGCGGTCTGGATGCCTTGGCCGAACGCGTCGTCAAGAGGCTCAAGAAGGATCTGGGCCAGCCGTAGCGCGCTTCCGGCGAACGGCATCGCGAAAGCTTACCGCCAGGCGCGCTGTGATCGCCGCCATATCCCAGTTGGCCACCACTTCCTGCCGTGCGCGGATCGCCATTTCCGCCCCCAACTCGGGCCTTCGCAACAGTTCCACCACGCGCCGCGCGAAGGCCTCCGGATCGTCGGCCAGGTAGCACACCGCTCCGTCCTCCTCGGTAATCCCTTCGGCCCCGACGCGAGTCGATACGCAGGGGATGCCCGCGGCGAACGCCTCAAGCAGCTTCACGCGAACTCCGGATCCGGCCAGGATCGGACAAATGAAGACCGCGCAGCCGGCCAGCGCTTCACGCACATCGTCGACGTATCCGACCAGGTCGACCGACGGCGCCAGCGAGCCGAGTGTGTAGACCGGCGGCGGATCCGAACCCACCACGACCAGGCGTGCTTGCGGCTGCTCCGCCAGCACGCGCGGGAACACGAAGTTGATGAACCAGTTCAGCGCCGCCTGGTTCGGCAGGTGACGGAAGCTGCCGAGGAACAGAATCGTGTCCGGCCGGCGGCCGTGCGGGCGGAAATCGTAGCGGGACGTGTCGACGCCCGCGCGCAGCCCGTCGAGCATCCGCGTCTCGAGTCGCGGCAGGTATGTCGCCAGGTAGGCCTTGTTCGCGCGGCTGCACATCTGCACCTGGTCCATGCGCGGCAGCATGGTTAGTTCGTAGTGAAGGGCGCGCAGGTATTCGAAGGCTGCACGGGCGCGCGTGACGAAGCCGCGCATCGAAGCCAGCCTGCGGCCGACGGACTGGAAGTAGATGTCGTGCTCGAAGAGCGCGTTCACGATCCGCCCGAATGAACCGGCGTACTGGCCCATGTTCGTGTACTCGATCTGGAACACGTCGATCTGACGCAGGAAGATCTGGCGGTGAATGAGCCATTCCAGGTCGGCGTTCGCGAATTCTCGCACCGCAAAGGGAAGGATCGATCCCGGCGCCGCAGGCCTACCTTCAATCCGCAGAAGATACTCCGCCGAACCGCAAATCGCGTCGAGTTCCCGGTGTGGCTCGCGCTCGTGTGGGAAGTCGAGCAGCGCAATCAGGTGCACTTCGCAGTGCTTCACCAGTTCGCGGAGGGTCTGGCTCATGAAGACCGCGCCGCCGTGGATCGGCGGCAGGATCGGGTAGGGCGAGAGGAAGAGCACCCGCAACGGCTCCGGAGCTTCCGGTAGGACGGCGAAGCGATCGCGATAGTAGCCGCCGAGCGGGCGGCGGAACGCTTCGGTGTCGTCAACGCAAGCGAGCGAGCGAGCCCGCCAGCGCGAGACGCACGCCCGAGGAAGCTGAAGCGCGGCGCGCAGGATGCCTGGGAGCGAGGGCCGTTCGGGCGAATCGCCGAAAACGGCGCTGATCAGCGCCCCGGCCATCGTGAACCAGTGATGGGCGAGGAAGCGAGGCTGCTCGTGAATGTTCTTCCAGGTCCACAGCAGGAAGTTCTTCTTCAGGATTCCCTGGATGTAGGCGGGCGAGAATCGGCGGCCGATGGTTCCACGGTGCTCATGGCAGGCATCGCCAACCCCGTGAATCCCTCGCTCTACAAGATGAGCTTCGACCCCGAGCGTGCCCTCGCGCCT
>DALYJJ010000008.1:0-42869 GCA_031969915.1 Bryobacteraceae bacterium | reverse complement strand
CTCATGCCAGACATGGCTGGCGGGCTGGTAGAGCACCTTCCAGCCTCGCTTCCAGGCCATGTAGCCAAGGTCGGTGTCCTCCAGGTAGAACGGCGCCAGGAGCGAGTCGAAGCCACCCAACTCGAGGAACTTCCGGCGGTCAAAGGCGCTCGAGCCGCCGCCGGGGTAGAAGCAGGGAAACGGGCGGTCGACCGCTTCGTCGGCGCGGTGGCGCACGCGTAATCCGCCGTCTGCCCACCAGGCTTGCGTGAGTCCGGTTTCCTCCCGGACCTTCTCCGGATCCGAGAAGAAGATCTGGCACGCGACCGCAAAGACGCCCCGGTCCTCGAAGGCGGCGAGAAGCGGCGGCAGAAAGCTAGGCGCGACCCGCATGTCGTTGTTGAGCAGGACCACGATGTCGTTCTTCGCGGCGCGGAATCCTGCGTTCGATCCTCCGCCGAAGCCTTCATTGCGGGGAAGGGGGAGAACCCGGACGCCCGGAAACGTCTCTGCGAGCCAGGCCGCGGTTCCGTCTTCGCTCGCGTTGTCGACGACGATGATCTCGTTCGCCGCGCTCCCGCTGCAGGCCGCAACGACCGACGGGAGATACTTCTCGAGCAGGTCGCGTCCGTTCCACGTGGGGATGACAATGGACGCCGAGGCGGTGGCCGGCGGAGCTGGGAACGAGCCGCGCCGGCGTCCCAGCAGTAGCCAGAGACCGTCCACTACCGCGAGCGTGAGAACGGAGATGACGTGCAGCGGGGCCGCAAGCAGAAAGAGCGGGAGCGCCTTGAGGAACCGGGCGGCGCCCCTCATCTATGCGCTACCTAGCGACGGGCCCAGCCCCAGCGCCCGTCCAAGCCGGAGCCACTTCGATTCTTGGGCCAGCGCGAGCCGGCTCCGCAACTCTTGAATCTCTTTGTCCAGTCCCTGCGCCCAGATCGTCCGCTCTTCGACCGTGGCCTCAGCCTCGCGCAGGAGATTGACGACCTTTTCGAGTTCTTCGGCCTTCGCCGCAAGGTCCCGTTCTTTCTCCTGTGCCCAAGCCGTGCGGGCCGCCAGATCGCGCTCCAGATCGGCGATCCTCCGCTCGCACTCATCCAAGGCCGCTTGCGCTTCGACGCGCGCGGCAACCAACTCGTCCTGTACCGCGAGCAGGCGTGCGCCGGTCTCTTGCAGTTCGCGGTTCAACTGCTCCGCCCAGCGATTGCGCGCCTCCAGTTGCTGCCTTTGCTCTTCGTGCAGAACGACGAGGCGCTGGTGTTCGGCCCGCGCTTCGTCAAGCCAGCCGTTCTTGGTGGCGAGTTCATCCTGCAATCGCTCGATGTGGCGCTCGCGGTCCCTCAGGAGGTTGCCCGCCGCCGGCAGGTAGACCAGAGTCGGCGCCCCCATCTGCGGGCCTACCGCACACACCGCCAGGAAGAAGTGCGATTCCCCCGGCTCCGCCCCAGGCCCGTCGATGCGCGTATCGCTGGCGGCACCCCGCGGAATCCCGTCGAACACGATGGCCGGCGCGTGATTCTGGGCGAACAGGGCCACATGCGGAAAGCACCGGGCAAGCGCTTCGCGGAACTCCTCGAACTCGAATTCGTGTTCGTGAAACGGGTTCGGCCCGCTCTTGGCGCGGCTCTCCGCATAGTAGAGCTTGTTCGGCGTGGAGACCACGAACTGTCCACCGGGCCCAAGGACGCGCCGGGCCTCGGAGATCAGGCTCGGCCAGTTCTTCAGGTGCTCGATGACTTCGAAGGCCACCACCAGGTCGAAGGCGCCGGCGCGGAACGGCAGCGCCTCGGCCGACGCCTGCAGGAAACGGGACGATGCTCCTGCATATCGGCGGCGGGCGAAGTCCACCGCGGCGGCGGCGACGTCGAGCGACGTCACCGACGCCGCCGTGCGCGCCAGTTCGGCACTGCCGTAGCCCGTGCCACAGCCCGTGTCGAGCACCCGCTTCCGCCGGGCCAGCCGCGCGGCAAACACATAGCGCGCGTAGTGTTCGTTCCAGAGGTCGGGTTCTACTTCGCCCGGTACCACACGCTCGCCCGTGAACTCGCTAGACATGGCTCACCGGGGCTTCCGTGTTGTGCAACCGCGCGTTCACTTCCACCGTGCACGGCAGGTGGATGTAGCCGTAGATCTGCGCCTCCCCGTGCCCCATCTGCAAGGCCACGGCGTTGTCGATCCAGTCGCACATCTTGTAGGCGTGGAGAGATCCATCCGCGATGGCCGGCGAGAAGGAGAACGTAGTCGGGTACAGTTCGGGAAGCTGGATGTGGAAGTCGATGGTGACGATATCGCCCGGCGTCATGGGCGGCAGGATGTGCCCTTCCCGGGTCGTGTTCGTCCCCGCGAAGTCGAGACCCATGTGATTGCGCAACATGAAGCCGACCATGGGCCGGTCGATGGTTTCGTGAGCCTGCGCGCTGATGCGGACGATCACCGTGCCGCCGGGCTCCAATAGCTGGACGGCCCGTCCCCGCGCGTCCAGGATCGCGATCCCGATGATCTCGCCGCCGCCATCGCCGTGACGGTGATCGACATTCGGGATGTGGGTCACCACCTCGGGCGCCGTTGCCGCCGTTGCCCCGGGCGCGACGCGGGGGAGCGGCGCCTGTTCGATGTATCGGGCGTCCTTGGCCGTCATCGCCGCCAGGTATTTCGACACCACCACGTCGGTTGCGCCCAGTTCCCGCACCTGCCCTTGATCCAGCCAGACCGTTCGGTCACCGATCGCTTTCACGTCCCCCACGGCGTGCGAAACGAAAAGGATGGTCACGCCGCGGTCGCGCAGCTCGTGCACCTTGCGCAAACACCGCTGCCGGAAGTAGATGTCCCCTACCGCAAGCGCCTCATCCACTAAAAGAATGTCCGGATCCACGTGAATCGCCACGGAGAAGGCGAGCCGGACCGCCATGCCGCTGGAGTACGTCTTCACCGGCTGGTGGATGAATTCGCCGATCTCCGCGAAGTTCTCGATGTCCTTATACTTGCGGTCGATCTCCGCGGTGCCGAGTCCCAGAATCGCGGCGTTCAGGTAGACGTTGTCCTTCCCCGTGAACTCGGGGTTAAACCCGGACCCCAGTTCCAGAAGGGCGGCCACACGGCCGTCCACGCGTACCGTCCCTTCGGAGGGTTTGAGGATGCCCGCCACCAACTGGAGAAGAGTGCTCTTTCCGGACCCGTTTTCCCCAACCACGCAGAACGTCTCTCCGCGATGGATTTGAAAGGATATGTCGCGGAGAGCCCAGAAATCGCGGTGGAAGGACCGGCGGTTGAGCGCGGCCAGCTCCTTCAGCCGGTCTGCCGGCGACTCATAGATCGGATAGCTCTTCGAGACGCCCCGGAATTCGATGATGGGTCCAGCGGGCGAACTCGATGCGGCAGGCACTATTACGAATCTAGTGAAGCGGAAAAGAGGGTGTCAAATGCAGAGCGAAGGAGGGTGTCCGCCAAATTACGAAGGGCGGCCGCCAGAACCCCGCCGAGACGACCATCCGCCCGGAACATCATCCAGGCCCGGTCGTTCCACTGGCTGACATCACCTTCAGTTTGCGGGGCATATGTCCGCACGCTCGCGATCCGCAGGGATCGTAGCCGGCGCGTCAGGCTCGCAGCCAGTCAGCTAGGAGATCGGTAGCCGCCCTTTCTGGTGGACGTTGTCTATGGACTTCCCTCCTATGTGTCGATACCTTCCCAAACCGCAGGAAGGCTCATCCGATCCCCCGCCATCCGGGAGATCCGAGTCTGAAGCTCTGAATTGCTTCAACCTCTGGCATTACTATGGACCCATTGCGCTGCCCTGTCAACAGAAATCGGAAGCGGTTCCATCGGCCGGTCCGCGTCGGGCAAACCGCCCTGGGAGGCACAGAATCAGGCGTGCATGTGTTTGAATAGATTGACCGATCGGGCGCCGGATTGACAAGCCGCGGGGCTGGAGAATAGGCTGGTAGTGGCAATGCCGGTGTAGCTCAGGTGGTTAGAGCGACGGTCTCATAATCCGTAGGTCGCTGGTTCAACTCCAGCCGCCGGCACCACACCTCCGCCGAATACCTAGTTCCCTACGATCTGGCTGTAGAGCCGGTGCAGTTCGTCCTGCGAATAGTATTCGATCTCGATCCGGCCTCGCTGCGGTCCCTTTTCGACGATTCTCACACGCGTTCCCAAGGCGCGTTCCAGTTCTTCGACCGCCGCCCTGACATTGGGGTCCTGTGCCGCCTCCTCGGGCGACTTGACCTCCCGGTTCTCCACCATCTTCTGAACCAGGCGTTCGACTTGACGTACCGAGAGGCCCTCCGCGCTGATCTTCTCGGCCAACTGCACCTGCAGTTCGGGCGTCGGAAGCCCCAACAGCGCCCGGGCGTGACCCATCGACAGACGATGCTCGGCAAGGAGGATTTGTACCTCCGACGGCAGCTTCAGAAGCCGCAGCATGTTCGTGACACTCGTGCGGTCCTTGCCCGTGCGCTGGCCGATCTCATCGTGGCTGAGTTTGTGCTCCCGCACCAGGCGGTCATAGGCGTGGGCAACCTCGATGGCGTTGAGGTCCTCACGCTGAATGTTCTCGATCAGCGCGATCTCGAGAAGCCGTTCGTCGACAAAGTCCTGGACCACCACCGGCACGTCCGCGAGCCCGGCCAGGCGGGCGGCCCGCCATCGGCGCTCCCCCGCAACCAACTGGTAACGGCCGTCCCGGCGGAGAACGATCAGAGGCTGAATGATGCCGTTCGCAATGATCGACTGGGACAACTCGTGGAGCCGCTCCGGTTGGAAGACGCTCCGGGGCTGCAGGGGATTCGGGTCAATCTCGTCAATCGGGACGTGCCTGACAGTGCCCTTCTCGTCTTCGGTGGGTGGCGCGGTTGTTTGACCGGGAGACGCGGCCCCCGGGCGGCCGGGCAGCAGGGCGCTCAATCCCTTACCGAGCGCTTTGCGCTGTGCGTCTTGAGGCTTGCTCATTCTCGAGGATTTCCTTGGCGAGCTTGATGTAACTCTCGGCGCCACGGGATCGGACGTCGTAGCTCAGGATGGGCTTACCGTGGCTCGGGGCCTCCGCCAGCCGGATGCTGCGGGGGATGACCGTCTTGAATACCTCATTGCCGAAGAACTCCCGGAGGTCGTCGGCCACCTGCTTGGTCAGGTTCGTCCGGTCGTCAAACATGGTCAGGAGTATTCCCTCGATCTTCAAGGGGTGCTGCATGGATTCGCGGACTCTGTCGATCGTATCCATGAGCTGTGATACGCCTTCGAGGGCAAAGAACTCGCATTGAATGGGGACAAGGACGGAATCGGCTGCCAGGAGGGCGTTCAAGGTCAAGAGGTCAAGGGCGGGTGGGCAATCGATCAGGATGAACTGATACTGATCGCGAATTGGCGTCAGTTTGTCGCGAAGGCGGTATTGGCGGCGTTCCTGTTCGACCAGCTCGATATTCGCGGCGACCAGGTTCTTGTCCGAAGGAACGATTTCCAGGCCGTCGAATTCGGTCCGTGCCACAACCTCAGCAAGGTCGCGCCCGCCCACGATCGAGTCGTACAGCGTAGCCAACTCCTCGTGCTTCTCGATGCCGAGGCCGGTAGTGGAGTTGCCCTGCGGGTCCGAGTCGATGACCAGCACTCGAAGGTCATTGGCGGCGAGAGAAGCCGCGAGGTTGATGGCGGTCGTCGTTTTCCCGACGCCGCCTTTCTGATTGGCGATCGCGATTGTCTTGCCCAAGCGGATGCTCCGGGGAAAGACCATGCTATCACGGCGGCCGACCGGTTCAACTTCGCCAAGCTGGCCGGGAACGGAGGCCGACGTTCCACGTGAAACCGGACTTCGAGGTTCCACGTGGAACACGGTGGATCGACTGGGGATCTTCCAACTCCGCGCGGTCAGCCGCCGCGCCGGGAAGAGTCCACCCAGAGGTTCAAATACACGTCCAGCACCGCAATCGCGGCCGGCGTTACTCCCGGTATCCGGGCCGCATGCCCCACGGTCGCCGGTCGCACCCGCTCCAACTTAGAGATCACCTCTCGCGAAAGCCCCGGAATCCCCACAAACCCAAACCCCGCCGGAATCTCCCGCCGCTCTGCGTCTCTCAAACGCTCGATCTGTCGCTCCTGCTGTGAGATGTACCCGGCGTACTTCGCTTCGGTCTCAAGCGTCGTCAACAACCCATGCACCGGCTCCTCCCCGAGAAACTCCCGCACCCACGGACGCAGACGCTCGATCGACGCCTCTGGCCTCCGCAGCCACACGAATAAGGTGGGCCGGTCATCGTTGCTCAATGCCAACCCGGGAAACCGCTCTGGCTCCAAGCGGCTCTTTTCCAGCCCCACCCGCAGCCGGGCCTTCTGCCCCCTCTTCCTCTCGAACAAGGACCATCGCTCCTCGCCCACCAAACCAGCCCGACGCCCGGCCTCAGTCAACCGCTCGTCGGCGTTGTCGATCCTCAAGTGCAGCCGGAACTCTGCCCGCGACGTGAACATGCGGTAAGGCTCATCCGCTCCCTTGGTCACCAGGTCATCGACCAGGATTCCCGTATACCCCTCCGTCCGCCCTAGAATGAACGCGGGCCTACCCCCAATCCGCGCCGCGGCATTCAACCCTGCCACCAAACCTTGACACGCCGCCTCTTCGTAACCGGAGGTCCCATTGATCTGCCCTGCCAGAAACAGCCCCTGGACCGACTTCACCTCCAGGGAATGCGTCAACTCGCGGGGATCAATCGCGTCGTACTCAATCGCGTACCCCGGGCGGATCATCTCCGCCGATTCCAACCCGGGAATCGAAGCAACCATCGCCTCCTGAACGTCGATCGGCATGCTCGTTGACATCCCGTTGACGTAAACTTCGTTAGTCGATAGTCCCTCGGGCTCCAGAAAGATCTGGTGCCGCTCTCTGTCCGGGAACTTCACGAACTTATCCTCAATGGACGGGCAGTACCGCGGCCCAACTCCCTCGATCTGCCCACTATACAAAGGCGATCGAGCAACGCTCTCCTCGAGGATCCGCTTCGTCTCCTCGGTTGTGTAGGCGACGTAGCAGGCGATCTGCTCCCTATCGATCCTATCGGTCAAAAACGAAAAAGGTGTAGGCTCCGGATCCCCATACTGCGGCTCGAACCGCGACCAGTCGATGCTCCGTCCGTCCAGCCGCGGCGGCGTTCCCGTCTTCAGCCGCGTCCACTGCAGCCCCAACCCTCGCAACTGCTCCCCCAGCAGATTCGAAGGCGCCTCTCCGTTCCGCCCGCAACTGTACCGTGACTCCCCCACATGAGCCAACCCGTTCAGAAACGTGCCCGTCGTGACCACCACCGTGTCGCACAAGATCGACCGGCCATCGCGCAGAGCGACCCCAGTCACACGGCGCCCCTCCACCCCGCTCGTAAGCACCAGTTCCGCTACTTCCGCCTGCAGAATCCGAAGGTTGGGCTCCTGCTCCAGAACCTCCTTCATCCGCACCCGGTAGGCTTTCTTATCGCATTGCGCCCGAGGCGACCACACCGCCGGACCCCGGCTCGTATTCAACAGCCGGAACTGAATCCCCACGGCATCGGCAACCTCGCCCATCACGCCCCCCAGCGCGTCGATCTCGCGCACCAGGTGTCCCTTGGCGATACCCCCAATCGCCGGATTACACGACATCTGGGCAATCAGATCCAGATTCATGGTCACCATGGCCGTCTTCAACCCCAGCCGCGCGCACGCCCGCGCCGCTTCGCAGCCGGCATGCCCGGCGCCGACCACGATCACGTCATAGCGAATCTGTCGAGTTGGTAGCGGCATCGCGACCCAGCTATAGTCGTATCTTCTACAATTCTAGCTTCGAGGAATACGCACTTGAAAGTACTGGTCATCGGCGCCGGAGGCCGTGAACACGCCCTCGTTTGGCGCCTCTCCCGCTGCGCCTCGGTCTCCGAAGTGTTTGCCACACCCGGCAATCCTGGCATCGCTCAAATCGCCACCTGCCTCCCGTCTGACGGTTCCCTCGCATCGTATCGGGCCACCGCCGCCAACCTCGGCGCTGACCTCACCGTCGTAGGCCCGGAAGCACCGCTCGTCGCAGGCGTCGTCGACGACTTCCGTGCCGCCGGCCTCGCCATTGTGGGCCCGCCGGCTGCCGCCGCACAACTCGAAGGCAGTAAGGTGTTTGCCAAGGACTTCATGCGGCGTGCCGGCATCCCAACCGCCGCCTACCACTCCGCGAACGACCTCGCCGCCGCCCTCGCCGCCCTAGATGAGCACCACTTTCCAGTTGTGCTTAAGGCCGACGGCCTCGCCGCGGGCAAAGGTGTGGTTATCTGCCAGAACCGCCCTCAAGCGGAATCCACCTTAGCGGATCTCTTCTCGGGTGCGCTCGTGGGCCCAGCCGGCGCCCGCGTAGTGATCGAAGAGTACCTTGTGGGAGAGGAGGTTAGCTTCATCGTCCTCTGCGACGGAGCCAACGTCTTGCCTTTGCCCCCCACTCAGGATCACAAAGCAGTCTACGACGGCGATCAGGGCCCCAACACGGGCGGCATGGGTGCTTACTGCGACTCCCGCATCCTGACCCCCAGCCAGACCACCGAAGTCCTCGAGACCGTGATTCGCCCCGTCATGGCGGGAATGGCCGACGCCGGCGCCCCGTTCACTGGCTTCCTCTACGCCGGCCTCATGATGACCGCCCATGGGCCCAAAGTTCTGGAGTTCAACGTCCGCCTGGGCGACCCCGAAACCCAGCCCCTCATGTACAGCGTGGAAGGCGATTTCGCCCTCGCCCTCCAAGCCGCCGCCACCGGTGACCTCGCCGGCGCCAAAGCGGACTGGGCGGCCAACCCGAGTGTCTGCGTCGTGATGGCCGCCGAGGGTTATCCCGGCACACCCGCCTCGGGCGACCGGATCACCGGCATACCGGAATCCGAGGCGACAGGCGCAACCGTCTTCCACGCCGGCGTCAGGCAGACCGAATCCGGCCTGGTTACGGCGGGAGGACGCGTACTCGGCGTCACCGCCTCCGCGCCGACCCTCGCGGAGTCGATCGACAAGACCTACGCGGCCGTCTCGCGAATCCAGTTCCGGGGCGCGCACTTCCGCACGGACATCGGCCGTAAAGGCCTGCCGCGATGGTGAGCCGCGCAGGGTGGCGCGCCCCCGCTCCGCCCCTTCGCTACAATAGGACTGCTCGGGGACGTAGCTCAGTTGGATAGAGCGTCCGCCTCCTAAGCGGAAGGTCGGCAGTTCAAATCTGCCCGTCCCTACCACCTCCCCCGGGGCCTGTGTCGAAGTACGCGCATGAGCGAGGTTCCGAACTAGCGATGTCTGATCGTCCCTTCGTCCATCTCCACTGCCACACCGACTACTCCCTCCTCGATGGAGCCTGCGAAATCAACCAGCTCATGGACCTGGTCGCCGAACAGAAGATGCCCGCCGTCGCCATGACCGACCACGGCAACCTCTTCGGCGCCGTCGAGTTCTATAACGCCGCAAAGGCGAAGGGCGTCCACCCCGTCATCGGCTGCGAAGTCTACGTCTCCCAGCAGTCCCGCAGCGTGAAGTCCGACTCCAACCGCTACAATCACCTCGTCCTGCTCTGCGAGAACCAGGAAGGCTACCGCAACCTCATCAACCTGGTCTCCACCGCCTACCTCGACGGCTTCTACTACAAACCCCGCATCGACAAGGATCTCCTCGCCCGGCATTCCAAAGGCCTCATCGCCCTCAGCGCCTGCCTCAAGGGCGATATCCAGGAGACCCTCGCAGCCAACCGGCATGACGACGCGCGCCGCCTCGCCCATGAATACGAAGACCTGTTCGGCAAGGGCAACTTCTACCTTGAACTCCAGGACCACGGCCTCGACAAAGACAAGGTTGTGATGCCCGGCGTCGTGCGCCTCGCCCGCGAAACCGGCATACCGCTGGTCGCCACCAACGACTCCCATTACCTCCGCAAGGCCGACGCCCGCACCCACGAAATCCTGCTCTGCATTCAAACCGGCAAGACCATGAAGGACACGGAACGCATGCGGTTCGACACGCCTGAGTTCTTCCTGAAGTCCCGGGCCGAAATGCTGCGCCTGTTTGGCGAGGTGGAAGAGGCCCTCGACATCACCTGGGACATCGCGCAACGCTGCCGGGTGAAACTCGAGCAGGTAAAGGAGCCGTTCCCCAAGTTCGACGTCCCCGAGGGCCACGGCGCCGATTCTTACTTCGAGTACGTCGCCCGCCAGGGCTTCGAGAAACGCCGAGGCCGGCTGGAAGCCCTCTCATCCGCCGGTAAGCTCAAGCACGATCTCGCCGAGTACACCGAACGCCTCGATCGGGAGATCAAGACCATCCAGCAGATGAGATTCTCCGGCTACTTCCTCATCGTCTGGGACTTCATCCGCCACGCCAAGGACAAAGGCATCCCCGTGGGCCCTGGCCGTGGCTCCGCCGCCGGCAGCCTGGTCTCCTACGCCATGGAGATCACCGACATCGATCCCCTCGAGTACGGCTTGCTCTTCGAGCGCTTCCTCAATCCGGAACGCATCAGCATGCCCGACATCGATATCGACTTCTGTACCCACCGCCGCGGCGAAGTGATCCAATACGTCACCGAAAAATACGGCCGTGAGCAAGTTGCCCAGATCATCACCTTCGGTACGCTCGGGGCAAAAGCGGCACTGAAGGACGTCTCGCGCGCGCTCGACCTCACCTTCGGGGAAGCCGACCGCGTCACCAAACTCGTCCCCAACCAGCTCAACATCAAGCTCAAGGAAGCCATCGAGCAGGAGCCGCGGATGGACGAATTGGCGCGGGAAGACCCTCGCTACCGCGACGTCCTCGACACAGCGCTCAAGCTCGAAGGCATGGCGCGCAACGCCGGCGTGCACGCCGCCGGCGTCGTCATCTCGCCCGTTCCGCTCAAAGAACTCGTTCCCCTGTACCGCACCAACCGCGACGAAATCGTCACCCAGTACGACATGGTGGGCCTCGAGAAGCTCTCCCTTCTCAAGATGGACTTTCTGGGCCTTACCACGCTCACCATCGTCTTCGACACGCTGCGGCTGATCGAGAAGTACACCGGCGCCAGGCTCACCATCGAAGACATCCCGCTCAACGACGCCTTCACCTACCAGCAGATCTTCTGCAACGGCTATACCAGCGGCGTGTTCCAGTTCGAATCGGCCGGCATGCGCGACATCCTGGTGCGCTACAAACCCGATCGCGTCGAGGACCTGATCGCCCTCAACGCCCTCTATCGCCCGGGCCCCATGTCGATGATCGACGATTTCATCGACCGCAAGCACGGCAAGCAGGTCACCTACGATCTCCCGCAGTTGAAACCGATCCTCGAAGAGACCTTCGGCGTGATGGTCTACCAGGAACAGGTGATGCAGATCGCCAACGTGCTCGCCGGCTATTCGCTCGGCGAAGCCGACCTGCTGCGCCGCGCGATGGGAAAGAAGAAGGCGGAGGAGATGGCCAAGCAGCGCCAGCGCTTCGTCGACGGCGCCACCGCCAAAGGACTCCCCGCCAAAAAGGTCGAGAAGATCTTCGACCACATGGAGAAGTTCGCCGGCTACGGATTCAATAAGTCGCACTCGGCCGCATACGCCTATCTGGCGTTCATCACCGCCTACCTCAAGGCTCACTACCCGGTCTACTTCATGTCCGCCCTCCTCACATCGGAAACGGGCAACACCGCCAAGGTGGTGAAGTACATCAACGAATGCCGCGAAATGAGGATTCAGGTGCTTCCGCCGGACGTCAACAGGTCGGACTTCCACTTCACGCCGGACGGCAACGCCATCCGCTTCGGCCTCGGCGCGATCAAGAACGTGGGGGCCAACGCCGTGGAGTCCGTTGTCCGGGTCCGCACGGAGCAGGGCCCGTTCCAATCGATTCACCAATTCTGCGAGACGGTCGACCTTTCGAGCGTCAACCGCCGCGTCGTCGAAAGCCTGATCCGCGCGGGCGCCATGGACTCGCTCGCCGGGGGCCGCTCGCAGAAATTCGCGGCCATCGACGCCGCCATGGAGGCCGGCCAGCGCGCCTGGAAGGATCGTGAAAGCGGCCAGGGCGGCCTCTTTGCCACAGCCTTCGAGGAAGCACCGCCCCCCGAGCCCGCCCTGCCCAGCATCCCCGAGTGGGGCCAGCGCGAAATGCTCGCCTCCGAAAAGGAACTCCTCGGCTTCTACATCACCGGCCATCCGCTCGACGAGCACGCCGAAAAGATCGCGCAGTGCGCCACTCACGACACCGGCGGCCTGAATGACTTGCCGAAGGGCGCTGAGGTCAAGCTCTGCGGTATCCTCACCGGCATTCAGCGCAAGCGCAACAAAGAGGGGAAACTCTGGGCCGTGATGCAGCTCGAAGACCTCAAGGGCACCCTCGAGGCGATGTGCTTCGCGTCCACCTACGAACTGATCGGAAACGATCTGGCGGAGGACAAAGCCATGCTCGTGAAGGGCATGGTGCTGCCCGAAGAGAACGGGGCGAAACTCTCCATCAAGGAAGTCATCCCGCTGGAGAAAGTGAAGGTCGATTACTGGCGGGTGATTTCCGTCCGCGTCCCGATCGGTCAAAATGGGAACGACAGGGCCCATGCGTTGAGTGAACTCTTCGCCAAGAAGCCGGGCGAAACGGAAGTCCGTCTGCGACTCGAAAAGCGCGGCGACTTTACGGTCGTCCTCGATGTGCCCTCGCGGGTGCGGCCCGACCGCGAGTTTCAAGCGGAGGTCGCCCGGATCTGCGGACCGGAGGCCATCGAAGTCCTGGCCGGCTAGCCAGGCAAGGTAATACCGGATAGTAAAGGTGAGCATGAACCCCGACCCCACAAACGGCGACGTCCACCAGCGGATCGCCGCCATCCAGGACGCCCTCGCCCAGCTCGATGCCGCCAAGTCCGGCGCCCAGGCGCGCGCCGCGGAACTGGAACGCGAAATGGCCGAACTGCGGATGAAGGCCGTCCATCCCGCCTACCAGCGGGTGAAGCTCGCCCGGCACCCGAAGCGCCCGCATTCCCTCGATTACATCCAGCGCGTCTTCACCGGCTTTGAAGAAATCCACGGCGACCGCGGATTCGGCGACGACCCGGCGATCGTCTGCGGCATGGCCTTTCTGGCCGGCCAGCCAGTGATGATTGCTGCGCAGCAGAAGGGCCGGGACACCAAAGAGAACCTCCACCGGAACTTCGGCATGCCGAAACCGGAGGGTTACCGCAAAGCTCTGCGTGTCATGCGGTTAGCGGCCAAGTATCACCGCCCGATCATCACTTTCCTGGACACTCCGGGAGCGTACCCTGGCATCGACGCCGAGGAACGCGGCCAAGCCGAGGCGATTGCCCTCAACTTGCGCGAGATGGCCCGGCTCGAAAGCCCGATCATTGTCGTCGTCATCGGCGAGGGCGGCAGCGGCGGAGCCCTCGCCCTCGGTATCGGCAACCATGTCCTGATGCTCGAAAATGCCGTGTATAGTGTGATTTCCCCGGAGAGTTGCGCCGCGATTATCTACCGGGACGCCGGTAAGGCCGAACTTGCCGCGGCCGCCCTCAAGGTCACCGCGCCGGATCTTGTCCACCTCGGCTTGGTGGACGGAATCGTCAAGGAACCCGGGGAAGGCGCCCACACGGACTGGGATCAGGCTGCCGAAAGCCTCGGGGAGGCGCTCCGGTCCTCGTTGTCCATGCTGCGCAGCATGAGCCCCCGGCAGTGGGTGGACGGCAGATACGATAAGTTTAGGAAAATGGGCAACTTCTTCGCCGAGGCCACCTCCACATGAACAAGAAGCTGTGGGTGATCATCGCCGGCGGCGCCCTGGCCTTTCTCGGCGCGCTGGTGTACTTCAGCATGGGGCTCCGTCAGCACAAAGCGGAGGTTTGCATCACGTTTAACGGCCGCCAGTCATGCCGGGTCGCGGCCGGCACGACGCCGGAGGAGGCAGTCCGAACCGCAAGCGACAATGCCTGCGCCTTAATCGCATCCGGTGTCACTGAAACCATGGCCTGCGGGCGCACCAAACCGGACAGCATTCGCTTCCTGGAATAAAATCAGTCACCTTCTTGTTTCTTTTCACCAACTCTGAACGTCTAAGCGGAAGGCCCCCAGTTCAGCACTTCCGTGCGCACGCCGCACTGGCCAGCTCCGGTTTCCTGAACAAACGGGCGTCGTGATTCGTCTCCACAGTGAGACGGGAGTCCAATCGTGAAGCGCAAGTGGAAAATAACGCTGTTCGTGGTCCTTCTTCTGGTCGTCGCGGGCGGCATCTTCGCCAGCATCAAGATGAACCAGCGCGGCATCGTCACCGTGCAAACTGGCAAGGTCCAAAAACAGGATCTCACCTCAGTCGTCACCGCCTCTGGCGAAATCAAGCCTAAGAACTACGTGAACATCGGCGCCAACGTCATGGGACGGATCACATCCCTCGAGGTGCTGGAGGGCGATCGGGTCCGCAAGAACCAGACGGTGGCGCAGCTCGAAGCCGTTCAGGCCGAGGCCGAAGTGCAGGCCCAGAAGGCGGCCCTGAGTTCCGCCGAGGCCGATTCGGCGGCGGCGGAAGCGGGACTGCGGGCGCAGGATGAAAACCTCAAGACCGCTCTCGCGGGCGTCGATCGCGCTCAGGCGGAGTTGGTCCGGGCCAAGCTCGACTTCGACCGCGCCGACCAGTTGTTCAAGGAGAAGCTGATCGCCCGCCAGGAGTACGATTCCCGCAAGGCCAGCTTCGACGCCCTCGAAGCCGGCGTTCGCGAAGCGGAAGCGCGCGTTTCCCAGTTGAAGGCTCAGCGTGGGCAGACCGCGGCGCAGTTGGCCGCCAGTCAGAAGCGAATCGCTCAGGTCCAGGCCGGTCTTCGCCGCGTCTCCGACGTGCTCCAGAAGCACTCCGCCATCTCCCCCATTGACGGCGTGGTCACCAACCTGCCCGTCCGCGTCGGTGAAACCGTGGTGCCGGGCATTCAGAACTCGGCCGCCAGCCTGATCATGACCGTCGCCGACATGTCGCTGATCACGGCCGAAGTCAAAGTGGACGAGACCGACATCGTGAACGTGAAGCTGAGCCAGGTGGCTGATGTCACCGTCGATGCCATTCCGGGCAAGACCTTCAAGGGCCGCGTCATTGAAATCGGCAACACCGCGATCCTGCGCTCCACGGGATTGGCCGCCTCCCAAAGCGCCATCTCGAGCCAGGAGGCCAAGGACTTCAAGGTAGTGGTAGCGCTCGATAGCCCGCCGGAGTCCATTCGACCCGGTCTCTCCTGCACCGCCAAAATCACCACTGCGACCCGCACGAACGCCGTAACGATTCCGATCCAGGCGTTGACGGTCCGCCAGAAGGGCGACCTCGAGGCCCCGGCCGACGGCAAGAACGGTAACGTTCAAGCGGCGGGCAACGCCGATCCTAAAGCGGAGAAGGCCAGGAAAGAAGAAATCCAGGGTGTGTTCGTGCTGGAAGGCGAGAAAGCAGTCTTCCGGAAGGTGGACACCGGGATCACCGGCGCCACCGACATTGAGGTCACCAGCGGCCTCAAGGAAGGTGACGAGATCATCACCGGCAGCTACAAGGTCATCCGCACGTTGCGCAACCAGGCCAAGATCAAGGTTGACAACAAGGCGCCCGTAAAGACGGAATCATAAGGACGGCAGGAACTGAAGAACATGGCGCAGGCATTGGCGGAGCAGGTCGATCGCGGGGATCAACTCAAGCGGGACGGCATCGTTATCCGCACCTTCGATCTCTGGAAAACGTACATCATGGGTGACCAGGAGATCCACGCGGTCTCGGGCGTCGACGTGGAGATCAAGCGCGGCGAGTACGTGGCCATCATGGGCCCGTCGGGCTCGGGCAAGTCCACCTTGATGAACCTCATCGGTTGCCTGGACACGCCCACCCGCGGCGAGTACTACATCAACGGCAAACTCGTCAGCAGCATGTCGGACGATGAGCTGGCCCGGATCCGCAACAAGGAAATCGGCTTCGTCTTCCAGACCTTCAACCTGTTGCCTCGGGCGACCGCGCTCCATAACGTCGAGCTGCCCCTGATCTACGCCGGCATCCCCGCCAACCAGCGGCAGGAGAAGGCGCGCCTCGCGCTCAAGGCAGTGGACCTCGACAAGCGCATGCACCACAAGCCGAACGAGCTCTCCGGCGGCCAGCGCCAGCGCGTCGCCATCGCTCGCGCCCTGGTCAACAACCCCTCCATCCTGCTTGCCGACGAGCCCACCGGCAACCTCGATTCGGCCACCGGCAACGAAATCATGGCCCTCTTCGAACGCTTGCACCAGCAGGGCAACACCATCGTCCTCGTCACCCACGAGCACGACATCGCCTTGCACGCCCACCGCGTGATCTACATCCGCGACGGCAAAGTGGCCAAGGACGAAAAGGTTAAGTAGACCGCGCGCTCTTCACCCGGCGCCCAGCGTTTCCCGGTAGGTTCTCTCGAAGAACCCGTCGGTCATTCCCGCGATGTAGTCGCAGATCGCGCGGTGGCGCGGGGCCCCGGCGTCCAGGTACCCCTCGGGGAGCCGGCCGGGATTCTCCAGGTAAAAGCCGAACAGTTCTCCGATCGCGCCCGCCGCCCGGCGTCGCTCCTCAACCAGGTCGGGCGAGAAGTACACGCGCTGCCGCAGAAACGCCTTTAGCGCAAGGCTGGTCTCCCGGGCCGGCGCAGTGTAGCAGGCCACCCGCACCGGGTGCGCTCGAACCGCTTCATGATCCCCTAGAGAGTGCGCCGCCTGCACGGTGCCCTCGATCAGCCCCGACACCAACAGGTCCACCAGCCTGCGCAAAGCCTCCTGAAAACGAACCTTCTCCGGCGATGCCGGAAACTGGAAGTCGATCTCCTCTCGAATCGCGCCGTACTCGGGTACCGCTTCCCCGATCTCGGCCATGGAGAACAGCCCCGCCGAGTAGGCATCGTCCAAATCGGCCGTATTGTACGCCGTCTCATCCGCCAGGTCGATGAGTTGCGCTTCAAGCGGCGGCCGCAAGTGCGGTGCATATTCGTCGAGTGTGCCGGGCGTGAGGTCGCTCGAATGCTTCGCAATCCCCTCCCGCACTTCGTAGGTGAGGTTCAGCCCAGGGAAGCGGGCGTAGCGCTGCTCGAACCGCTCGACAATGCGCAGCGCGTGCAGGTTGTGATCGAACCGCTCACCGAAGCGCCGCATCTGCCGGTCCAGCTCCTCTTCGCCGGCGTGCGCGAACGGCGGGTGTCCGATGTCGTGCACCAGCGCCAGCGCCTCGGTGAGATCCTCGTCCAAACCCAGCGCGGAGGCAACGGTACGCGCGATCTGCGCCACCTCCATGGTGTGCGTCAGCCGGTTGCGGAAGTGATCGGAGAGGCTGGGCGTGAAGACCTGGGTCTTGTTCTCCAGGCGGCGGAAGGCGCGCGAATGAATCACCCGGTCGCGGTCCCGCTGGAACTCATTCCGGTACGGGTGAAAGGTCTCCGGGTAGCGGCGGCCTTGCGAAGCGGCGACGGGAAAACGCAGATGGCCGAGAGGTGTGCGTCCGCCGGCCGCCACGGTCACTTCTTGGTTTGCATCGCGCTCAGCTCGGTCAGCGCGAGGCGGCTGATCGGCAGCCGCTCCGACGTGCGGAGCGGCTCCAGCAGCTTGCGTGCCTCATCCGGCTTCGACTGAGCAAGCACCCGGCCCAGCGCGATCGTCGCCATTTCCTTCGAAACCAGCGTCGTCGGCTTATCCAGCAGCGGGCGCAGCACTTTGTCGGCTTCGTCGTACTTCCCCTGCGCCGCGTAGTATTCGGCCAGCGAAAGGCGCGCGATCGAAGCATAGTCGGCGTGGCCGGAGTCGATCACTTCCTTGTACCGTTTCTCTGCGTCGGCCATCCGGTTGTTGTCCACCGCGATGTTGCCAACCATGTACGCCGCATAGATCGCTTCGTCGGACCCGGGGAACTTGGCGATCACATCGCTGAACGCTTTCTCCGCGGCCGTGTCCTTCTCCTGCTGCGTGTTGAAGGTCTTGGCCAACGGGCTCTGCGCGGGCCCAACGGTGCCCTGGGAAACGTGAATCGCCTCTTTCAGCAGAGCCTGTCGCTGACCGTGCGTGTAGTTGCGGTAGAAGTAGATACCGGCGCCGAGCAGAATCACGCCCAGCGCAATGGCGCCATAACGGACAACCTGGCTCTTATGCTCGGAAACGTACTCGACAGTGTGCCCGACCTCCTGCGCGAAGCGGTCTGACTTCAATTCCTTACGGGTGACTCTATCCACGGAAACCTCTTGAGGGGGTTAACCCACAGGATACCACGGGGTTGCGCGATACAAACCGGGGCAGCCCGATGCCCCGCTTCCACACGGTTTTCCCTTCCCAACCGGATTCCGATGGCGCTATGATCGGCAACCGTGCCCGATGGATTCCGTGAGCGGCTGCTGAACGAGTTGCACGCCCGGCGCTCCGCGAATCCGCGCTACTCCCTGCGAGCGTTCGCGTCGTTTCTGGGCGCGGATCACGCCACACTCTCGCAGGCGCTGCGCGGGAAGCGGCCGATCCCCGCCGCCAGCATCAGGGCGTGGGGCCAGCGGCTGGGACTCCTCGCCGAAGAAACCGCGGCCTACGTCGCGGCGCAGCGCCTGCAGGCCACAGCCGACCGCTCGCGCGAAGAAGAACTGCGGCACTGGTCGGCGGAAGCGTTGGCGGTGATCGGCCGGCCGGAGCACTGGCGCTTGTACCGGCTGGCCGCGGAGGAAGGGTTCGACGGCGATTCGCGCCGCCGGGCGCAGGAATGGGGCGTGAGCGTGGACGAGGTGAACGTCGCCCTGGCGCGTTTGCTCCGGCTGGGTCTCATCGCCACCGGCCACCAGGGCGTGTGGCGGGCAACCGAAGAAACCGCGGGCGGCGAAGCGGAGTTCCGCCGCCTGGCATTGACTCGAATCAGGGAGAAACAATGGCGCACCCCGTAATGCACTTCCAGATCCTCTCCAAGGATCCCGATGGCACAGCGCGATTTTGCCAGGACCTCTTTGGCTGGCAGGTCGACGCCGGCAACCCGATGGGATACCGGCGCATCCACACCGGCTCCGATGAGGGCATCCAGGGAGGCATCTGGCCCGCTCCACCGCAGGCCTCCGCCTTCGTGCAGCTCTTCATCGCGGCCGACGACGCGCGGGCGATGGCGGACCGGGCCGTCTCCCTGGGGGCGAAGCTCCTGATCCCGCCAACCAAGCTGCCCGAAGGAGGAGAACTCGCGGTGCTTCTGGACCCGCAAGGGCTTCCCTTTGCGCTGTGGCAGCGCGAATCTACATCGCGATGAGCTTCTTCTGAATGGCGAACTTGACCAGGCCGGCCAGGTCGTGGATGTCCAGCTTCCGCATCATGCTCGCGCGGTAGGTGTCCACCGTCTTCGGGCTCAGATCGAGGCGGCCGGCGATCTCTTTGGCGCGCATGCCGTCAATCAGCAGCGAGAACACCTGGTACTCGCGCGCACTTAGGCTTTCGATCGGATCCTCGGGCGCATGCTTGGTCTTGGTGGTGAACATGCGGCCTACCTCGATGGACGGCGATACGAACACGCCGCCTTCGGACACCATCCGGATCGCCTCCAGAAACTCCGCGCCCGGGCAGGACTTGAGCACGAATCCGCTCGCGCCGGTGCGCAGCGCCTCCATTACCGTCTTGCGGTCCTGCCGGTCGGAGAGCACGATCGGCTTCGTCGCCAGCCCGCGATCCTGCATGCGGCGCACTAATTCCAGGCAGTAGAGGTTGGGAAGATGAAGGTCCAGAACCGCCACGTCCGGACGAAGCGCGCAGATGCGGTCGAACGCGTCGGCGCCGTCCGCCGACTGTGCCACCACGTGCCATTCGGGACGCAGGGCGCACAGTGCAGCGAGACCGTCGCGCACTAGCGCAAGCTGCTCGGCGAGAAGAATCGTAACGGGGGTGGGCTGGTTCAATGCCCTCTCCAACGACCTGCCGAAAGCGCAGGCCTCATTCGCTTAGTGGCGGACGAGCCCCCGAATTCTCATCCGCCCCGGTTAGTTACGTACGTTACGTTTAGGCGTAGCTGCGGACCGCAGCGGCCTCGTCTTCGTGAACTTCGAAGACCGTATAAAGCTTGGTGATCTGCAGCAGGTCCTGAACCCTCTTGGTGAGGTTCAACAGCTTCAGAATCCCGCCGTGGTTGGTGACGGTGGTGAAGGCGGAAACCAGTTCGCCGATACCGGAGCTGTCGATGTAGGACACATCGCCGAGGTTCAGAAGGATCTTCTTGTCCCCTTTGGCGATCAGATCGCGGATGGTGTCACGGAAGGCGCTGGAGCCTTCTCCCAAAGTGATGCGGCCGGCGGCGTCGATGACGGTCACATCGCCAACCTGCCTTGTGGTCAACTTCACGCTCATGAACGGAGGCCTCCTGGAGAACTCAAAAACACCCTAACTGGGCCGGCTGAGGTACTTCACCAGCGTCACTTCCGTGCCATTCGGTTCCACGCGGCGTACGTGGAAACGGTCCACGAAGGCACGAATCAGAAGAATACCGCGGCCGGACTGGCGCAGGAGGTTTTCCTGGGCCAATGGATCCGGCACCTCCACCGGATCGAAGCCATCGCCCTGATCCGTGATGCGCACGGTCATGCGGTCGGGCTCCACGCTGATCATCAGGCGGACGGTCTTGTTCGCGCTATACCGGTTGCCGTGCACCACCGCGTTGACCATGGCCTCGCGGACGGCCATGCCCACACGATGCAGCTCGTCTTCATCGACACCGGCTTCCTGGGCGGCTTTGAGGACAAGCTCCTCCGCGCTATCGACGCTGTCCAGCGTCGAGGCGAGCGAGGTGTCCACGCTGGGCGTCACACCGCGATCCTGATCTGCCATAGTATTTACACAGCCGCAGCGTAGGCCAAGGCGAATCGACAACATAGAACAATGTGTTTGGTCAAGTCAAGCGCAGGGGGTTTCAGGTGAAGAGACTGATCGCAGGGATGATGCTCGCAGCAGCCGCCCTTTGGGGCGCTCCCGAGGACGACGTGAAGGCCGCCGATCTCAAATGGGCCGCGGCCGTGGTGGCCGCCGACCTCCCGGCGCTCGAGAAGATCTATACGCCGGAATTGATCTACGCGCACTCCACCGGCGTGGTCGAGGACAAAGCCACCTACCTCGGCCGCCTCAAGTCCGGTAAACAGAAGTACACGGGCATCGACATCGAAAAGACTAGCGTCGTCGTGTACGCCGATTCCGCCGTCGCGCACTCCTGGGTGCGTACCCGCGGCACCAACGACAAAGGGCCGTTCAACGATCACCTGATGATGCTCCACCTCTGGGTCAAGCGGGGCGGAGCGTGGCGCCTTGCGGCCCATCAGACGACGAGGGTGCCATAGCCGTGCGGCCAGGCCGTCCGCCTGCCCGCCCAGTCAGGGGAGCCGAAGCGAACACTCGGCGCGATCCTGACGCTCGCTACCCCGAACGCGATGGCCTGCCGATCGGCAACCTCGACCCGCTGACTGAAGACCCCTAAAGGAGCGGGATCTGCGGCGCCGCCGTGACGGGCAGGTCCCCCGTGCGCCTCGGATCGTCGAACACCTCGATCGCCCTCTTGTACGGCGTGAAGCCCGCTTGGATGTAGAAGCCGAGGGCGCGTGGGTGGTCGAGCGAACAGGTGTGCACCCAGAAGCGCTCCGTCCCCGGCCGCCAGGCGTGTTCCAGCGCCGTTCGCATCAGCGCCCGCCCCGCCCCCTGCTGAATCACCTTCGCCGCAACGCCCAGGAACGCCAGCTCGACGTTCGGGAGATCGCGCCGGTCGAGTTCCAGCAGTCCCTCGTCGCCCCCCTCCGTCCGCAGCGCGAAAACGTCCACCGCGGCGTCGTGGACGATGGCCGCAAGTTCACCGTCGCTCATTCGCAGGCGGCTGAACCAGAGCCAGTCTTCGCCCACGCGGCGGAACAGGTCCCGGTACCATCCCAGGTCCGGCCGCGGAACCAGGCGGATGTCAAACCGGCTGGAGACCGGCGGTAGCGGCCCGGGGGCGCGCATCTCAAGATATGTCACCACGGCCGCCAGCTTGCCGGGCGGGAGAGCGGTATAGCCGTCGGGGAGCCCCATCGCGCTCATAATCGCATAAAAGGTCCGAAAAACGAATAGTCGCGTTGATGCGGCGGGATTTGCGGCGCCAGACGGGCCGAGATCGCCTTCTCGAAGCGCCGCGCAAAATTGACACTCCCGTCGCCCGCGTGATACTCATGAGGTTCGTTCTTCGGTCGGACCTACATGGCGGACGAGCAGAAACCCGAAGCTTCTCCGGACGCGGCGCAGCCGCCGGAGAGCTCGCCGGCAGCGAAGCCCGGCGCGGGACCAACGGAAAGTGGGGCGCAGCCGGCAGCGGCTGCGGAAGCCAAACCCGCCGCGCCCGCGAAGCCTGCTCCGGCGAAGCCCGCGGGTGCAGCGGCAGCCGCCGCGGCAGCAGCAGGAGCGGGAGCCGCCAAGCCTGCCGCCCCGAAGGCCCCTCCGCCGCCCAAGCCACCCGCGGTGATGGTGACCACTCCCTGGGAGAACGAGTTCACCGCCCGTGTGAAATCGCACTTCGGCGCCGACATCAAGGAGGCGGCGGGCTACCTGGGACAGAATTTCTTCGTCGTCAAGCCCGAGGCGGCCGTCGCGCTGATCGAGTATCTCAGGGACGAAGAGGACTTCGATTGTCTCGTCGACCTCACCGCCGCGCACTGGCCGAAGCGGGAAGAGTCGCACTTCGACCTGGTCTACATCCTCTACAGCTTCGCTCGCAACGAGCGGATTCGCGTGAAGGCCTTGGTGCGGGATGGCGATCGGGTTCGCACCTGCGTGGACGTGCATCCCACCGCCAACTGGCTCGAACGCGAAGTCTACGACATGTTCGGCGTAGAGTTCGTGGGGCACCCGGACCTCAAGCGCATCCTGATGCCGGACGAGTGGACCGGCTTCCCGCTGCGCAAAGAGCAGGGCATCACGCAGATGGACAACCGGTGGGTTCAGGAAAACCTGGGGATCGAGAGCGGGCAATAGGATATGGCGCAGACCTTCCTCGACGCCAACGAACTCGTCATCAACATGGGGCCGCAGCACCCATCCACACACGGCGTGCTGCGCGTGATCCTGAAGTTGGACGGCGAGAAGGTCAACGGGACCGAGTGCGTCATCGGGTACTTGCACCGGGGCGTGGAGAAGATCGCCGAGAACCGCACCTGGGCCCAGTTCGCCCCCTACGTCGATCGCATGGATTACGTGGCTGCGGTGTCGAACGGCCTCGGCTATTGCCTGGCGGTGGAGAAGCTGCTGAACGTGGAAGCGCCCCCGCGCGCGCAGGCCATCCGGGTGATCCTCACGGAGCTGAACCGGATCGCCAGCCACCTGCTCTGGCTGGGCACGCACGCCCTCGACGTCGGCGCCATCACGCCGCTCTTCTACGTGATGCGCGAACGCGAGTACTGCCTGGAGATCTTCGAAAAGTACTGCGGGGCGCGGCTCACCACGCACGCCTTCCGCATCGGCGGCTGCCTCTACGAGATCTACGAGGACTTCGAAAAGGACGTGCGCGCCTTCTGCGACCTGTTCCTGCCGAAGGTGGACGAGTACGAAGAGCTGCTCACGGGCAACCGCATGTGGGTGAGCCGCCTGCAGAACGTGGGCATTCTCACGGCGGACCAGTGCAAGGCGTACGGCGTCACCGGGCCGCTGATCCGCGCCGCCGGGGTCGAATGGGACTTGCGGAAAGCCCAGCCGTACTCGGGCTACGAGAAGTACGACTTCAAGATCCCCACGCGCCAGAACGGCGACACCTACGACCGCTACATCGTGCGCATGGAGGAGATGCGGCAAAGCGTGCGCATCCTGCGGCAGGCCGTGGAAGGCATTCCCGAGGGGCCCATCATGGCCAAGGTGCCCAAGGTCATCAAGCCGCCCGTAGGCGAGGCCTACGTTTCGATTGAGGCGCCCAAGGGCGAGTTGGGTTACTACGTAGTGAGCGACGGCGGATTGAACCCCTACCGGGTTCGCGTGCGGCCGCCGTCGTTCGTGAATTTGCAGGCGCTCGAGCCGATGTGCAAGGGCGCCCTGGTTGCGGACGTCGTGGCCATCATCGGTACCATAGATATCGTACTGGGGGAGGTTGACCGGTAGCCATGCGCAAGCTGATACGGACCGTCTTTTTGGTCGATCTGATCCAAGGGCTGATGGTGACCTTCCGGTCGCAGAGCCCAAAGAACATCGTCACCGAACAATATCCCGCCGAGCGGCCGAAGGTCGCCGAGCGGTACCGCGGTGCTCCGCGGCTCAACATCAACCCCGATAACAGCGAGACCCTGTGCATCGGGTGCAACCTGTGCGCGGTGGCCTGTCCCGAGAACCTGATCGTGGTGGGGACGGAGCGCGATGCCAAAACCAACAAGAAGGTGCTGACGACGTTCACCTACGACACGTCGCGCTGCATGTTCTGCGGGCTGTGCGAGGACGCCTGCCCGGTGGACGCGCTCGAGCTGACGCAGGACTTCGAGCTGGCGAGTTACACGCGGGAAGGGCAGATTTGGGACCGGCAGATGCTGGAGGAAGGCCCCAGGCCGACCCAGTACAAGTTCTAGAGGTTTTGTTGGAAGGGATCGGGGCCGCGGGACGCGCATGCCGGCGCGGAGCGGCCCCTTTTTGTGTGCGGAGAGTAGCGCATGCTTGACACGGTGTTCTTTTACGCGTTCGCGCTGATGACGCTCGCGGGAGCCGTCCTCACGGTCACCCGCCGCAGCGCGGTGCACAGCGCGATGTCGCTGATTCTTTCGCTGCTCGGCGTAGCGGGACTCTACCTGCTGCAGCACGCCGAGTTTCTCTTCGCCGTGCAGATCGTGCTCTACATCGGCGGCATCATGGTCCTGTTCCTGTTCGTGATCATGCTCGTGAACCTCGATCAGGCGGCGAAGCAGAAGCAGTTCAACCGGCAGTGGGCCGTGGCCCTGGCCTGCGTGGGCGTGGTGGCCGCGCAGATCGTCTACTTCCTGAGCAAGGGCATCCCGGCCTTCCAACTGGCGCCCGCGGCGGCGGCCCCGGTGAAGCCCGGCGTGGGCAACGTCGAACAGATCGCGGACGTGCTCTTCAGCGACTACCTCCTGCCTTTCGAGGTCGCGAGCGTCATGCTCCTGGTGGCCGTCGTGGGCAGCGTGATCATGGCCAAGAAGAGGATCTCCTAGCATGCATCCGGTTTCAACCGTTCATTACCTGGTGTTGAGCGCGGCCCTGCTCGCCATCGGGACCATCGGCGTGCTCGCGCGGCGGAACATCGTCATCGTGCTGATGTCCATCGAGCTGATCCTGAACGCGGTGAACATCAACCTCATCGCCTTCGGCAGGCACATGCAGGACCTCGGCGGCCAGGTCTTCGCGATCTTCGTGATCACCATCGCGGTGGCGGAGGCGGCCGTCGGCCTGGGCATTCTCATCGCGCTGTTCCGCAACAAAGAGACCGTGCACGCCGATGAAATCGATCTTCTGAAGTGGTGAGCGAGGGAACGATGGACTTCCTGAACCTGATCTGGCTGATTCCGATGTTCCCGCTCTTCGGAGCGTTCCTGATGCTGCTCATCGGGCGCAGGCTCGATCCGCAGGACGCGCACCATCATCATCACGCGCCGGCTTCGAAGAAGCTGGTCAGCCTGCTGTGCCCCGGCATGGTGCTCCTCTCGTTCCTCCTCTCGGCCGGCGCGGTCATCCAGTTGACCGGCGTCGAGGGCAGGACGCATGAAGTGGTCCTCTTCCGCTGGATCGCCGGGCTGCCGTTCCAGATGGCGAATGGGTCGCTCTCCAGCTTCGGCGCGGACTTCGGATTCCTGCTCGATCCGCTCAGCTCGGTGATGATCCTGGTGGTCACCGGCGTGGGCTTCCTGATTCACGTCTACTCCACCGGCTACATGGCCCACGATGGCGGCTACTACCGGTTTTTCGGCTATTTGAACCTCTTCGTGTTCTTCA
The DNA here is from genome assembly GCA_031969915.1 of Bryobacteraceae bacterium. Classification (GTDB taxonomy): domain Bacteria; phylum Acidobacteriota; class Terriglobia; order Bryobacterales; family Bryobacteraceae; genus DALYJJ01. The sequence goes on along the minus strand of DALYJJ010000008.1, from coordinate 17,016 downwards.
TGCTGATGCTCGTGCTGGCCAACAACTACGCCCTGCTGTTCGTCGGTTGGGAGGGCGTGGGGTTGTGCAGCTACCTGCTCATCGGCTTCTACTTCCATAAGAAGTCCGCCGGGGACGCCGGGAAGAAGGCCTTCATCGTGAACCGCGTCGGCGACGCCGGCTTCCTCATCGGCATGTTCCTGATGCTGAGCGTCGTCGGGTCGGTACGGTTCATCGACGTGAACGCCGCGTTCTCCAGCGGCCGGTTCGCTCCCGAGACGGCGTTCGGCGTCCTCAGCGTGATGGCCCTGTGCCTCTTCATCGGCGCCACCGGCAAGTCCGCGCAGTTTCCGCTCTACGTCTGGCTGCCCGACGCGATGGAGGGCCCCACGCCGGTATCCGCGCTGATCCACGCCGCCACCATGGTCACCGCGGGCGTCTACATGGTGGCGCGCTCCAACGCGCTCTTCCAGTTGACGCCGGAAACCTCGATGATCGTGGCCGTGGTGGGCGTGTTCACGGCGATCTTCTCCGCGTCGATCGCCCTCGTCCAGAACGACATCAAGCGCGTCCTCGCCTACTCCACCGTGAGCCAGCTCGGCTTCATGTTCGTCGCGGCCGGCGTGGGCGCCTACTGGGTGGCCGTCTTCCATCTCTACACCCACGCGTTCTTCAAGGCCCTGCTCTTCCTCGGCTCCGGTTCCGTGATTCACGCCATGGGCGGCGAACAGGACATGCGCAAGATGGGCGGGCTGAAGGACAAGGTCCCCATCACGTTCCGCACCATGTTCATCGCCTCCCTCGCCATCGCGGGCATCCCCGGCCTCGCGGGCTTCTTCAGCAAGGATGAGATCCTGTGGCAGGCCTGGAGTTCGCCCCTCGGTTCGAAGGCCATTTTCGCCGTCGGCCTGACCACCGCCTTCATGACCGCCTTCTACATGTGGCGGCTCATGTTCATGACCTTCTACGGGAAGCCCCGCATGGACGACCATACCTGGCATCACGTGCACGAATCACCCGCGTCGATGACCGTGCCCCTCAGCGTGCTCGCGCTGCTCTCCATCCTCGGCGGCTGGATCGGCGTACCCAAGCTGTGGTCCATGTTCGGCGAAGGATTCCGCGCCTTCGAGCACTGGCTCGCGCCCGTCTTCGCCGCACACGCCGCCCACGGCGCGGAAACGGCCCACGAGGCGGCGCATCACGACACGTCCATCGAGTGGTTGCTGATGGGACTCTCGGTCGCGATCGGCGTCGGCGGCATTCTGCTCGCGCGCTATCTCTACTTGATCCGGCCCGAAGCCGTCCCCAACGCGCCCGCCCTGCACCGGATCCTCTACAACAAGTGGTACGTCGATGAGTTGTACGATTTCCTGTTCGTCAACGGCGCGGCCAAGGGCGGCGGCATGCTCCTCTCCAAGTTCGACCAGCGCGTGGTCGACGGCGGCGTGAACGGCGCCGGCTGGCTCACCCGCTTCTCCTCGACCCTCTCCATGTGGTGGGACGCGTGGATCATCGACGGCTTCGTCCGCCTCTCGGGCTTCACCGTCAAGATCCTTTCGTACCCCATGCGCCTCGCCCACAGCGGGCTGGTACAAAGCTACGCCCTCGTCTTCATGCTCGGCGTCGCGGCGATCTTCGGTTACTACGCGTGGGTGAGGTGAACGCATGAACGAACATCTGTTGAGCCTCGTCCTCTTCACGCCGCTCGCCGGCCTGCTGGTGCTGCTGTTCCTGCCGTCCTCCCAGAAGCGCCTGATCAAGATCTGGGCGAACATCGTTGGCCTCGCCGGCTTCGGCGTCTCCCTGCTGCTGCTCGGGCCCTTCGACAAAGCGAACGGCGATTTTCAGATGGTCGAGCGCGTCGAGTGGATCAAGGCCATCGGCGCGAATTACGCCATCGGCATCGACGGCATCAGCCTCCTGCTCGTGCTGCTCACCACGCTGGTCGGCGCCGTCGCCATCCTCTGTTCGTGGACCGCCGTCGAAGACCGCCTCAAGAGCTACTACTCGATGCTCCTGCTCCAGCAGACCGGCATGCTCGGCGTCTTCCTGTCGCTCGACTTCCTGCTCTTCTACGTGTTCTGGGAAGTGGTCCTCGTCCCGATGTACTTCCTGATCGGCGTCTGGGGCGGGCCGCGCAAGCTCTATGCGGCGATCAAGTTCTTCCTCTACACGCTGGCCGGCTCCGTGCTCATGCTGCTCGGCATCCTGACGCTGTTCTTCCAGTACCACGCGCAGTTCGGCACGTACACGTTTGAGATCTCCGAGCTCCTCAAGCTCAACATGACGCTCGGCCTGCAACAGTGGGTGTTCTGGGCGTTCTTCATCGGCTTCGCGATCAAGGTGCCGATGTTCCCCTTCCACACCTGGCTGCCGGACGCCCACGTCGAGGCCCCCACGGCGGGCTCCGTGATCCTGGCCGCCGTGCTCCTCAAGATGGGCACCTACGGCTTCCTGCGCTTCTCCCTGCCCCTGCTGCCGCAGGCGTCAATGGACTCGACGATCGTCAACGTGCTGGCCGTCCTCTCGCTCGCCGGCATCCTCTACGGCGCGCTGGTCAGCCTCATGCAGCAGGATTGGAAGAAGCTCGTGGCCTATTCGTCGGTCAGCCACCTGGGCTTCTGCACACTCGGCATCTTCGCCATGAACCCGAACGGCATCGCGGGCAGCATCATCCAGCAGATCAACCATGGCATCTCGACGGGCATGCTCTTCCTGGTGGTCGGCGTGATCTATGAACGGCGCCACACACGCGCCATCTCCGAGTACGGCGGACTCGCGCACGTGATGCCCAATTACGCCAAGGTGTTCGCCTTCGCCATGCTCAGCTCCGCGGGCCTGCCGCTGCTCAACGGCTTCGTGGGTGAGTTCACCATCCTGCAAGGCGCGTTCGAAGCCAACCGCTGGTGGGCCGTGCTGGCCTCCCTCGGCGTGATCCTCGGCGCGGCGTACCTGCTCTGGCTCTACCAGCGGACCATGCTCGGCGAGGTGACCAACGAGAAGAACAAGGGCCTCCCCGACCTCTCCCTGCGCGAGCTCGCCGTCTTCGCCCCGCTCATCGTCTGGGCGGTGTGGATCGGCGTCTACCCCAAACCTTATTTCGAGATCCTCGAGAAGCCGGTGGCGCGCATCGTCGAGCGCGTCCGCCCCGGCTACTTCGAAGCGAAAGCCGCGCCGGCGCCGGCGCCCCAGGCCGCGGAGGCGCACCGATGAACTTCAGCCAGTTCTACACGTCCACCGATCACTTCGTGCTGCTGCCGGGCATTCTCCTGGCCCTGTTCGGCTGCGCCATCCTGCTCTTCGATTTCTGGGTCTTCCCGGAGCCGCGGCAGCGGAAGCGTCTGCTGCTGTTCGTCGTGATCGGGCTCGGCTTCACAGCCGCCGCGTTGTGGCGCCAGTACATGTACCTGCGGCAGTCCGGCGCCGCCGAGATCGTGGGCTTCCGGGGCGCCCTGACCATCGACGGTTTTGCGCTCTTCTTCAACGCCATCTTCATCGTCTCCGCCCTCGTCGTCGCCCTGGTCTCCTACAAGTACCTGGAGATCGAAGGCGAACATCATGGAGAGTTCTACGGGCTGATCCTGCTCGCGCAGTGCGGCATGTTCTTCCTGGCCGCGGGCACCGAACTGGTCACCCTGCTCATCGGCCTGGAGCTGATGGCCCTCAGCTTCTACGTGATGGTCGGGTTCCTGCGCGGCGAGAAGCGCTCGAATGAGGCGGCCGTGAAATACCTGCTGCTGGGCGCATTCTCCACCGGCTTCCTCGCCTACGGGTTCTCGATCCTCTACGGTATCTCGGGCTCCACCAAACTGCGAGATATCGCGCAGGCCGTGGCCCAGCGCGAACCGTGGGATCCCCTCGTCTTCCTCGCCCTCGTCACCACCGCCGTCGGACTACTCTTCAAGATTTCCGCCGCGCCCTTCCACATGTGGGCCCCCGACGCCTATGAGGGCGCGCCCACCACCGTGACCGCGTATCTCTCGGTGGGCTCCAAGGCCGCGTCGTTCGTGTTTCTGCTCCGCATGTTCCTGGGACCGCTCGCCAGCCAGCGCGAGGTCTGGGAGCCGCTGTTGATCGCCGTCGCGATCCTCAGCATGACCGTGGGCAACCTGGCCGCGATCTCCCAAAGCAACATCAAACGCCTGCTCGCCTACAGCTCCATCTCGCACGCCGGCTACATGCTGCTGGGAATCGTGGCGGGCAATGAAACCGGCGTCACCGGCGTCCTGGTCTACGTGCTGGTCTACACCTTCATGAACCTGGGCGCGTTCCTGGTGATCACCGCGCTACGGCGCAAGGACATCATCGGCGAAGACCTGGATGACCTGGGCGGCCTGATGCACAAGAGCCCGGGCTACGCGGTGCTCATGCTGATCTTCCTGCTCTCGCTGGCGGGCATTCCGCCCACCGCCGGCTTCATCGGCAAGTACTACATATTCCTCTCGCTGATTCAGACCAAGCATTACGTGCTCGCCGTGGTGGCCACGCTCTACGTCGCGGTGGCGATCTACTATTACTTCCGCATCGTCAAGAGCATGTTCGTCTCCGAGCAGGCGGACACCGTACCCCTCGCGTCGAGCACCGGCCTGCGCGTGGCGCTCGCGCTCACCGGCGTGATGACCCTCGCGATCGGACTCTACCCGGAGCCGTTCCTCCGCTTCGCGCAAATCTCGTTGGCCAGGTAACCCATGAACGCCATCCTTGAACATCCCCTGTTCCTGCCCCTCGTGATGACCGTGGTCATCATCGGCGCGTTCCCGCTCCTCGCCGGCTACATCGTACTCGTGGAGCGCAAGGTGCTCGCCGACATGCAGGTGCGCCTGGGCCCCATGCGCGTCGGCCCGCACGGCCTCCTCCAGCCCATCGCCGACGCGCTCAAGCTGCTGCTCAAGGAAGACATCATCCCCACCGCCTCGGACCGCTGGATCTTCTGGACGGCGCCCGTCATTTCCACCGTCACCGCGCTCACTTCCTTCACGGTCATTCCTTTCAGCGCGCAGCTTCGCGTCGCGGACGTCAACGTCGGCCTGCTGGTGATCTCGGCCATGTCCTCGGTGGGCATCCTGGGCATCATCCTCGGGGGCTGGTCGTCGAATTCCCACTACCCGCTGCTCGGCGCACTGCGCAGCGCGGCGCAGCTCGTCAGCTATGAAGTGGCGTTGTCGCTCGCGCTCTTGAGCGGCGTGATGATGGCCGGCACTCTCAGCATGGTGGGCATCGTGAACGCGCAGCAGCAGCGCGGCGTCTGGTTCGCCTTCGACAACTACGGCTTCATGCTCGTGCCGTTCCTGGTCTACTTCATCTCCGCCATCGCCGAGACCAACCGCGCCCCCTTCGACCTGCCGGAGGCGGAAAGCGAACTCGTGGCCGGCTTCATGACCGAGTACAGCGGCTTCCGCTGGGCCCTCTACTTCCTCGCCGAATACGCCAACATCTTCATCGTCTGTTCCGTCGCCGTGACGCTCTTCCTCGGCGGCTGGCTGCGCCCGTTCCCCAACGTCGGCTGGCTGGAGCCGTTGAACTATCTCGTCCCGGTGGGCGTGTTTCTCGCCGGCGGCGTCTTATCGTTCCCGCTCGCACGCCGCCTCGTCAGCCGCCCGCAAGCCGTCGGACTCATGGCATTCGGCGCCGTGCTGGTCCTGCTCGCCGGGCTGATGGCGATTCCCGCCGTCAATGCCGCCGCCATCGGCTTCTTCTGGTTCTTCTTCAAGGTGTCGGTGATGGTCTACACCATGATCTGGATTCGCGCCACGTTTCCCCGCTTCCGCTATGACCAGTTGATGAACATCGGCTGGCGTTGGATGATCCCCATCGGCATGGTCGCGATCCTCATCAACGCGGTCCTGGGGATGATCTGAGACGCCTCACGGATGTTGCAACTGCGGCACAACGCCCGCGCGTTTTGAACGTCTGAATCAACAGAAGGGGAGAACGTCTCCGTGCGGATCCTTACCCCCAATGAACCGGCCGCACGGAGACGCCCTGAAGCGAGCCACAGGCCTGTGCTCCCACCGGAGTCGACGCCGCGCGATGGCGGACTCCAGTTGTTGTACTGGAAGTGTAGAGCGGGTACCCCCGTGGCGGCAATACCGGTGCTTGTTAAATCACGCGCCCGGCCTCAGGCCGCCGGAGCCATGGTCGGAAAGCCCAGCAGCACCGCCGGGTCCAGCAGGTGCTCCGGCAGGTAGACGCCGGGATCCCAGAGGCACGACGGCGCGAAGTCGATCTCAACGAAGTTCCCCAACATCGAATCCAGGCTCGAGCGCACCGAGCCTGTCAGCACCACCGTAGCGGTTTGTATTCGAACCGGGACATTCTCCGGGATCCGGGTCTCCGACAGCACCACCGCTCCTGTCGACCAGATCTCTTCGAGGTTCGCGGTCGTTTCGCGGGTCGGGCCCCGCTCCAGGGACCACTGGACGGTGACGAGCTCTGAGCACAGATAGCGGCGATCGTGAGACAGAGTGGTCGTGGGCATGGCGTTCGCTCCCGTTCTCTCTCCAGCAATCCCGCGGCCACCCCTGCAAAGTGATTGAAACTCACAGCGCCCCTTCCCAGCCGGGTGTTTTTTACCAAGTAAAAAGGTGCAGCTTGCAGAAAGGAGCAATCCGGGAAGCAAACTACCTCGTACCTGGATCTATGAAGAGCGTAGAACCGGAGGTTCAGGAATGCGAGTGGTTTCCCTTACCTTGTTGGCCGCGGCGCTGCTCTCCGCGCAAACCGGCACCCCGGCGGAGCGGAGCCGGAACCGCATCGTGCGGCAGGTCCGGCATGAACTGGTGATGCTGCCGTTCTACGGCGTGTTCGACAACATGGCGTACACAGTGGACGGAAGCACCGTCACGCTCTTCGGCCAGGTCACGAGGCCCACCCTGAAGACCGATGCCGAGCGTTCCGTCCGGGACATCGAAGGCGTGGACAAGGTCGTGAACCAGATCGAAGTGCTGCCCGTGTCGCCGAACGACGACCGCATCCGCCTCGCCGCCTTCGCGGCCATCTACCGCCACCCCGCGCTCCAGATGTACGCGCTGCGGGCCGTACCGCCGATTCACATCATTGTGAAGAACGGCAACGTGACGCTCGAAGGCGCGGTGGCGCGCGAGGGCGACAAGAACATCGCCGGCATCCAGGCCAACACCGTTACGGGCGCTTTCTCCGTCACGAACAACCTGGTGGTGGACGGCGGCGGCGGCAAGTCAGGCAAATAGCGCGGGCGCCTTCTTGCGTACAAACGCCTGGTTCAGGAACTCGACCGCCGGGGCCATGGCGCGGAATCGTGCGGCGACTTCGGGCAGCAGCCTCGGCGTCGTGGCCAGCGCCGCTTCCAACTCCACGCCGAAGTACCACTGCTTCGCGCGCAGAAGATCCTCGGCCGGATGGCCGGACGGCCAGCCCTTCGGCGCCCGGGTGAGCCGTTCGCCCTGCAACTCGCCCATCAGCTTCTTCAGCGCTGGCTTGCGCACCAGCGCGCGAAACTCCTCGTGCCGCTCAGCCAGGAGCGCGCGCAGTTTCCGCAGGTCCTCCGCGCTCGGCACATACACGCCCCCGGCCACCTCGACGCCCTTGTGCGAGATGCCGACATACAGTCCGGAGGCCCCGCTGCGCGGCATTCCGATGCGCGGGAACAGCGCCGCAATGTGCGTCTTGTACGGAGTCTTGTCGGCGCTGAAGCGCGTGTCGCGGTAGATGCGGTACAGCGCCTCCTTCGGTTCCCGCATGTAGAGCGGCGCGAAAGCGGCCAGCTCGCGGTTCAGGGCAGCCGCGAACTCGAGCATCGGCGCGCGTACCTGCGTTTCGAACTGCTCCTTCCGCGCCTGAAACCACTCGCGCCGGTTGTTGCGTTCCAGCTTGCGCAGGAATTCGATGCCTTCCGCCGGAAAGCCCGCATACCGCACCATGCCTCAACTATAGCCGCACAAAGCGCGCGTTGCCGCGATCCACGGTGAGGCCGGAACGATACACCGCGTCCACTATAATCGGAGCAGATGTCCGTCCTTTTCGAAGCGCGTTCGCGCTTCCACTCGATCCCCTCTCTCACGGTTCGCGAGAACGCACTCCTCAGCGGCTATACCCGGTTCGGCATCGGCGGCCCGGCGGACCTCTTCTGCGAGTCCTCGGACCAGCGGGCCTTTACCGCTGCGCTGGCAGCGGCGCGCGAGAGCGGGCTGCCGCACGTGGTCATCGGCGGCGGGACCAACCTCGTGGTTTCCGACGAGGGATTCCGCGGCGTCGTCCTGCGCTACACCGCGACCGATCTGCACGCGGACGGAACGGCCATCGCCGCCGCCGCGGGCGGCGAGTTGCAGGCCGTGGTGGACTTCTCGATCGGCCTCGGCCTCCAGGGCCTCGAGACAATGACCGGAATTCCGGGCTCTCTGGGGGCGGCCATCTACGGCAATGCGGGCGCGTACGGCCATTCCATCTCCGAGCGCGTGGAGAGCGTGCGGTTTTTCGACGGCTCCGTGGTGCGGGAGATTCCGAACCAGGCCTGTGAATTCCGCTACCGCGAGAGCACGTTCAAGCGAAACAAGGAGTGGGTGATTCTCTCCGCGCGCCTCGCCATGACGCCCGCGTCCGAGGACGAGCTGCGCCGCACCGCGGACGAGATCCTGCAGATCCGCAATCAGAAGTACCCGCCCACCATGCGGTGCGCCGGCAGCATCTTCAAGAACCTGATCCTGGCGGAACTACCGGAAGGCGTCGCCTCGCGCGTGCCGGCAAAAGTGATTCGCGAGGGGAAGGTGCCCTCTGCGTATTTCCTCGAGCAGGTCGGCGCGAAGGGGCTGCGCAACGGCGGCATTCGCGTGGCCGACTATCATGCGAACCTCATCTACAACGAGGGGTTCGGCACGGCGCGCGAGCTGCGGTCCGTGATTGAAGAGCTGAAGACGCGCGTCAGGGACGACTACGGTTTGCTCCTCGAGGAGGAAGTCCAGTACATCGGCTTCTGATCGTCAGATCTTCTGCACGCGCCGGAGCGTGAACAGCTCGGGATGCACGTTGGAGCTCTCCAGGCGCTTCCAGTCGTCGTTCACGTGGATCAGCTTGCCGCTCACGTGGTTTGATTTCTCCGAGGCCAGGAACTGCGCCAGCGCGATCTGTTTCTCCGGGCTCACGCCGCCCGTGAGGCGCACCTGCCGCGCGTCCTCGCTGTCTTTCCAGCCGGCCCGTTCCCCCGCGCGCAGGATTTCGTCGGTCATGTTGGTGTAGGTGCCGCCAGGCGCCATGCAGTTGATTTGTACGTTGTGGTCCCGCACCTCTTCGGCAATCGTCTCCACCAGGCGCACCAGTCCGGCCTTGGCCGTGGCGTACGCCGAGAAGTACGGCCGCGCCGACGCCGCCCCGCCGCCCGAAAGCACGATGATCTTGCCGCTGCGGTGTTCGATCATGTGCGGCAGCGCCGCCCGGACGGCGTGCACCACTCCAATCAGATTGGTCTCGAGCGTCTCCACCCACTGCTTCGGCGGGGTCTCGGCAAGGGGACCGATCGGCCCCTGCACCGCCGCGGCGCACACCAGAACGTGGACGCCCCCGTAGTGCACCCGCATTCGCTCCACCGCGGCCGACACCTGTTCGTAATCACGCACGTCAGCCCGCAGGCGTAGCGACACCCCGCCCGCGTGTTCGATTTCGAGGTCCGCCAGATCCAGCTCCGCCTTGCTTCGCGCCAGGAGCCCCACACGCGCCCCCGCGCGAGCAAAACCGATCGCCAGACGCTTCCCGATGCCCCGGCCCGCCCCAGTGACCAGGACCCCCTTTTCCTTCAGCGTTCGCAATTTGGTCTTACCCCTTCCAAGGTAAAGCAAGATCGGCCGCCGCGGGAGCCTTTCGCGCGGAAAAAAGCGGTGTCCCTACGACAAAAAATCCGGACCTTTCCGGCACTCTTGCGTTTCGATATGATCCACGGAGGTTTCGAGGGGCGTGTGAGCCGATGCTTCCCGCGGTTTCCATACGCTCCCGGTTAGGAGTGTTTCCCATGCGAACGATATCCATTGTCGCGGCGCTTGCAGCCGGATGCTGCCTGGCTCAGTCCACCGAAGAATTCAGACCCGCGTCGTCTAATGTCATGGACGCCCCGTATCCGCGCGTCGACGGCAAAGGGCGCGTGGAGATCCGGTTCAGGGCCCCCGAGGCGAACAAAGTGCGCGTCAACTTCTGGAGCGGCCCCAAAGCGGAGATGGAGAAGCAGGCGGACGGGTTCTGGACCTTCGTCACGCCCCCGCTCGCTCCAGGGCTCCACTATTACACGGTGATCGTTGACGGGGCCGAAGTGGCGGATCCGGCCAGCACGGCCTATTTTGGCGGAAGTAAGTGGGCGAGCGCCGTCGAGGTGCCGGAGGCGGGCGCGACCTACTATCATCCCCAGGACGTTCCCCACGGGCAGGTGCGGGAAGTCTGGTACCACTCCAAGGTTACCGGCACGTGGCGGCATGCCTTGGTCTACACGCCCCCCGCATACGACCGGCTGTTGAAGGAGCGCTACCCGGTGCTCTATCTGCAGCACGGCGGAGGCGAGGACGAGAGCGGCTGGACACGGCAGGGGAGGGCGAATTTCATCCTCGACAACCTGATCGCCGAGGGCAAGGCCAAACCCATGATCGTGGTCATGGCGAACGGCTACGCGCGGCGGGCCGGGGCCGTACCGGCGGACCTGCGCGGCAGGGCGCCGGGTTCACCCGAAATGCGGAAGGCGATGGAGGAGCGAATGTCGGCGTTTGAGGACGATGTGACGCAGGCGCTGATTCCCTTCGTCGACGCAACCTTCCGCACCATCGCCAACCGCGATCATCGTGCCATGGCGGGTCTCTCCATGGGGGGTATGCAGACCTTCCACGTCACCTTCCGCCATCTCGACCTCTTCTCGCACATCGGAGGGTTCAGCGGGGCGAGCAATCTGCTTGCGCCGGGGACCGAGAAGCTCGACTTGAAGACCGCCTTCCAGGGCGCGATGGCGGATCCGGCGGCCTTCGCACAGCGCGTGCACCTGTTGTGGCTTGGAGTGGGTTCAGCGGAGCCGGAGCGGTTCAAGCAGGGCATCCGTAGATTGCACGCGGCTCTCGAAGAAGCGAAGATCGCGCACGTCTACTCCGAGTCCCCGGACACGGATCACGAATGGCAGACTTGGCGCAGGAACCTGCAGGACTTTGCACCCCGCCTCTTTCAGCGTGGGGGCCGGAAGACGGGCGCGGGCAAGTAAGTGCGCCCGCGCCGGTCACCGGGTGGTTGAAGGAGTAGGTCAGAGCCCGTCGACGTGTTTCAGAGCGATGGACCTGACGATCTTTCTGATCTCGTTCTGCCGGTTCACCGTTTGCAGGTAGTTCGCGTTGGGATGCACCTTCACGAAAAGACCGGCGCCGGCGCCAGGGCCAGGGCCGCCGAACATCTGGTCCGAGTTGGTGAAGGTCTGGATGGTGAATGCGTCGGCCACGCGTTCTTCTCCCGCCGGGAAGACGTAGGTGTGCAGCGCCCAGCCTTTCATACCGCCGTCCTTGATGCGCGCTTCGTGGAGGGGCTTATGAATGGTGCGTTCGCGATTCAGGTACTCTCCCCCTTCACCCGGCGCGATTTTGACGTAATCGACCCGGAGCAGGTCACCGACGCCGAGCGTGCCGGCCTCAGCGCGGCGGACGGTGACCGAGGTCCGAACGATGGTGGCGAGTTCGTTGAGCTGCGTCACCCACTGCTGCTGCGTGGTTCCCGCTTTCTGCCAGTGGGGAGCGTTCATCTTGGAAAGGACATCAGGATCGATCTCGGCGCGCTTGGGCCAGGCGACGAGGGAGACGTAGTCGACGTCTTGTGCAGCGCCGGATGGCGCAATGACGCGGTAAACGCCCCAGTTCTTGATCTGGCCGGCGTCCTTGCGGGACTGAGCGAACTTCTTGACGACGGCCATGTGCTTCACGAAGGCTTCACCCATGCCCGGTTTCACCTTGTAGGCGATGTGTGAGTACCACTCGTTCATTTGAGGCGCCTGCTGCTGGGCGTGCAGGCTGAAGGCGGCGAGCGCGGCGGCTCCAAGGATTCTGATGTTCATTCGATTTCTCCTTAGATCCCGTCGATCTGCTTGAGCGCGACCGAGCGCACCAACTTACGAATCTCGTTCTGGCGGTTGGTGGTCTCCAGATAGTTCACGTTGGGATGCACCTTGGCGAAGGCCGCCGCGCCCCCTGGACCGCGCGCAAACATCTGGTCGGAGCTGCTAAAGGCGTGGATGGTGTAAGCATCGGCGGTGCGGTCGGCGCCGGCGGGGTAGACGAAGGAATGCATCGCCCACGCCTTGAGGGTTCCGCCCTGGATATCGGCTTCGTTGATGGGCTTGTAAACGGTACGGAGCCGATTGATGTACTCGCCCATCGTGCCGGGTTCAAGCTTCACGTAGTCGACGCGGATCAGGTCGCCGACGCCGAACGTGCCGGCGTCCATGTGCCGGACGGAGACGGAGGTGCGGACAATCGTCGAGATCTCGCGCATCTGGGCTCCGAACTGAGCCTGGCTCATCCCTACTTTCTGCCAGTGCGGGGCATTCATCTTGGCAAGAACGTCGGGGTCGATCTCGGCTCGCTTCGGCCAAAGAATCATGCTGACCACGTCGAACTCATTACTCGCTCCGGTGGGTGCGATCACGCGGTACAGCGCCCAACTCTTGATCTCTCCGGCGTCCTTCCGAGACTGGTACACCTTCTTCAAAGTGGCCATCTGTTTCAGGTAGGCGTCCATCATCCCGGGCTTCACCTTCGAAGCGGTTCCCGTGTACCACTGCACGGGATTGGCTGTTTGGGCTGATAGGTAGGAAGCGCCGGCAAAGGCCAGCGCGATCAGGCACGTTGTCCTCCTCGTCATGGGGGTCTCCTGGTCACTGCTTCTCGAACACCACTACGTTCTTGACTGCTTTTCCCTCCGGGTTGATCCCGGTCTGGGTAGAGGTTCGGGTTTTGCCGTCAGCGGACAACACCGTCTTGACCGTCAGCGTGACTTTGCCGTCCCGCCGGAAGGTGGATTCCGAAACGCTCCCCTTCCGGGTTGCGGTTATCGTCACTCCGGGGATGTTATCGGAGCCCTTGTACGGGTACTCCTTGCCGTCCCACTTCCAGCGGTTAGTGGTGGTACTGGACGTACCCTTCGCGTCCGTGCGGTCGATCTTGAGGACCTCCCAGTCGCCATCCGTAGAAACGGTATGTGTGATGCTCTTGGGAGCAGGACCTGGGTCGAACTTACTCTTCGCGAGATTAGCTTTCCAGACACCGGCGGATGGGCCGGCCGCAAAGAGGGTGATCGCTCCGAGCAGGGCGATTCCAAACAGTCTCTTCATTGGTGATTTCCCAAAGCCCAGTTGGCTTTTAGAGAGTCTCTTACGAAGCCCCGAGGTTGTCATGTCAATTTCCAGGTCAAACGGCAAACTGATGATTCTTGGATGAATACTCGTGCGGATCTCTTGGCCGCTGCGGGCCGCCTGTGCTAGACTCGACCCCACTCCCATGCTGGCAGTGAGGCCTTCGAAGACGGCGCGCTTCGGCGTGTTCGTTGCCGACTTCGCATCGCACGAACTTACCAAGGGCGGAGTCCGGCTCAAGGTGCCCGCGCAGGCGCTACAGATTCTGGAGGCCCTGGTGGAGCGGCGCGGCGACTTAGTTACCCGGCAGGAACTCTCCCGCCTGTTGTGGCCGGACAACACCCACGTGCAGTTCGAGCACAGCCTGAACGTCATGGTCAACCGGCTGCGGGAGGCGTTGGGGGATTCGGCCCGGCAGCCTCGCTTCATTGAGACCGTGCCGAAGCAGGGCTACCGGTTCGTCGCTCCCGTTGAGTGGGAGGCGCCGGCAATGGCGCAAGCCGCCGTCCCGCCGCCGCCGCGCGCTCCCCGGCGATGGATCTCGTGGGCCGTCGGGGGCGCCGTCGCCGCCGGCGCGCTCGCCGCGTTCCTCTGGCTGCGCCCGGCGGCCGAAGAGCGGCCGATGTACGTAGTCCCGCTCACGACGTTTGCGGGCAGCAAGGACATGGTGACGTTTTCGCCCGACGCGAGCCATATCGCCTTTGTCTGGGACGGAAATCGCAACCCCAACGACCTCGCGAGGAACCGCCAGCGCGACCTCTATGTAAAGGTGGTCGACCAAGGGGACCCCGTGCGGCTGACCGATACGCCGGGCAACGAAGAGTACCCCGCGTGGTCGCCGGACGGGAGACGGATTGCGTTCCAGCGGCGTGACGAGGGGAAGGTTCGAATCTATCTCATCCCCGCACTCGGCGGCGCGGAGCATCTGGTGGGCGAGGCAGGGCCGGGGTTCTCTTGGTCGCCGGACGGCCGCCGGTTGGCAATCGCCGGCGTCGCGGATGCAAACGGCCGAAACCAGATCTTTCTCCATGACCTGACAAATGGGACGAGAAAGCAAGTCACGGTTGCCGGAACTTACTCCGACAGCTTTCCCAAGTTCTCCCCGGACGGCGAGTCGATCGCGTTTCAGCGGAGTTTTACGTTGTCCGCGCGGGAAGCCATGGTCGTGGGGGTGAACGGTGGGGAACCGCGACGCCTCACGTTTGACCGGCGCCCCTTGAACGGGCACGCCTGGACGGGCGACGGCAAGGAGATCGTATTTGCCGCCAACCGCGGCGACGGCGACCAACTGTGGCGCGTCCCGGCGCGGGGCGGAACGCCGCAGCGGGTGTCGACCTCCAGCCTTACCGCCTTCGCGCCCGCGGTCTCGCGAGACGGACGGCGGTTGGCGTTCACCGAGCAGTTCACCGACGCCAACTTATACCTGTACTCCGCAGCCGCGGCGCCGGCGGCGCTGGCGGACTCCTCGCGCGACGATCACAGCCCGTCGTTTTCGCCCGACGGCTCCCGGTTCGTGTTCGCGTCGAAGCGGAGCGGTACGGAAGAAATCTGGATCACCGGCGCCCAGGGAGATGGCGCCCCGCTCCGGCTGACGTCGTTTCGAGGACCGGCGGCGGGTTCGCCCCGATGGTCGCCCGACGGTCAGTGGATCGCCTTCGACTCGCGGGCGAGCGGTAGCCCGGACATCTACGTCATGCACCCCGATGGAACCGGAATGCGGCGAGTCACTGAGTCCGACGCAGCGGAGTTTCTGCCGTCATGGTCCGCGGACAGCAAGTGGATTTACTTCGCAACCAACCGCACGGGGACGCGGACCATCTGGAAGCAGCCGCTGGCGGGTGGTGAGGCCAGACAGGTGACGCAGGGCGAAGGGTTCGAAAGTTTCGAGTCGCCCGACGGCAAACTGCTCTACTTCACACGCAACCAGGGCAAGCAGGGAATCTGGTCGGTGAAGCCGCACGGTGGCGAAGAGCGCCTGGTGCGAGGACTGGAAGAAGGCGGTTTCTGGAGAGCCTGGACGGTCACCTCGCGCGGCGTGTATTTCGTGCCGCGGCAGGGGACCGAAGTGCGGCGGCTCGAGTTCGAAACGGGGCGCGTGCTCGCGGTTCGCCCTTTGGCGCGCCCGCCCGTGAGCGGGTATGCCGGGTTGGCGGTGACGCGAGATGGGGTACGGATGATCGTCACTCATTTGGACCGCGCCGTAAACGACCTCATGCTGATCGAGGGGTTCCGCTAGGACACCCCGCCGAGGGACAACGAACCGGCTACGGAGCCGCGTTGTAACCGTAATGTTTTCGCTGTGAATCGTTTGGCGATGCTGCGTTATACTTGCTGGAAGTGGGATTGGGTCCAGGAGGCGAATGAGTAAAGAAGACAGCATTGAAGTCACCGGCACGGTCGTCGAGAAGTTCCCGAGCGGCTTGTTCAGTGTGCAGTTGGATCAGGACCGGGTGGTGCTGGCGCACCTGGCGGGAAAACTGCGGCGCAACCGCATCCGCGTGCTGGCCGGCGACCGGGTCACGCTAGAGATGTCGCCCTACGATCTGACCAAAGGGCGGATCACCTACCGTCACAAGTAGTTCCCTCCTTTTTGCCAGTCACGCAATTTCCAAGAAAATTTCGCGGGGCTCCGGTTCGCCCGTAAGTCATTTCTTCTTTTGAGCTTGGACTCCCGGCGCGCCGGCCGGAGCGGGCCCATCCGCGCCCGAACGCTCGGAGGCACGCTGCCATAATCAGCGGTCGAAAGGCAGGCTTTCCATGCGAAGCACTCCTGTGACGATTCGAACGCGGACCGCGCCCGAACCAAGCGACCTCGCCGCCCAGTTGGCCTCCCGCGTTGTCGGGCAGCCGGCGGCCGTGGAATCCATCGTTCCGTACGTGACGATGTATCAGGCCGGGCTCTCGCCCGAAGGACGCCCCGTGGGGGTCTTCCTCCTGCTCGGGCCCACCGGCACGGGAAAAACCCGCACCGTCGAAGCGCTCGCTGAATCGCTCCACGGAACCAGCCGGCACGTGCTGCGCGTCGATTGCGGCGAGTTCCAGATGGAACACGAGGTGGCGAAGCTCATCGGCGCGCCCCCCGGATACCTCGGCCACCGCGAAACCCATCCGCTGCTCACCCAGGCCAAGCTCAACGCCGTCACCAGCGACCGGTCGTCGCTCTCCATCGTCCTGTTCGACGAGATCGAGAAGGCCGCCGCCTCTCTCACCCGTCTCCTGCTGGGAGTCCTCGACCGCGCCACCCTGCGCCTGGGCGATAACACCACCGTGAACTTCGAAGGATCGCTCATCTTCCTCACCAGCAACCTCGGAGCCCGCGAGATGTTCCGCGAACTGAACCGCGGCTTCGGCTTCGGCGGCATGCTGCCCCCGGAGGCGGGCGCGTCCCAGCGCCTCGAGGCCATCGCGATGAGCGCCGTGCGCCGCCGTTTCTCACCCGAGTTCGTGAACCGCATCGATGCCTCGATCACCTACTACCCGCTCACCGACGCCTCGCTCGAAGCGATTCTCGACCTCCACCTGGAGCAGTTGCAGTCCCATATCGTCAGCCGCCTGGGCCCGCGCGCGTTTCGGATCGAACTGACCCAGGAGGCCCGCCGCTTCCTCCTGGAGCGCGGCGCCAGCCGCGAGTTCGGCGCCCGCCAACTCAAGCGCATCATCCACAAACACCTCACCCAACCCCTCGCCGCGCTCGTCGCCGCCGGCCG